>DASSUC010000436.1:0-16332 GCA_035707405.1 Micromonosporaceae bacterium | reverse complement strand
CGCCATGCCGTACAGCGTCGGGTCGAAGTGCTCCTCGCCCTCGACAAAGCCCTCGTTGGCCTGCTTGAGCGAGAGCGAGATCCGCCGCCGCTCCAGGTCGATGTCGATGACCTTGACCATGACCTCGGAGCCGACCTGCACTACCTGCTCCGGGATCTCCACGTGCCGCTCGGCCAGCTCGGAGATGTGCACCAGACCCTCGATGCCGTCGTCGACCCGCACGAACGCGCCGAACGGCACCAGCTTGGTGACCTTGCCCGGCACGATCTGCTGGATCGCGTGGGTCCGGGCGAACTGCCGCCACGGGTCCTCCTGGGTCGCCTTCAGCGACAGCGAGACCCGCTCCCGGTCCAGGTCGACGTCGAGCACCTCGACCTCGACCTCCTGGCCCACCTCGACCACCTCGGACGGGTGGTCAATGTGCTTCCAGGACAGCTCGGACACGTGCACCAGGCCGTCCACCCCGCCCAGGTCGACGAACGCGCCGAAGTTGACGATGCTGGACACGACGCCCTTGCGGACCTGGCCCTTCTGCAGCTTGTGCAGGAACTCGGTGCGCACCTCGGACTGGGTCTGCTCGAGCCACGCCCGCCGGGACAGGACCACGTTGTTGCGGTTCTTGTCCAGCTCGATGATCTTCGCCTCGAGCTCGCGGCCGACGTACGGCTGCAGGTCGCGCACGCGGCGCATCTCGACCAGCGAGGCGGGCAGGAAGCCACGCAGCCCGATGTCCAGGATCAGGCCGCCCTTGACGACCTCGATGACCTGGCCCCGGACGACGCCGTCGTCCTCCTTGATCTTCTCGATCGTGCCCCACGCGCGCTCGTACTGCGCGCGCTTCTTGGACAGGATCAGCCGGCCTTCCTTGTCCTCCTTCTGGAGGACAAGGGCCTCGATGGGGTCTCCGACGGAGACCACCTCGGCCGGGTCGACGTCGTGCTTGATCGACAGCTCGCGCGAGGGGATGACGCCCTCGGTCTTGTAGCCGATGTCGAGCAGGACCTCGTCCCGATCGACCTTGACGACGACACCCTCGACGATGTCGCCGTCGTTGAAGTACTTGATGGTCTCGTCGATCGCGGCGAGGAATGCCTCGTCGGTGCCGAGGTCGTCGACGGTGACCCGGGCCCCGCTGGTGTTCGTTGGTCCGTTGGCGCTCGAGGTGGCCTCGATGCTGCTCGTCATGTGGGCTGTTGCTCCGGTCGGAAGTGGAGTCGTGGTGACTGTGTCGACGCCTGCGGACCCGCCGCCGGGTACACGTCAACGACCGTCCAGATGTCGATTGAGGTATCCGACGACCGCGAACCTGCTCCCTGCCGAGGCACGCTGATCCACGAGCGCATCGAACAGCTTACCGTGTGCGATGCCTCGGCGTGCAAGGGCACCCCCTCGACTGCGTACCGTTACCTGCGTGGACGCAGCAGGAGGGGCAGGAGTGGCGCGCCGGGCGGTGACCGCCGCCGAGGCACGCCAGGCGGCGCGCGGGTGGTGGGACGCTGACGCCGACAGCTACCAGGCCGAACACGGCCAGTTCCTGGGCGACGCCGACTTCCTGTGGTGCCCCGAGGGCCTGCGCGAGGCGGATGCGCGCCTGCTGGGCGAGGTGCGGGGGCGGCGGGTGCTGGAGGTCGGCTGCGGGGCGGCCGCCGCCGCCCGGTGGCTGGCCACCCAGGGCGCCCAGGTGGTCGCCACCGACCTGTCCGCCGGCATGCTGCGCCACGCCCGGCTCGGCGCGAGGGCTTGCGGGGTACGGGTCCCGCTGGTGCAGGCGGACCTGCTCGCCCTGCCGTTCGCGAGCGGCTCGTTCGACGTGGCCTGCACCGCGTTCGGGGCGGTCCCGTTCGTCGAGGACTCGGCGGCGGCCATGCGGGAGGTGGCCCGGGTGCTGCGCCCCGGCGGGCGCTGGGTCTTCTCGGTCACCCACCCGATGCGCTGGGTCTTCCTCGACGACCCCGGCGAGCAGGGGCTGGTCGCGGTGCACTCCTACTTCGACCGGCGGCCCTACGTCGAGCACGACGCGTCCGGCGAGGCGGTCTATGTCGAGCAGCACCGCACGCTCGGCGACCGGGTGCGCGAGCTGGTCGCGGCCGGGTTCGTGCTGCGCGACCTGGTCGAGCCGGAGTGGCCGGACGGGCACGAGCGGCTGTGGGGCCAGTGGAGCCCGCTGCGCGGGCGGATCTTCCCCGGCACTGCGATCTTCGTCACTGAGCTGGCCGGGTAGCCGGGCCGCTCGGCCGGCCGTGCCGCCGCCTTGCCGCAGCTGCCGGATCCGCCCAAGGGTCCCGCACGACGGGAGCCGGCACCCGCTACACCCGTACGCTGCTCGCCTCGGTGGCGCGACGACGGCGCCGGGCCCGCGGCGGGCACCCCGGCGGCCAGCGACCGGTGCCTCTTCCACGAGATCTCCCCCGGCGCCACGTCCGGGCTCGTGGAGGTCGAGGACGGGCGGGGTGAGGCGCGCGGTCCGGTCCTGCACCGGGCCGGCGGCCGTGCCACCGATGACCGCGCGTGCCGCCAGCCCCCCGCATCCCGGGATGTCGCGGGTCAGGGCGGTCAGCGGGGGGTGGACCAGGTCGCACACGAGGACGCCGTCCACCCGGCGCTCCCCCCACCACCGCCGGTAGGCCTCGATCTCGGCCTCCGGGTCGGCGACCACCTGCAACATCAGGGCGTACGAGCGGGCCGAGAGCTCCGCCTCGACGCCGCTGATGAGCTCCATGTAGAACGGCTCCACGCCCAGCACCCGCGCCGGCCGGCGCAACGCCAGCCCGACCGTGCTCGCCGCCGCCCCGGACAGCGCCCGGGCGGCGCTGTGCGGGCTCCAGCCGATCTCCTGCGCGATCGACAGGAGATCCGTCGCCGGGTCTGCTCGGAGACTCCCGGCTGGCCGTTCAGGGCGTACGACACCGCGCCCTTGGACACCCCGGCCCGCCGGGCGATGTCGGCGATCGTGGGTCGCTTCACAGGGTCCTCCTCCCGCCTCATACTGCGCGGAGGGGTGCGATGAGCGCTCTGCGCCTGCTGCGCGACGGCTGGGTCCTCCGGCCGGTCGGTGCCGACACCGGCCCGGCCGCGGTCGCCGCCGCCGGGCCGGTCGCGGCGACCGTTCCCGGGTCGGTCCACACCGACCTGCTCGCCGCAGGCCTGGTCGACGACCCGTACCTCGACGACAACGAGCTGCGCCTGGCCTGGGTCGGCCACACGGACTGGAGGTACGAGACCCGGTTCGGCCACCCCGACCGCGGCGCCGAACGGGTCGACCTGGAGTGCGACGGCCTGGACACGGTCGCCACCGTCACGCTCAACGGCGTGGAGGTCGGCCGGACCGCCAACATGCACCGCCGCTACCGGTTCGCCGTGGGAGAGCACCTCGTCGCCGGGGAGAACCGGCTGCGGATCCGGTTCGGCTCCGCCTACCGTTACGCGCAGGCGCAGCGCGACCGGCTCGGCCGGTGGCCCGCGGCCTACCCGCAGCCGTTCAACCTGGTCCGCAAGATGGCGTGCAGCTTCGGCTGGGACTGGGCACCCACCATGGTCACCGCGGGCATCTGGCGGCCGGTCCGGCTGCGCTCGTGGTCGGTGGCCCGGCTCGGCGAGGTCCGTCCACTGGTGACGGTCGCCGCAGGCGCGGGCACCGTCGAGGTGCACGCGTCGCTGGAGCGCGCGTCCGCCGTACCGCTGGTGCTGGCCGCCGCGGTGGGCGGCGTCACCGCGCAGGTCGCGGTCGCCGCCGGGCAGCCGGAGGCCGTGGTACGGCTGCGCGTGCCCGACCCGGCCCGGTGGTGGCCCAGGGGGTACGGCGAGCAGGCGCTGCACCCGCTGCGGGTGACCCTGCTCGACACTGCCGGCGCGGTGCTGGACTCCTGGTCGCGGCGGATCGGCTTCCGCGACGTGCGGCTGGACACGACGCCGGACGGGCACGGCACGCCGTACACGGTCGTGGTCAACGGCGCACCGGTCTTCGTCCGCGGCGTCAACTGGGTCCCGGACGACTGCTTCCCGTCCCGCGTCACTCGGGCGCGCTACGCCGAGCGGCTCACCCAGGCCGCCGGCGCGAACGTGAACTACGTGCGCGTGTGGGGCGGCGGCTGCTACGAGTCGGACGACTTCTACGACGTCGCCGACGAGCTGGGGCTGATGGTCGGCCAGGACTTCGCGTTCGCCTGCGCGGCGTACCCGGAGGAGGAGCCCTTCGCCTCCGAGGTCGCGGCGGAGGCGCGCGACAACGTGTCCCGGCTCGCCCCGCACCCCAGCCTGGTCACCTGGACCGGCAACAACGAGTGCCAGTGGGGCCACGCCGACTGGGGCTGGCAGGCCGAGCTGGCCGGGTGTGGCTGGGGCTGCGGCTACTACGACGACCTGCTGCCCCGGATCGTGGCCGAACTCGACCCGACCCGGCCCTACTGGGCCGGCTCACCGTGGTCGGGCAGCCCCGACCGCCACCCTAACGACCCGTCCCACGGCACCATGCACATCTGGGACGTCTGGAACCAGCGCGACTACCTGCACTACCGGTCGTACACGCCGCGCTTCGTCGCCGAGCTCGGTTACCAGGCTCCGCCCGCCTTCGCCACGCTCCGGCGTGCCCTGAGCGACGAGCCCCTCGCGCCGGACTCCCCCGGCATGCGCCACCACCAGAAGGCCGAGGACGGTGCCGGCAAGCTGCGCCGGGGCCTGGAGGCGCACCTCCCGCCGCCCCGCGACTTCGACGACTGGCTCTGGCTGACCCAGCTCAACCAGGCCCGGGCGGTCACCGTCGGGGTCGAGCACCTGCGCTGCCTGCGGCCGGTGTGCATGGGCTCGGTGGTGTGGCAGCTCAACGACTGCTGGCCGGTCACGTCCTGGGCGGCCATCGACGGAGACGGCCGCCGCAAGCCGCTGTGGTACGCCCTGCGGGCCGCCTACGCGGACCAGCTGCTCACCGTGCAGCCCCGTGGCGGCGGGCTCGTGGTGGCCGCCGTCAACGACTCGGCGACGCCGTGGCAGGCCCAGGTCGCCATGGCCCGGCTGACCCTGGCCGGGCAGCCGCTGGCAGAGAGCAAGCTGGCGGTGTCGGTGCCGCCCCGCGCGGTGGTGACGCTGCCCCTGCCGGACGGCCTCGCCCGCCCCGGGGACCCCCGCCGCGAGCTGGTGCTGGCGCAGGCGGACGGCGAACGGGCCTGGTGGTTCTTTGCCGAGGACCGCGACCTGGCGTACCCGGCGGCCGGCTACGACGCGGCCGTGGCGCCCGGCGCGGCCGTGACCCCCGACGCAGTCAGCACGCCCGGCGCTCTGGTGACGGTCACCGCCCGAGCCTTGCTGCGCGACCTGACCCTCTTCCCCGACCGGCTCGACCCGTCGGCCACAGTGGACCGGGCGCTCGTCACGCTGCTGCCGGGCGAGTCCGTGACGTTTGTGGTGACCAGCTCCCTCCCGCTGGACCCGCAGGCGCTCACCACGCGCCCGGTGCTGCGCTTCGCCAACGACATCCGCTCCCCCGAACGGTTCGCGTGAGCCTTTAGCCACACCTGCGACTGTGTGCTGCGCGCGTTTGGCGCGACTTTGTCGCTGGGGAGGCTTCGTGCGGTTACCTGGTCCGACTGGTCTTGTGGCGGCCGGTGTGGCCGCGGTGCTGGGTGTGTCGCTGGGGCCGGCTGGAGCCGTGCCGGCCGCCGCGGAGCCGGCCGCCGCGCAGCCGGCCGGTCCGGTGGGGCGCTCCGTGCCGGTCTCTGCGGTCAGCGCGCGGGCCCGGACCGTGGCCCGGTCGGAGCGGGAGCAGTGGGTCCCGCCGAGGGTGGCGTGGCCGGCGCCGGGTGCGGCGGCGGTCGACGTGACGCAGGCGGCAGGGCTGTCCCGGGCGGGCGACCTGCCGGTGTGGGTGGGGCGGGGCGCGCCGGCGCCCGGAGCCCGGCGAGGGTCGGCGCAGGAACAGATGCCTGCCGGTGCGCCGGTGCGGGTACGGGTGGAGCTGCTGGACCGGACGGCGGCGCTGCGGGCTGGAGTGTCGGGGTTGCTGCTCCGCGTGTCCCGGGTGGACGGGGTCGCCGGGTCGGCTCCGGTGGCCGTGGAGGTTGACCTCTCCGGTTTCCAGCACGCGTACGGCGGCGACTGGGCGGCCCGGCTGACGCTGCGGGAGCTACCGGCGTGCGCGGCGTCGACGCCGGAGGTGGCGGTGTGCCAGCGGGTGGAGCCGGTCCCGTCAGCCGTACTGGACAGGTCGCGCGACCGGCTGCGGGCCCAGGTGCAGGTGGACGGTCAGCCGAGGCTGTTCGCGGTCGGTTCGACCGTCACGTCGGTGGGTGGCGGTGACTACTCGAAGACCCCGCTGACCGCCGCCTACTCCTGGCAGGCGGGGCTGTCGTCGGGGGACTTCGCGTGGTCGTACCCGTTGCGGATGCCGCCCGCGGTGGGCGGCCCGGCGCCGCAGGTGGCGATGCGCTACTCCGCCGGGGCGGTGGACGGGCGCACCTACGCGGAGGGGGCGCAGGCGTCGTGGGCGGGTGAGGGTTGGGACTACTGGCCCGGGTTCATCGAGCGGCGGTACCGGCCCTGCAAGGACGACCTGGACAACTCCCCGATCTATACGGACGCGACAGCGGACCTGTGCTGGCGGCTGCCGAACGCGACGATGGTGTGGAACGGGCGCTCCAGCGAGCTGGTCCCGACCGCCACCGCCGGGGTGTGGCGGCTGGCCGACGACGACGGCTCCCGGGTGCAGCTACTGACCGGGGCGGTCAACGGTGACGACAACGGCGAGCACTGGCTGGTGACCACTGGCGACGGCACGCAGTACTACTTCGGGCGCTCGCGCCTGCCCGGCTGGGTGACCGGCAAGCCGGAGACGAAGTCGGCGTGGGTGGCGCCGGTCTTCGCCAACCACTCCGGGGAGCCGTGCCAGCTGGCCGGAGGCTTCGCCGGCTCGTACTGCGACCAGGCGTGGCGGTGGAACCTGGACTACGTGGTCGACCCGCACGGGAACACCATGTCCTACTGGTACCTGAAGGAGACGAACAAGACCGGCCTGGCCGGCGTGATCGGCACGACCCGCTGGTACGACCGCGGCGGCGTGCTGGACCACATCGACTACGGCACCCGGTCCGGCGCGGAGCTCACCGGTGACCCGCCCGCGCGGGTGGTGCTGGCCCGCGGTGACCGGTGCCTGTCCAGCTGCTGGAACGGCAACCAGGTGATCGCGTCCAACTGGCCGGACAGCCCGTGGGACCTCAACTGCCAGCAGTCGCCGTGCGGCAACAACGTGTCCCCGTCGTTCTGGACCACGCAGCGGCTGGCCAAGGTGACCACGCAGGTGCGTGGCGCCACCGGGATGCGGGACGTGGACGAGTGGACCTTCACCCACTCCTTCCCGGCCACCGGGGAGACCAACCCGACGACCGACCCGTCGCTGTGGCTCGCGAGCATCGGGCACACCGGCAAGGTCAACGGGACGGTCACGCTGCCGTCGATCCTCACCGGCGGCACCCGGTACGCCAACCGGACCGACTACAACCTCGCCGCCGGCGTGCCGATGGCGAACAAGTACCGGCTGACGTCGGTCACCACCGGGGCAGGCGGCGAGCTGGCCATCGCCTACGAGGGGTCGGACTGCACCACCACCAGCCAGGCCGACCCGGACACCAACGCCAAGCGGTGCTTCCCGCAGTACTTCACCCCGCCGGGCGGCAGCCCTGGCTGGTCCTGGTGGAACAAGTACCGGGTGACCTCGGTGACCGAGAAGGACCTGGTCGGCGGGGCACCGGACGTGGTGCACTCCTACGCGTACTCGATGGACGGATCCTCCACCAGCGTGCTGTGGCACCACAACGACGACGCGTTCTCCGCGCCGCTGGCGTACCGGTCGTGGTCGGTCTGGCGCGGGTACTCCATGGTGACCGTGACCGACGGGACCACCGCCGGGTCCCAGTCGCACGCGTCATACCTGTTCTTCCGGGGGATGCACGCCGACCGCACGGATGCCGGGGAGGGCACCCGGCTCGCCAGCATCACCGACTCGCAGGGCGCGGTGGTCACGGACACCAACAACCTCGCCGGGCGGCTGCGGGAGAAGACCATGTACGACGGCCCCGGCGGCGCCGCTCTCTCCGGCGAGGTCACCGACGTGTGGCAGCAGGAGACCGCCTCGCGGACGCTGCCCACCGCGTGGGCGAGCCCGTCGGTGTTCAAGGCGTTCTACACGCGTACCGCGGCGACGAAGGCGCGGACCTGGCTGGCCCACGCGTCCGCGTGGCGGCGCACCGAGGTGGCCACGACCTACGACACCACGTACGGGCAGCCGACCCTGGTGGAGGACAAGGGTGACACGGCCGTCGCGACCGATGACGCGTGCACCTCGACCAGCTACGCGCGCAACACGACCACGTGGCTGGTCGACTACCCGGCCGAGCAGAAGGTGACGAACTGCGCCCCGAGCCCGTCCGGCAGCGACTACCTGTCCGGGTCGCAGACCTTCTACGACGGGTCTACCACAGTCGGCGCCGCACCGACCCGGGGGCTCGCCACCCGGGCCAACGCGTTGGCCTCGGTGTCGGGCACCACCCTGACCTGGGCGCAGCAGTCCCGGGCGACGTACGACGCGCAGGGCCGGGTGCGGGACGCGTTCGACGCGCTGGACCGCAGGACCACCACCGACTACACGCCGGCCGCGGGTGGGCCGCTGACCGCGATGACCGTGACGAACCCGGCCAGCCACGCGGTGAGCGTGACGCTGGAGCCGGCCTGGGGCACGCCGCTGACCACGACCGACGCGAACAGCAAGGTCACCACCGGGACGTACGACGCGCTGGGCCGCCTGGTCGGGGTGTGGCTGCCGGGGCGCTCCACCGCGCTCACCGGCAACGTCGAGTACGCGTACGCGGTCCGTACCACGGCGGTCTCCTCGGTGACCACCAGGACCCTCGGCCCGAACGGCAACCAGGTCCTCTCCTACGAGATGTTCGACGGGCTGCTGCGCCCCAGGCAGACGCAGGCGCCGGCTGCCCAGGCAAACGGCGGCCGGTGGGTCACCGACACCGCCTATGACAACCGGGGCCTGGCGGTGAAGCGGTCCGAGCTGTGGAACAGTGGCGCCGCCACCGACACCCTGGTGACGTTCACCGACAGCAGCGTGGTGCGGCAGGGCACCGCTGTCCACGACCAGCTGGGCCGGGTCACCAACCAGGTCACCATGTCACTCGGCGTCGAGCAGTGGCGCACGGTCAACGCGTACGACGGTGACCGGGTCTCGACCACCCCGCCCAGCGGCGGCACCGCGACCACGGTGACCACCGACGCCCGGGGCCGGCGGGCGGCGCTGTGGCAGTACCAGGCGGCCACCCCGACCGGACCCTACGACGCCACCGGCTACGGCTACGACCGGCTGGGCCGGCTCACCACGGTCACCGACGCCGTCAGCAACACCTGGACCTGGGGCCACGACCTGCGCGGGCGCCGGACCCAGGCGCAGGACCCGGACAAGGGCACCACCACGATGACGTACGACGACGCCGGGCAGCTGCTGACCAGCACCGACGCGCGGGGTGTGGTGCTGGCGTACGGCTATGACAGCCTCGGCCGCAGGACCGGGCTGTTCCTCACCTCGACCGGGCGGCAGCTGAGCGCGGCCGGCCTGTCCACGTACGTCTCGGACACCACCTACCACAACTGGGGGCAGGTCTACCGCCGCTTCCTCGGCACCGGCACCAACCGGGTCCGGCTGACCGACAACGTCGAGGAGCTCACCGGCCGCCTGCTCAAGAACCTGGCCCACACCGAGCACCCGGCGCGCCGAACACCTGGGACGACGCGTGGGAGCAGGAGTACCGCCACACCGACGCCGGTACCATGCGCTCCATGGTGGAGCGGCAGAACGGCACCACGGTCTCCGCCCAGTGCTTCAGCTACGACCACCTCCAGCGGCTCACCGAGGCGTGGACCAACGCCACCTGGAACTGCACGACGCTGCCGGGCAACGTGTCCAACCGCGGCCCGGACCCGTACTGGCACACCTACCAGTACGACCCCACCGGCAACCGCACCAGCGAGGTGCAGCACTCCACCAGCGGCGGCACCGACATCACCCGCACCTACACCTACCCCACCCCGGGCGGGGTGCGCCCGCACGCGGTCTCGCAGGTCCAGGCCTCCGGCGGGGCGAGCGGGACCGACACGTACGGCTACGACAACGCCGGCAACACGACCAGCCGCGGCGTGGCCGGCACCAGCCAGACGCTGACCTGGGACGACGAGGGCCACCTCGCCACCCACACCATCGGCGGGCAGAGCACCGGCTACGTCTACGACGCCGACGGCGCCCGGATCCTGCGCAGCAACCCCGACGGCTCAGCGGTGGCGTACCTGCCCGGGGGGTGGGAGCTGGCCCGCTCCACCACCGGCACGCTGACCGGCACCCGCTACTACCACCACGCCGGCACTCTCGTCGCCGTGCGCGGGGCGACCGGCCTGCACTGGCAGGCCGGCGACCACCACGGCACCGCCACCGTCACCATCGACCCGGCCACGCTGGCGGTCACCAAGCGGCGCACCATGCCCTTCGGCGCGCCGCGGGGGACCCAGCCGGCGTGGCCCAGCGACAAGGGCTTCGTCGGCGGCACCAGCGACCCCACCGGCCTGACCCACCTCGGCGCCCGCGAGTACGACCCGGGCACCGGCCGGTTCGTCAGCCTGGACCCGGTGATCGACACCGGCCAGCCACAGCAGATGCACGGGTACGCGTACGCCAACAACAACCCCGCCACGCTCAGCGACCCCACCGGGCTGGAGCCAGGCTCCTGGTGCAACACCTCCGCGTGCGCCGTCGCCAACACCAGGACCCAGACCGCGCACCCATGCAGATCCGCCCCCGCCCATCCGGGTCCACCGTGCGGCAGACGCCCGCAGGCAGCCCTTCGTCAGGCACGTTCGCCTGCGCTCCCAAGTGCGTGGCGTTGCCGGGTCCGAGCCACTCGGTGCCGCCGGTCGCTTTGTTGAGCCACCTCCGCTACAACGCTCAGGTAGCTGTCATCGCGCACTGGGCCGGCATCGACCCACGCATGCTGCTTGCCATCCTGCTGCGGGAGAGCGCCGTTATGAAGTCGGCCGGACCCTTCCCATTGTTGGTGCTCGACGGCGGTCTGGTGTCCTTGGACAAGCTGGGGCTGCGGGAGAACCCCTCAATCGGCATGGGACAGATGCGGGAGGCCGTCTATAACCGGACTGCGGCAGGCTACCCGGAGGTGTTCGCCGGCCGCCGGTGGGAGGAGCTCATGTACGACGACACCCTGGCGATCGCCGCCACCGCCTACCATCTGGCAGACCTGCGGCAGTCCCTTGACGCAGTCTCGAACAACTCTCCACTCCGGGCGGACCAACTCCTGGCCGTAGGGTACAACGGCGGTGAGTCCTACATGCTGAAGGTTGCGAAGAGCGGAGCTGTCACTGGAGATGCCGCCAAGTATCTTTCCGGGCGGTCGTTCGTGTTTCCTCCGCCGTGGACACGTGGGATGAGCACTCCAGGCTATGATCACTACTATGATCTGGCCAGTGCCATGTACGGTGGGTGAACGCTGATGAATCGGGTGACGTGGTGGGTGCTCGGGGGCGTGGCTTTTGTCGCAGCTGTGGCTATAGCGCTTGTGGCTGCCGTCGCGATTCGGGCACACCTCGCACCGCGGCTCGCTGACGAGATGCTTGACCAGCTTTCCGTGAGTGGCTACCGAAAGACCCATGAGTACCGGGACGGCCTTTCGTCCGATGCAGTCTTCGTAGGTGAGTATTCGCCGGAGCCGACGAGGTTGGTGACCGGTCCGGCGCTGAAATTCTCGCCGATAGAAGTGCCGGCAGGTATCTATACGATAGTTGCCGAGGGCTCGTTCGGAGATGCGCGGTATGCAGAGTGCTCGGTCTTTGTCAAACAGCTGACCGATGTCTCTCCCCTCGTAGCCGGCCAAGGCTTGACTGCGGACGAGGCCAGACGCGTACAGGACCGAACTTTTGGCGTAGTTGTGCTTTCCGTTCTCTGCGTGGGTAAGTAGCGCAGTCCGGGACCGGGCTCGCCGGGAACTTTCAAGAGGGGCGGCTGGTTGTCCTCGGGCTGACGTTCGGATGCACCCGGAAGGCGTGCCAGGAGGACAACGCGCAGACAGCGAGACGGGCGCCTGCGGCGGCATGACCCCAGCTAGGAGGACGCGGTGTGGGGCAGGGTGAGTGTCGCGGTGAGCGCCCGGTGGTCCGTCCGGAGCACCGGATGGGCCGACACGGCCCGTACGCCGATACGCGTGTCGGCGAGGATGTGGTCCAGCGTGATGACCGGTACCGGCAGTCGGTCGGTGGGCCACGTCGGCTGCAGGCCCGAGCCGACCGCGTCCGCCGCATCGCGGTAACCGCCGTCGATCAGCCGGCGCAGGGGCGGGTGGTCGAGCGTGGCGTTGAAGTCACCCAGCAGGAGCCGGTGCGGCCCGTCTGGCGTCGTGCGGGGTTGCCGGTCCAGGCCCTGGCGCCAGCACTGCTGGTGGTCGCTGGTGTACAGGGCACAGGTGTGCACCGACCGCACCGCGACCGGTGCCGCGCCCGGCAGCTGCAGCGTCGCGCTCGCCTCCACGAAGCCACCCGGGGCCACCGGAGTCGTGCCGCCGGTGAGCGGCACGCGCGCGTACAGCGCCGACCCGACCGCGAGCGGCTCGCTGTCACCGACCTGGTACGGCAGCAGGGCGTCGAGCCCTGCCTGGCGCAGGTCCGCCTGCGCCTGGGGCGTGTACTCCTGCAACGCGAGCAGATCTATCCGGTTGTCGCGGACCAGCCGCACGACCGTCGCCGGGTCGGCATCACCGGCGTGCAGGTTGACGCGAGGACCAGCGTGGCCCCGGACAGCACAACCGCCCACGGCGTGAGGGCGAGCAGCACCGGGACCGGCCACGGCGTCGCAACGCCTGACATGCGTAGGACGGCCCACAGCCCGCAGGCCACGGCGGACAGCCAGGTCGCGGCACCAACCACGCGACCGCTCCAGCTGCGGGGTCGTCCTGCCGCGTCCACCGCAAGATCCATCAGCAGGACCCTACCAGCAGCCGATCCTGGCGGGCCTGGGCCACCTACGCCGGTCGACGGTCCAGAGTGGATGAAGGTAGCGGACGATACGGTCGCCGCGGGCCAGGCCGGTCCGATCGAGAAGCCGGTTGAGAGGCGGACTCACCGCCCGCAGGCCCGTGTGCCAGCATCGGACCCCAGGGGGTGTGTGCAGTGCGGTGGCTGGCGCGTGACGAGGAGGCTCTCCCCGCCGGCCTGCTCTGGCTCACGCCCGCCGAGGCCACCCGCGCCGCCCGGCTGCGCCACCCCAAGCGGCGTACGGAGTACCTGCTGCGGCGCCTGGCCGGCAAGCACGCGGTGGCCGCCGTGCTGGGGCTGCCGGTCGACCCAGCCGGGCTGGCCCGCATCGAGGTCGCGAACGCGCCCTCCGGGGCGCCGTACGCCATGGTGGACGGCGCCCCCGCCGGTGTTGAGATATCGCTCACCGACCGGGCCGGCCGTGCCGTGTGCGTCGTGGACACCGGCCCGGTGGGCTGCGACCTGGAGGTCGTCGAGCCGCGCAGCCCCGCCTTCGTCAACGACTTCCTGACCGGGCCGGAGCGGGCCTACGTGACCGGCCGGCCCGACGCCGACGCCCGGGACGCCGCCGCCAACCTGGTGTGGTCGGCCAAGGAGAGCGCGCTGAAGGTGCTGCGCACCGGGCTGCGACGGGACACCCGCAGCGTGGCGGTGGCGATCCAGGACGGGCCACCGGGCGCCTGGGCACCGTTGACCGTCCGCGCGGTCGAGGGGACGGTGTTCCACGGCTGGTGGCGCCGGGACGGCCAGTTTCTGTTCACCGTCGCGGCCCCACAGCCGGGCCCGCCGCCGGTCGCGCTGGAACCGGCCGCGGGACTCGGCGGCTCCGGGCCGGGCCCGGCGGCGTCCTGAGCGGCGCGGGCCTACCCGTCGAGGTCCTGCTTCATCCCGCGCTCAAGCGCGTCGACAAGGTACGGCCGCAGCTCACGGGCTGCGATGATCCGGTCGACCGAGCCGACGTCCAGCGCCCGCTGGATGGTGTGCACCGCGTCGAACTCGTCCGCGACCGCGCCGAGCTTCTCCGCCCGTACCTGGGCGGTGGTCTCCGCCAGGCGGGCCCGCAGGCCGGCCGCGGCGTCCGGAGCCGCGGTGGCCAGCTGCTCCCGGCACTGCGCCACCCGGGGGTCCTTCTCGGTGCGGGCCTTGACCTCCCGGGCGAAGACGGTGGCCGCGGCCGGGGCGCCGCCGATGACCGAGGCGTACGAGCCCTCCAGCGCCGCGATCTCCATGCGCTCGTTGAGCCGCTTGGAGAAGACCACGAACGCGCCGCCGTGGTAGCGGGAGATGACCACGAACACGATGGGCCCCCGGAAGTTGGTGACCGCCCGGCCGATCTCGGCGCCGTACTCCAGCTGCCAGCAGCGCATCGACTCGGGTGAGCCGTCGAACCCGGAAAGGTTCGCCAGCACCACCAGCGGCCGGTTGCCGCTGGCGGCGTTGACGGCGCGGGCCACCTTGCGCGAGGACTGCGGGAACAGCGTGCCCGACGTCCACGACGGCGGGCCGTCGGCCGGCACGAAGCCGTGCCTGGGCAGGGCCCGGGACTCCAGGCCCAGCAGGCACACCGGGATGCCGCCGATGTGCGCGTCCCACACCACCGCGGTCTCCGCGTCACGCCAGTGCTGCCACCGCTCCAGCGGTACGGAGTCGGTGTCGGTGACCGAGCGCAGCACGGCCCGGATGTCGAACGGCTTCTTGCGGTCGGCGTTGCGCTCGGCGGAGAAGATGTCCCCGACCCGGCGCAGGTCCGCGTCGCCGGGGTGCGGCGAGCCGCACACGTCGCGGTCGACCCGGTCGCCGGTACGGGCGCGGCGCGGGTACCGCTCGCCGGGCACCACGTACGTGTGGTCGTAGTGGCGGAGCAGGATGTCACACGCGTCCGCCAGCGTGGGCGCCCAGTACTGGCCCTGGCCGTTCGGGCCCATGATCCGGTCGTACCCGCCGATGCCGGCGTTGTCCTCGGCCGACACCCCGCCGGAGAAGTCCAGCGCCTGCTTGCCGGTGAGCACCATCGCGCTGGCCGGGGTCATCACCAGGATCCCGCGGGTGTGCATGAGCATCGTGGCCTCGGCGTTCCAGTACGGCTGGGCGCCCACGTTGATCCCGGTGACGACGATGTTGACCTCTCCGCCGGCCTGGGTGTGCTCGATCAGCCGGCGCAGCACCGCGCCGATCCAGTCCATGTTCTCCGTGCCGCTGTCCATCGCGATGCGGGCACCGGAGGAGAGCGCGAACCACTCCACCGGTACGCCCATCCGCTCGGCCAGGTCCAGCGCGGCGGGGAGGTCAACGTCGTCGTCACCGGCATCAACGTGGGCGCCCAGCCGTACTGGAACGCCGAGGCCACGATGCTCATGCACACCCGGGGCATCCTCGTGATGACCCCGGCCAGCGCAATGGTGCTCACCGGCAAGCAGGCGCTGGACTTCTCCGGCGGGGTGTCGGCCGAGGACAACGCCGGCATCGGCGGGTACGACCGGATCATGGGCCCGAACGGCCAGGGCCAGTACTGGGCGCCCACGCTGGAAGGCGCCTGCGACATCCTGCTGCGCCACTACGACCACGCGTACGTGGTCCCTGGCGAGCGGTACCCCCGACGGGCCCGCACGTCGGACCCGGTCGACCGCGACGTGTGCCGCTCGCCGCACCCGGGCGACGGCGACCTGCGGCGGGTCGGCGACATCTTCTCCGCCGAGCACAACGCCGACCGCAAGAAGCCGTTCGACATCCGGGCGGTGCTGCGCTCGGTGACCGACACCGATTCCGTACCGCTGGAGCGCTGGTCGCTCTGGCGCGACGCGGAGACCGCGGTGGTTTGGGACGCGCACGTCGGCGGCATCCCGGTGTGCCTGATGGGCCTGGAGTCCCGGGCGCTGCCCCGGCGCGGCTTGGTGCCGGCCGACGGCCCGCCGGCGTGGACCTCTGGCACGCTGTTCCCGCAGTCGTCGCGCAAGGTGGCCCGCGCCATCAACGCGGCCAGCGGCAACCGGCCGCTGGTGGTGCTGGCCAACCTGTCCGGGTTCGACGGCTCACCGGAGTCGATGCGCGGCTGGCAGTTGGAGTACGGCGCGGAGATCGGCCGGGCGGTCACCAACTTCCGGGGCCCCATCGTGTTCGTGGTCATCTCCCGTTACCACGGCGGCGCGTTCGTGGTCTTCTCCAAGCGGCTCAACGAGCGCATGGAGATCGCCGCGCTGGAGGGCTCGTACGCCTCGGTCATCGGCGGCGCCCCGGCCGCGGCCACCGTCTTCGCCCGGG
>DASSUC010000435.1:0-2931 GCA_035707405.1 Micromonosporaceae bacterium | reverse complement strand
GCTGCTCCCGGTGGCCGTACGCAACCTGACCAACGTCGTCCAGGTCGCCGGGGCGCGCGGGCACAGCCTCGCCATCCGGGCCGACGGCACGGCGTGGGCCTGGGGCTACAACGCGTTCGGCGAGCTGGGCGACGGCACCCTCACCACCCGTACCGTGCCGGTGCAGGTCCGCAACCTCACCGGCGTCGTGGCGGTCGCCGGCGGCCGGGACCACAGCCTGGCGCTGCGCTCCGACGGCACGGTGTGGGCGTTCGGGCACAACGGCTACGGCCAGCTCGGCGACGGCACCACCACGCACCGGTCCACGCCGGTGCAGGCGGGCACGCTCACCGGGGTCGTGGCGATCTCCGCCGGTGCGTACCACAGCCTGGCCCTGCGCTCGGACGGCACGGTCTGGTCCTGGGGCCGCAACAACCTCGGCCAGCTCGGCGACGGCACGCTCTCCCGGCGGGTACGACCGGTGCAGGTGCGCAACCTCAGCGGGGTGACCGCGATCGGCTGCGGGCGCGACCACGGCCTGGCCGTGCTCGGCGACGGCACCGTGCGCACCTGGGGCGCCAACGGGTACGGCCAGCTCGGCGACGGCACCACCACGAACCGGACCCTGCCGGTGGCGGTGACCGGCCTGACCGGGGCTGTGGCGGTGACCGCCGGGCGCGCGTACAGCGCCGCCCTGGTGGTCCCGTAGCGGGCTCTGTCGTCAGAAGATGCGGGAACCGTAGAGCTCCGCAGCGTCGAGGTGCGGCCAGCGCTGGGCGACGGTGGAGCTGGCGACGGCGCACCCGTCAGTGACCGGCGCGCCGCTGCCCAGCGCCTGGTAGAGCTGGGCAGCGAACAGCCGAGCCTGGTCGTCGTTGACCTCCGACGGCCAGCCGAGCGATGACTCGATGCCGTCAGCGACGAGGGCGCGAGCGAGCTGCGCCGAGTGGCATACGGTGAGCACGACAAGGCGGGGCGGCGTGTGGGCGCGCCCGAGCGCGTCGAGGATCGCGGTATGCGCCACCGAGCATGCGGCACCGTCGAGGGAGAGGTAGATCCCGCCGAACGCGTTGTGGGCGGCGAGGTGGAGGACAAGGGGCCTGATCCGGTTGAGATGCAGCGCCAGCTCGCCCAGAGCGATGCAGGCCATCTCGCGGACGTCGACCCGAGCCAGGGTGAGGAGCTGGCGGATGATGGCCGCCTCCTGACCGAACTGGTTGCGGCCGCGGTGCGGGTCGCCCGAGGCGAACATGACGGATCGGCTGCGTCCGCTCAGGATCTGGGGGTCTGCACCCAGCCCGCTGGAGGGGCTGGATGCGTTCGACGCCGACGGTTGGCTGATCGACTGCGACGCCGACATGGCCTGGTGGACCCAGCCCGCGTTGGTGAGGCGCTGGTGCGGGGAGTCCGGGGCCGCCAGCGCAGCGTGGGGCCGCGTCTCGGGGGGAAGGTTGCCCGCGCCGGGCTTGGCGTCTCCGGCGTTGAGCCGCCACCGTCCCAGCTCCATATGATCGACTCCCAGCGCGACCGCGATGGGTGGCCAGCCGACGCCGTTGAGCCGGTGCTGTCGCGCGATGGCGAGCGCGAGCTGGACGGCGAGGTGACGGTCCCGTTCGGTGGGTGCGGCGCGGACCGCGTCTCCGATAGCCCTCAGGTAGCCGATGTCCGGGGCGGACAGCGACACCGAAGGCAGTGGTTCCCGTGGCGGCTCAGGCGACGGGGGCACCGCTGTCCGGCGGGTCGCGTCGGGGTTCCTCGTCCTGGGCGGGTGCGGTGAGGATGCCGGCGAGTGTGGTGAGCCGGTCCGCGAGCTGGGGAAGGTCGCGGGCGAGGCGGCGCAGCCGCGCCGCGCCGGCGGCGCGCTGGGTCTGCGTGCCCTGGCCGGCGGCGGACCGCAGCTGCTCCTCGGCCTCGTCCTGGCCGGCGGTGTCGCTGAGGGCCAGCAGCGTGCCGTGGAGGTAGGGCGCGACGAACGGCAGCGTGCCAAGGGCAGGCGCGGCGAGGAACAGGTCGGCCAGGGCGGCGGCGTCACCGTCCTCGACGGCGCCCATCGCGGCGTCAACGGCCATGGTGGGGTCGATGACGAGGTCGTACACGTCGTCGAGGGGCCGCCGGGTGGCGAGTCGGACGATGCCGAGGTGCCGGGCGAGCATCGGGTCGTCCCGATAGGTCTCCAGCGTTGCGGCGGTGCGGGGGTCGGTGAGCAGCTGCGGATGGCGCCGGGCGAAATCGTGCGAGTCGGCCCAGGTGTCGGTGGCCAGCCACTGGCGCAGCAGACCGGCATGGGCGTGACCGGCGCGCAGCTCGGCGAGCACGGGTTCCAGGCCATGCTCGGCGATGTGGCCCAGCACCTCCCGCAGCTCCCCGATCTCATCGACCTCGGGGAACAGCGCCTCGGCGACCTGCAACGCCCGTTGGCCCGGGCCGTCGAGCAGGCCGGTGTGGTGCTCGCGCAGCAGCTCCTCACGAGGAGCCCAGCCCGGTGCGCTGGTCCACCGGTCCAAGGTCTCCAGGAGCTGGTCGGGGAGCGGCTCACGGGCCCAGGCCGGCAGCTCGGCGACTCGACCGGGGGCGGCGGTGGCCGGGTCGTCGAGGGCGGCGCGTACGGCACGGCGGGCACGCCCGGCCCACGCCGGGTCGTCGTCGTTGTCCGCAGCAGCGGTCGCGCACTTGACGTCGTCGCCGGCCCCGTCCCGGTCGCCGTGCCCGGCTCGCCAGCGGGCCCGGTGGAGCAGCAGCTCGGCCTGGGCGGCCGGTCGAAGCAGCGCTATCGCCTCGTCGTATGCGGCCACTGCCAGTGCCGGCTGGCCCGCCTCCGCCTGCTGGTTGGCGAGGTTGTTCAGTGACCCGGCCAGGTCGGGGAGGAACGCGGCGGGGTTGGCCTGGGCGAGCTGGCGGTAGTGGGTGACTGCCTCGGTGATGCTGTGCAGGGCCTCGCTGCGCTGGCCTACC
>DASSUC010000434.1:0-4813 GCA_035707405.1 Micromonosporaceae bacterium | reverse complement strand
GCCCGGGTGGTTGATCGTGGCCATGGTGCGCGCCTCGCCGCGGAAGCGCTCGGCGAACCCGGCCTCCTCCAGCAGCGCCGGCAGCAGGATCTTGACGGCGACGGTACGCCCGAGCACCTCGTCGGTGCCCCGCCACACGTCACCCATGCCGCCCCCGGCGATGCGCTCGTCGAGGCGGTATCGCTTGCCGAGCAGAACCCCTGGGCTCAGCATGGTCCGCTCCTTACGGTGATCATCGAAGCCCCCGCTCCCCGATGACCGCGCGCATCACCTGTCCGGCGATCCGGGCCGCCTCGGCGCTCCCCCCCGACCCGGCGTTCTCGAGGAACACCGCGACCGCGGCGATGGGCTCGTTACCTCTTCTCACGAACCCAATGAACCAGCCGTGGTCCTTGCCCGTCTCCCCTACCTGTGCCGTTCCGGTCTTGCCACCGACGTCAAAGCCGTCGATCCGGGCGCTGCGGCCGGTGCCGTTCTCCACGACGCTGACCATCATCTCCTGGAGCACACCCGCCACCGGCTCGGAGATCGGCCGGCCCAGCTCCTCCGGCCGGGCGGTGTCGAGGATGGACAGGTCCGGCCCCTGCCGCTGCTGCACGAGGTACGGCCGCATCTGCCGCCCGTTGTTGGCCACGGCCGCGGCGACCAGCGCGCCCTGCAACGGCGTCATCCGTACGTTGGCCTGGCCGATGCAGGACTGGGCGAGCGCCGGCCGGTCGTCGGTGCCGTCCGGGTCCTTGATGTCCCCGGTGCGGCTGGGCACCACCCGGAACGCGTTGTCCTCGTCGTCGACGAACGTCGGCTCGGTCTCGAACCCGAATGCCTGGGCCGCCGCCTTGACCTTGTCCGCGCCCAGCTGTTCGGCGCCGAGGCGGGCGAACGCGGTGTTGCAGGAGATGGTGAGCGCCTGCTTCAGGGTGAGCGAGTTGGGGCAGTTGACGCCGGGCGCGTTGCGGATCGGCGTGGTCGTGTCCGGCGGCGTGTACGAGGCCCCGCCGGCGAGGACCGACCCCTCGTTGAGCCCGTTCTGCAGGGCGGCCGCCGCCACGATCACCTTGAACGTGGAGCCGGGCGGGAACGTCTCCTGGATCGCGCGGTTCAGCAGCGGCTTGCCGGTCTTGTCCGCCTCCAGCCTCTGGTACGCCGCCTCGGCCGCGTTGGAGTCGTGGCTGGCCAGCGGGTTCGGGTCGAACGAGGGCATCGACACCATCGCGAGCAGCGCGCCGGTCCTCGGGTCCAGCGCCACCACGGCGCCGCGGGCGGCGTCCACCCGGTTGTTGGCCAGCTCCCGCACGGCCGCCTCCTGGGCCGCCTTGGAGATGGTGAGCTGCACGTTGCCGCCGGGCGTGGTGCTGCCGGTGAACATGTCCCGCACCCGGTCCACCACGAGCTTGTCGCTGGCGCCCGAGAGGAACGGGTTCTCCAGCTTCTCGATGCCGGTCGCCGCGCCGTTGACCGGCTTGTACCCGACGATGTGCGCGTAGGGGGCCCGGCCCGGGTAGGTGCGCAGGAACTTCAGCTCCCCGTCGGTCGCCCGGCTCTGGGCAAGGACCAGGCCACCTGCGGCGAGGAAGATCGTGCCCCGCTGGCGCTCGTACTCGGCGACCTGGACCCGGCCGTTGAGGTCGTTGGTGCGGTAGGAGTCGGCCTGGTAGCCCTGCACCCAGTTGAGGTTCGCGAACAGCAGGCCGAACAGGATCATCACGACGACACCGACGCGCCGCAGCGGAGCGTTCACTTGTTGATCACCTCCGTTGGGGCGCCGTGCAGCTGGGCCGGTGCCGGCACCGCCCCGCCGGCCTGCGGCGTGGCCGCCGACACCGAGCCGGCGGCCGGCCGCCGGGCCGCGTCGGAGATCCGCAGCAGCAGCGCGAGGAGCAGCCAGTTGGCCATCAGCGACGACCCGCCGGCGGAGAGGAACGGCGTGGTCTGCCCGGTCAGCGGGATCAGCTTGCTCACCCCGCCGATGATGACGAAGACCTGAAGGCCCAGCGTGAACGCGAGGCCGCCGGCGAGCAGCTTGCCGAACGAGTCCCGCACGGCGATGCCCGCCCGCAGGCCCCGCTCGACGATCAGCAGGTAGATCACGAGCAGCGCGGTCAGCCCGAACAGGCCGATCTCCTCGCCCATGCCGGCGAAGATGAAGTCGGTGTTCACCTCCGGCACCTGGGTCGGCTGGCCGGCGCCGGGGCCGGTGCCGAACAGCCCGCCGGTGCCCAGCCCGAACAGCGACTGGCTGAGCTGGTAGCCCAGGCCGTGCGGGTCGGCGAACGGGTCGAGCCAGGTGTCGACCCGCTGGGCGAAGCTCGCGAACGGGCCGCCCACGGTGGCGCCCAGGCTGTAGGCGAGGAACGCGCCGCCGCCGAAGAGCAGCAGGCCGATGATCAGCCAGGAGACCCGCTCGGTGGCGACGTAGAGGGTCACCACGAACATGCCGAAGTAGAGCAGCGACGTGCCGAGGTCCTTCTCGAAGACCAGCACCAGCAGGCTGAGCAGCCAGACCACGAGGACCGGGCCGAGGTCCCGGCCGCGCGGGAAGTCCACCCCGAGGAAGCGCCGGCTCGCCAGCGACAGCACCTCGCGCTTGCGCACGAGGTAGTACGCGAAGAAGGACAGCAGCGCCAGCTTCGCGAACTCACCGGGCTGGATGGAGAACGCGTCGCCGAACCTGATCCACAGCTTGGCGCCGTTGATCTCGGAATACCGGCCCGGCAGCACCGCCGGGACCATCACCAGGACGATGCCGAAAAGACCCAGGGTGTACGCGTACCGGGAGATCACCCGGTGGTCCCGCACCACCGCCAGCAGTGCGGCGGCGAACACCACCGCGGTGACCGTCCACGCCAGCTGCCGGCCGCTGACCCCGGCGAAGATCTCGAAGTCGACGCGCCGGGCGGCCGGTGCCCGGGACAGGTCGAGCCGGCGCAGGAACGCCACGCCGAGGCCGTTGAGCGCGGCGACGGCCGGCAGCAGCACCGGGTCGGCGTGGGGCGCGAGGAACCGGACCGCCACGTGCAGGCCGATGAACATGGCGGCGAGCAGCGCGGCCGGCACCCAGAAGTCCGGGGTCACCCGCTCGATCAGGTTCGCCTCGACGGTCGCCGCGTACGCCCCGACCAGCACCATGGCCAGCAGCAGCAGGGCCAGCTCGGCGTTGCGCCGGCCGGCCACGCCGGGCATGCGCAGGCCCGCCGGCCCCGAGGCCGGTCGCGGAGGCGGTGCCGTGGTGGAGGTCAAGGTAGGTCCGTCTGGTCAGTCTTCGCGGCAGGGTTCCGGGCTGGACGCGCCCGGCGTCTCGGTGACCAGGACGCTCTGCGCGGGGCTGGAGCTCCCGGTCGGCGCCGCCGTCGCCGGCGAGGCCGGCACCGGGCCCGGGGTACGGGTCGGCGCGGGAGCCGGGGTGGCGGTCCCGTTGGGCGTGCCGGAGACCTGCGGGGTGGGGCTGGGCGGGCACCGGGGCTTGAGGTTGCCGTTGTTCGGGTCCTCGCTGGTCAGCTCGGCCAGCTTGGCCCGCGCGTCGGCCTCGGTCCCGGCCGGGATGCCCTGCCGCACGGTGTCCTGGGCGAGGTTGGTCAGGTCCTCCAGCCGGGTCGGGCTCGTCTCGTGCACGCTCGACAGCCGCAGCCCGGCGATCTGGCCCGGAACGCCGCGGAAGATGGCCACGTGCCCGTCCTCGGTGGCGCCGACGTAGTACTGCCGCTGGGTGTAGTCCCAGCCGTACCACACGCCCCCGGTGAGCAGGGCGAGCAGCACCAGCGCCATCAGCGAGGCGCGCACCGGGTGCCGGCGCGGCCGGTCCGGGTCGTCGTCGGAGGAGGCCCGGTGGCCGGCGGGTGCGGCGCCCTCGGGCAGGGCGGGGCGGGGTGCCGCGAGCGCCGACGCGCGGGCCGCCGGGGTCGAGTCGTCGGCCGCGGTGGCCATCCCCCGGTCCCGGGCGGCGGCACCGCCCACCACCGGTGACTCCTCCACGATGTCCTGGTCGGTCGCGTCGGCGACGATCACCGTGATGTTGTCCGGGCCGCCGCCGCGCAGCGCCAGCTGCACCAGCCGCTCAACGCAGCGCTGCGGGTCCGCGTACTCCTGCATGGTCTCGGCGATGGTGTCGGCGCTGACGACACCGCTGAGGCCGTCACTGCAGATGAGGTAGCGGTCGCCCGGCAGCACCTGGCGCACCGAGAAGTCGGGGTCGATGTCGCGGCCGTCCATCGCCCGGGTGAGCAGGGACCGCTGCGGGTGGCTGCTCGCCTCCTCGGCACTGATCCGGCCCTCGTCGACGAGCATCTGGACGTACGTGTCGTCCTTGGTGATCTGGATGAACTCGCCGTTGCGCAGCAGGTAGGCCCGCGAGTCGCCGATGTGCACCAGGCCCAGCTTGCTGCCGGAGAAGAGCATCGCGGTGAGGGTGGTGCCCATCCCCTCCAGGTGGGGGTTGGCGTCGACGGTGTCCCGCAGCTGCTGGTTGGCCAGGTCGACGGCGGAGCGGAGGGCGTCAACCAGGGCGCCGCCCGGCACGTCCTCGTCCAGTGGCGCCATCGCGCCGATGACGATGTTGCTGGCGACGTCACCGGCGGCCATGCCGCCCATGCCGTCGGCGACGGCGAGCAGGCGCGGCCCGGCGTAGACGGAGTCCTGGTTGCCGTCCCGGATGAGGCCGCGGTCGCTGCGCGCCGCATAGCGAAGGGTGAGGGTCATGGCCGTAACTCGAGAGACGTGCGGCCGATGCGGATCGGCACGCCGAGGGGGACGGGGGTAGGCCCGGTGACCTTGGCCCGGTCGAGGTAGGTGCCGTTGGTGGAGCCAAGGTCCTCGAGGA
>DASSUC010000433.1:0-13453 GCA_035707405.1 Micromonosporaceae bacterium | reverse complement strand
GGCGACGATGGCTCGCTCGAGCCTGGTGGGTGTGGTCCTCCTCCTGGCCGGGGTCTGGTGGGTTGCCCAGCCCGCGGCCGCCTCGTGGCCGTGGCTGGTGGCGTCGGTCGTCGTGCACGTCTGCTACAACCTCGGCCTCGCCGCGGCGTACCGCCTCGGCGACTTCAACCAGACGTACCCGCTCGCCCGCGGCATCGGCCCCATCGCGGTCGCCGTCGTCGCCGTCGTCTGGCTGCACGAGCCGTTGCCGACGCTGCCCGCCGCGGGCGTGGCGCTGGTCGCGGGCGCCGTCGTGGTGCTCGGCCTGAGCCCGTGGCGGGAGGTACGCCGCAACCGTCCAGCGGTCGTCATCGCCGCCCTGACCGGCGTGGCCATCGCCTCGTACACGCTGGTCGACGGCGTGGGTGTGCGCCGCAGCGGCAGCGCCGCCGGCTACACGCTCTGGCTGGTCGGCCTGGAGTGCCTGGCCACCCTCGCCACGGTGGCGTTGGTGCGCCGGCGCTTCGGCGAGGACACCGCGCACACCGGCCGCGCCCGGGCCTGGGTCGCCGCCGGCGCGGTCGCGGTCATGTCGACGCTGGCCTACGGCCTCGTGCTGTTCGCGCAGACCCGCGGTGCGCTCGCCGCCGTTGCCGCGCTGCGGGAGAGCAGCGTGGTCGTCGCCGCGGTGATCGGCCTGCTGTTGTTCCGCGAGCCGCTCGGCCGGGTCCGGACCGCCGCCAGCGTCACCATCGCGGTGGGCGTCGCCCTGCTAGCCGTCTAGGAGAGGGCAGGAGGTGGCGGCTGGCGCGCGGTGGACGCCAGCCGGCCGGTCCAGGCGTGCGGCCGGTTCGGCCCCGCGCCGTCAGGCGCCGGTGACGACGGGCAGCCCGGCGGGGGCAGCCCGGTCGAACTCGTCGTCCACGGCGACGACGCGTCGGCCGGCCGCGGCCAGCATGGATGCGGCGATGGAGGCGCGGTAGCCGGCGCGGCAGTGCACCCACACCTCGCCGTCGGGTACCTCGTCCAGACGGCCGGGCAGGTCGTGCAGCGGGATATGGACGGCGCCGTCGATGTGGGCTTCGGCCCATTCCAGGTTGCGGCGGTTGTCCAGCACCACGACCGGCCGGTGGTGGCGGACCTGGGCGAGGTCGGCGAACGTGGCCCGGGGGAACGTCGCAAGCCGGCCGCCGCCGGACCAGTCGACCGGGGTGCCGGTGGCGTGCGCGGCCGGCCGGTCGATGCCGATGCGGACCAGTTCCCGCTGTGCCTCGGCGACCTGCTCCCGGGTTTCACCCAGCAGGGTGAGCGGGGTGCCCCAGGGGACGAGCCAGCCAAGATAGGTGGCGAAGCTGCCGTCCAGGCCGAAGTTGAGCGTTCCGGCGACGTGCCCGGCCGCGAAGGCGACCCGGTTGCGCAGGTCGACCACCCATTCCCCGGCGGCGAGCCGCTTGCGGACCTGCTCGGCATCGGCACGCTCCGGTGTGGACAGGTCGGGGGCGGCCGGGCCGGCGGCATTGGCCGGGGCCATGTGGGCGTAGTAGGCCGGCCAGGTGTCCAGGCCGGCCAGCACGTCGGCGACGAACTCGCGTTCCGGTCTGGTCAGCGCCGGGTTGACCCGTTTCTCCTGGCCGATTGTTGACGCGGTGGCCTCCGACTGGGTGGCTGAGCAGAAGCTGCCGAACCCGTGCGTGGGGTAGACGCCGGCAGCGTCGGTCAGTTCGGCGGCCAGGCGGTTGACCGAGGCGTACTGGTGGTGCGCCAAGGCCTCGGTGTGAGCCGGGCCGAGCAGGTCGGGGCGGCCGACCGACCCGTACAGCAGCGACCCGCCGGTGAATGCGGCGGCCTCCCGCCCGCCAACCTCCAGCAGATAGGACAGATGGGTGAAGGTGTGACCGGGAGTGGCCCGCACCCGGACCCGCATCGACTCACCGACCGGGACGAGGTCGCCGTCGCGGACCCCGACCCGGTCGAAGCCGACCGGGTCGTCGGCGTTGACGTGGTAGGCGGCGCCGGTCTGCGCGGCGAGGGCGTATCCGCCGGTGACGTAGTCGTTGTGGACATGGGTCTCGAACACATGCGTGATCGTCACGCCCTCGGTGCTGGCGAGGTCGAGGACACGGTCGATGTCGCGTTGCGGGTCGACCACGAACGCCACCCGGCCGTCGTGGACAAGGTAGCTGCGGTCGCCGAGGGTCGGCGTGTCGATGGCGAGGATGCGAGGCACGGAGTGCTTCCTTTCGGGGTGGACCCAGGGCAGGCGGGGACAGGTCAGGCAGCGCGCTGGCCGCGTACGACAGGGTGGCCGGCGCGGGCCCAGCCACCGGTGCCCTCGGCGACCGACCACGCGTCGACTCCGGCGGTGGCCAGGAAATGGGCCGCGGTCAGGCTGCGGTTGCCGCTGGCGCAGATCAGGTAGACCGGCACTGTCCGGGGCAGATCCGCCACGCGGGCCGGCAACTGGCTCATCGGGATCAGTGCGGCGCCGGGCACGTGCCCGGTCACGTACTCGAAAGGCTCACGAACGTCGATTACCAGGGCGCCGCCGCGGTGGGCGGCGACGAATGCCGGCAGGTCGACCTCACGCATCAGACAAACCTCCAGATCTTATACCCCTAGGGGTATAAAGCATCTATGGTAACTCGATGCCCACCGATGCCGTCAACCCACGACCGGGCTGACGGGTTCTCCGACCCCGTCGAAAGACGGATATGACCACCGTGGCGTTGACCAAAGACACCTTCGAACAGGTCGTGACCGGCGGCGGGATCGTGCTGGTCGACTTCTGGGCCGGCTGGTGCGGCCCGTGCCGGCGCTTCGCGCCGGTGTACGAGAATGCCAGCCAGGCACACACCGACATCGTGTTCGGCAAGGTCGACACCGAGGCGGAGCAGGATCTGGCGGCGGCGGCCGGGATCTACTCGATCCCGACGCTGATGGCCATCCGCGACAGCATCGTCGTCTTCGCCCAGCCCGGCGCGCTACCACCGGCCGCGCTGGAGCAGGTGATCTCCGCGGTGCGCGGACTGGACATGGAAGACGTCCGCGCGACGCTCGCCGCCCAGCGGGCCCCGGCAGCCGCCCGCTAGCGGGCACCGTGGCGGACCGGGTCGGGACCGCGACTAGGTAGGCGCGCCGCCGGTGACGAGGGTGACCCGGCCGTCAGCGAGTCGGTACGACATGCCCACGACAGCGCAGTGCTGGTCGCGGCTGGCACGGGTGAAAGCCGGGGTCTGGCCGATCAGCTCGACGGTGTGCTGGACGTGCAGCTCGGCGATGGCGTCCGGGTCGGTGATGCGCCGATGGCGAGCGCTGCTGATGGTCGGCGCGATCCGGTCAATGATGGGCGCCAGCTGCGGGTCCGGCGTCGCGCCGGTGGTGATGGCGGAATGGGCGGCGTGGACAGCCCCACACGAGTCGTGGCCGAGGACGACGACCAACGGCGTACGCAGGACCGTGATGGCGAAACCGATGCTGGCCAGCACCTCGGGTCCGGTGACGTGCCCGGCGGTACGGACCACGAACAGGTCACCGAGGCCACGGTCAAAGATGATCTCGGCGGCCAGGCGGGAGTCGGAGCACCCGAACACGACCGCGAACGGGCGCTGTGCGACAGCGATCCGCGCGCGGTAGTCCGCGTCCTGGTGCGGATGGATGCGGGTGCCGGTGACGAAACGACGGTTGCCGGCGAGCAGCTCCGCAAGCGCATCACCAGGGGCACGGGACACTTCGCTGGGCGCTCGGGACACTTCGCTGGGCGTAGGGGATGTGGACACGCCTCACGCTCCTGTCATCGGTGCGGCCGGCCGGCTCGGGTCCCGCCCCGGCGCGCGGCTGGGGCCGCCACCGAGGCCCGGTCGCGCAGTGGCATCCGTACGTGCTCCACACCGCCGTCGAGGTGCTCCGCGAGGAGCAGCTCGACGGCGCGCCGGCCCAGCTCGAGGTGCGGGAGGGCGACGCTGCTCAGCTGGGGTCGTAGCCAGGACGCCAGGTCAGAGTCGTCGAAGGAGACGACCGAGACGTCCACGGGGATGCTCAGGCCGGCCTCCTGCAAGGCCTGGTACGCACCGAAGGCGACCCGGTCGTTGAGGCAGATCAGCGCAGACGGGCGGTGGTCCTCGGCGAGAAGCTGCCGGACCGCGGCGTACGCGGGCTCGGGCCACCACAGGCAGTCGACTGAGCCGGCAAGAGCGGTCCCCTGCTGGGAAAGGCACTCGCGGATGCCGGCCAGGCGCTGCGTGCCGGCGTACACCTCGGGTGGGGTCTCCCCGACGAGGTAGATGTGCTCGGCATGGCCCGCCTCCAGCAAGGCGCGCGCGGCGGTCCGGCCGGCATCGAGCTCATCCGGTACGACCGCGGTCGTCCGCGGGTCAGCGGGGAGGCAGTTCAGCATCACGACTGGATGCCTACGCAGGACCGCCGGTGGCCGGGCGTGCCGGGTGTACATCGCCGCGTACAGGAAGCCGTCGACGCCACGGTCGAGCATGTCCTGCACCACCCGCTTCTCCACCGCGGCGTCGCCCTCGGTCTCGCCGATGAACAGCAGGTGCTCGTGCAGCAGCGCGGTCGCGACGGCCCCCCGGACCATCTCCCCGGCGAACGCCTCGGTGGCGATGGTGTCCGACACCAGCCCGATGGTGTGCGTGAGCCTGGTGCGCAGGGCCCGCGCCATCAGGTTCGGCCGGTAGCTGAGCTCCCGCGCCGCCTGCCGTACCCGCTGCTCGGCCTCTGCCGAGATGCGCATGTCCCGGCGGCCGGTCAGGACGAAGGACGCCGTGGTCCGGGACACCCCGGCACGACGTGCGACATCGAGCAGTGTCGGCCGGCCCGGGCTCACCTCCGCCAGCCGATCAACCAGTCCGGAGCACTCATACGGAGAGGGTTTGCCACCGCGTGCGCCACGGTCAAGTCCGCCGGTGGCCGACCCGGCGACCAGGTGGCTCCGCGGCACGGCAGCACCACACGCCATACGGAGCACGGTAGACGCCACACAGGCGGCACAGCACGGTGACCATGGGCGACTTCTTGACACCGGAGACACCAACGGCGCAAGCTGAGCTAACTCGATTCAGCAGACGGTTCCATGCCGTGGCGGACCGGGTTACGGTCCCCGGGGACTCGGGGGGAGTCCCCGGGGTCCGGTCCCCGACCAGCGGCCGAGGAGTGGCTCACGCGCGCCCGCGTACCGCAATATCCGCCGGGTGGGCGCGCACCGCGACGCTCGGCGAGCAGAGCAGCCGGGACCGCGACCGGGCGGCACCGGCCATGAGCCTCTGGCCGCTACTTGAGCCACGCCGCTACCAGCGATTACCGTCGGTGGATGCGTGTCCTCGCTGCGATCCTCGTCACCGCCACGATCGGCCTCGCCGCGCCCGCATCGGCATCGGCATCGGCGTCGGCTCCGGCCCCGGCGGACACCTCGTCCGCGGGCAGCATCTTCCTGGTCGGCGGAGCGCTGGCCGACGACAACACCGCCGTCTACTCGGAGCTCATCCGCCAGGCCGGTGGCGCAACCGCCCGCATCGGCGTGCTGAGCGCCTCGTCCGCCCAGCCGCACTGGAGCGCCAACGACGCGGCCAAGGCGCTCAAGCGCAACGGCGCGACGGACGTCACCTGGATCCCGGTGACCACCAAGGATGCCGGCAGCGGCGAGGACCCGGCCTACGCGGCGCTCGCCGCCAGCATGACCGGCTTCTTCTTCACCGGCGGCGACCAGTTCCGCTACGTCCAGTCGATGATCCGCCCGGACGGCTCTGACGGCGCCGTGCTCGCGGCGATCCGGCAGCGCTTCCAGGCCGGCGCCCCGGTCGCCGGCACCAGCGCCGGCATGCAGATCTTCGCCGGGCCGGACATGGTCACCGGTGGGCTGAGCTACTACGGGGTACGCGACGGCGCGCAGCCGGGCTATTTCGACACCGACCAGGTGCTCGGCTACTGGCCGGCGGGCGGGTTCGGCTTCCTGCCCTCCGGGCTGGTGGACACCCACTTCGATGCCCGCAGCCGTAACGGGCGCTCGATCCGGCTCGCCGCGGACACCGGCCACGACCGGGTCTACGGCGTCGGCGAGAACACCGCGCTGATCGTCGCGCCGGATGGCACCGCCCGGGTGGTCGGCACCAACGGTGTGTCCATTCTGGACCTTCGGACCGCGGTCGTGGGCAGCGTCGGCGGGCGCTGGGCGATCAGCGGGGTCCGGTGGAGCTACCTGGTGGACGGCGACTCGTACCACACCGGGCTGTGGCAGGTCGCCAAGGGCGCCGGCAGCGCCGTGCTCACTCCGGACAGCCGGGTCGCCGGGCCGGGCACGAGCAACGTCTTCGGCTCGTACGCGCTGCGCGACGCCGCGTTCGACCTCGCCGACGCCGGGCTGTCGACGACGGTGACTGGACGGACCGCGGAGACCACCCCGCAGTACGCGGTGGACCTGACCAAGGTGACCGGGTTCGCCGCCTACACCACGGACGGCGCCACGGCGAGCTCGTTCACCGACCTCTCCGTGGCTATCCACGTCGCCTGAGCTGCCGCGGGTGCGGTGGTGACGGGCGCGCGGTACGGCTCCGTCGGCAGCTCTTGATGGCGGCGCTGTCGGTTGTCGGACAGCGCAGAATCAGATTACGGCAGATCAGGATGCATGGCCCCGAGCCAATGATGAACTGGTAGCTGAATTCGCTATCAGGCCGTTTCGGAGGGGGCCATGATCGATCACGTACAGGTTTTCTGGGCTCCCGCCGGAGCGAGTATGCCGTCGTTGGGGGCCAAGGCCCTGGTCGATGTGACCGACGGGGACACCCCGAACCTGCGCATGCCCGTGCGGATGCTGTCAGTGGATACCCCGGAGGTCACCGCCAGGACCGCGCACCGGGCCAGCCAGATCGACCAGGATCTCAAACAGCTCGCCCAGTGGATACGCGAGGGCAGGGCACCCATCGAGCCCGCTCTGGCCGAGTTCCTGCTGCCGAAGCTGGAGACCGGCCGGGCCGGCAGCCTGCACTTCGAGCAGGGCCAGGCGGCCTCGGCGTTCGGCAAGCAGAACATCACCACCCGGTTGAGCCGACCCTCCGGCAACCCGCGGTCGATGTTCATCAGGGTGGCGAGCGGCAGCCCGTTCGACAACAACAACCGGCTGCTGGCGTATGTCGCGCCCGACTACACCGACAAGGAGCGCCGGGAGATCCCGAAGGCGCACCGGCCCACGTTCAACCTTGACCTGGTCACCGCTGGTTGGGCCGCGCCATTTGTCATCTACCCAGCAATCCCTGGCGCGGAGGACCTGGCGCTGCTGATCCACGCCGCGGCCACCGCGCGTGCTGCCGGTCTGGGGATCTGGGCCAGCACTGAGACGCTTCTGGCCTACGAGTACCGCGCCATGGAGAAGCTGTTCGGGATCACCCAGAAAAAGGTCAACAACATTCCTCTCAAGGTCGACGAACGGTCCTGGCGCGAGCGTTACTGCGTGGACATGCGCACCCGCCGCCTGCACGGCCCGGAGGACTATTTCGGCGTCGAGCCGGAGTACCGGCTCTGGATCTGGTCAAAAGACCTCAACGAGGCCGTTGCCCGGCTCAACCTGATACCCGCGCCGGCTCTCGTCGGCGCAGGCTGAGTCACAGGTCCGCCGCCGGCGCCGCCACCAGCCGCGGGTCGAAGCCGTACGGCAGCTCCAGCCGGTGCCGCGCGAGCATGGCGGCGTCGGCGAGCAGCGCCCCGGTCGGGCCGTCGGCCACGATGCGTCCGCCATCGAGGATGACCGACCGGTCGCACAGCTCCAGTGCGTACGGCAGGTCGTGGGTCACCATCAGCAGCGTCACCGGCAACGACCACAGGATCCCCGCCAGCTCCCGCCGGGCGGCCGGGTCCAGGTTGGACGACGGCTCGTCCAGCACCAGGATCTCCGGGTGCATGGCCAGCACCGTGGCCACCGCCACCCGGCGCCGCTGGCCGAAGGACAGGTGGTGCGGAGCGCGGTCGCGGTGCTCGGCCATGCCCACCGCGGCCAGCGCCTCGTCGACCCGCGCGGCCAGCTCGGCCCCGCGCAGCCCCAGGTTCGCCGGGCCGAAGCCGACGTCCTCCGCCACGGTTGGCAGGAACAGCTGGTCATCCGGGTCCTGGAAGACGATGCCGACCCGGCGGCGCACCTCGGCCAGGCAGGAGCGGTCCCGCGGGTCGACCACCAGACCGCCCACCGCCACCCGCCCGTCGGCGTCCTGCGCGTGCGCGCCGGGCAGGATCCCGTTGAGATGCAGCACCAGGGTGGTCTTGCCGGCGCCGTTCGGCCCGAGCAGCGCCACCCGCTCACCGCGGGCCACTCGCAGGTCGACACCGTCGAGGGCCAGGTGGCCATCCGGGTACGCGTAGCGCACACCGGCGACATCCAGGGAAGGGGACGGCACCGGCTCCTGCACCGTGGACGGCTGCGTGGTCGTCGACATGCGTACCCCTAGCTCGTCAGGACCGCGACGGTGGCCAGCGCCGCCGCGGCCATCGGGACCGCGGACGCCGCGGCCCACTGGCCGACAGTTGCCGTGCCGGCGTCCCGCAGCGCGACCGGCATCCGGCCGGTGTACCCGCGGGAGAGCATGGCCAGGTAGACCCGCTCCCCCCGCTCGAACGCGCGCAGGAACAGCGCCCCTACGCCACCGGCGAAGCCGCGCAGCTGCCACAGCAGGCGCGGGTCGTCGCCGCGGGAGAGCCGGGCCACCCGCATCCGCCGCGCCTCACCGGCGAGGACGTCGAGGTAGCGCAGCATGAACGCGGCGATCTGGGTGACCAGCTGCGGGCAGTGCAGCCGGTCCAGGCCCGCGAGCAGGTCGCGCATGGTGGTGGTGCCGGCGAGCAGGAGCGAGGCGAGTACGCCGAGCGTGCCCTTGGCCAGGATGTTCCACCCGCCGTAGAGCCCGTCCCGGGACATCGCCACGCCCAGCCAGGTGACCTGCTCGCCGGCTGCGAGGAACGGCAGCAGCAGCGCGAGCGCCACGAACGGGACCTCGACCATGCTGCGCTTGAGCAGCCAGCCCGGCGGCACCCGGGCCACCCCGACCACAGCGGCGAGGAGCAGTGCGTAACCGCCGAACGCCCAGAACGCCTCGCGGGGGGTGGCCACGACCGCCACCGTGAACAGCACCGTCGCGGCGATCTTCACGTGCGGCGGTAGGCGGTGCACCGGCGAGCTGCGGTCGAGGTAGAGGGGGTGGGCGTGGCCGGCCGCCATGGCCTCAGCCGCCGTCGGGGGGCGCCGGGCGGCGGCGAAGCAGGTAGAAGAGGCCGCCGCCGAGGGCGAAGGTGAGCAGCACCCCGACCACTCCGGCGAGCCCCGTGCCGAGCGGGCCGTCCGGCACGCCGCGCAGGCCGTAGCCGGCGAGCGGGCCGTCGCTCAGCTCGTGCTCCCGCTCCGACTGGGCCATGCAGGTGCCGCCGGTGACCTGCCCGTCCGCGTCGAGCGTGCAGCCGTGCCGCGCGGTCGCCTCCAGCCCGTCCGGCGAGTCCGAAGCAATGCGGGACACCCCGCCGGCCAGCAGCAGCGCGACCGCGATGCCGGCCAGGACGAAGCCCCCGGTCCGCCGGGTCATGCCGCACTCTCCACTGCATTCTCCACTGTGGACTGATGTGCCAATGCCGCCCGCCGGTCCCGTCGCCGCAGGCCGCGCAGCGCGTACACCAGGTCGGGCCGGACCTTGGCGACAGCGAGCACCGTGGCGGCGGTGACCAGCCCCTCGCCGACGCCGATGAGCAGGTGGGTCCCGGCCATCAGACCGGAGACCCCGGCCAGGCCCATCCGCAGCGCGACCTGCCCGCCGAGCCAGAACTCCAGCACGAACGCCTGGGCGGCCACCGCCACGCTCACCACCGAGGCGACGAAGGCGGTGACGCCGAGGCCCGCCCGGGTGCGCGGAAGCACCCGCAGCAGCAGCGCCACGAGCAGGTAGCCGGTTGCGGTGCCGAGGACCGCCAGGTTGGTCACGTTCAAGCCGAGCGCGGTGAGCCCGCCGTCGGCGAAGACCAGGGCCTGCACGACCAGCACCACGGCCACGCAGAGCGTGCCGACCCACGGGCCGACCAGGATCGCGGCGAGCGCCCCGCCGAGCAGGTGGCCGCTGACCCCCGGCAGCACCGGGAAGTTGAGCATCTGCACCGCGAAGACGAAAGCGGCGACCAGGCCGGCCATCGGCGCCAACCGGTCGTCCAGGTCCTGCCGCGCGCGCAGCACGCAGACCACCAGCGCGACCGTTGCCAGTGCCCCGAAGGCCGCGGCGACGGGCCCGCTGATGATCCCGTTCGCGATGTGCATCGCGAGAGTGTCCATCTTGTCCTCCCCGGCGGCGGAGCGCCGTCTTGCGCCGCCGACACCGCCACCCGGGTCAGCCGCTGACCTGGCCGTATTGACCGTCGCACCGCCGGGCGCCAGCTTATTTCCGGGATGCTGCTACTGCAAATATTTGGCAATAAGCTTTCAGGGGTCGACCGGACACCGGCAGGGGTACGCCCTGCCGGCGAGGCCGCGCGCCAGCCGGCGGTAGGGTGGGTCGCTATGACCGACCGCCTCACGCCGGGCGACCTCGCCCCCGACTTCACGCTGGCCACCGACTCCGGCACCACGCTGTCCCTGGCCGACCTGCGGGGCCGCAAGGTCGTGCTCTACGCCTACCCGGCCGCGATGACGCCCGGCTGCACCACCCAGGCGTGCGACTTCCGCGACTCGCTCGCCTCGCTCCAGGCGGCCGGGTACGAGGTGGTCGGCATCTCCCCGGACACCCCGGACAAGCTGGCCAAGTTCCGCGAGCGGGACGGGCTGACCTTCCCGCTCGTCGCCGACCCGGACCGGTCGGTGCTCACCGCGTACGGCGCCTACGGCGAGAAGCAGAGCTACGGCCGTGCGGTGCAGGGCGTGATCCGGTCGACGTTCGTCATCGACGAGGCGGGCCGGGTGGAGAAGGCTATGTACAACGTCAAGGCCACCGGGCACGTGGCCAAGCTGCGGCGGGACCTGGGGCTCGGCTGACCCTGCGGCTAGACTTGCCGCACCAGCGGAAGTGGCGTAACTGGCAGCCGCGCGGGACTTAGGTTCCCGTGCCTTCGGGCGTAGGGGTTCGAGTCCCCTCTTCCGCACCTTCGCGGTCACCGCTCGTATCAGTGATGGCCGCCGAACTGCGCGTCACGGTCGTCGGTGTCTTGCGTTTGCAGTTCGGCTGCCCAACTGGTGAAGTCGGCACCGAGGCGGGTGATATCGGCATCGGTGAGTCCGTAGGCGTGGTAGTCCTCGGGGTCCTGCTTGCCTGCGGCGGCGAGGTCGGCTGCGAACTCTTCGACGGTGATGGTGGGTCGCAGGTTGTCGCGTAGGGCGGTGAACAGGCGCGTAGGCGTCCAGGCGGTCTGGCTGAGCAGGGCGTGGAGGTCGAGGTAGTCGCGAGCGGCCCGCCGGTCGTTGAGGGCCCGGGCTTTGGAGGCGGCGGCGTCGGCCAGGTCGATGACAGGGCCGAGGCCGGTGATAACGATGGGCGGGTTCTGTCGGTAGTCCTGTCCGAGGTCGAGCACGACCTGTTCCCCAGTGGTGGGGTCGTTGACGAGGATCTGGCGTAACCAGGTGTCGGAGTGGCCGACCTGCGCGGTGTAGCCGCGTGCGCGCAGTGCGGCCAGGGTGGCTGTCTCGGCGCGGTCGAACAGTTCCTGATCGAATCTAGTGACGTAGAAATCCAGATCGAGGGAGAGGCGGTCTCCGTACCCGTGGGCGTGCAGGGCTTGGCCGCCGCCGAGCGCGAACCCTAGATCGGCGATGGCCTCCAGAGTGACCTGGGCGATGAGGTGCTGGAATGGGGTGAACGACACAGGCGGGTTTCAGCTCAGGCGGCGAGGATCGGGTGCTGGGCTTCCCAGAACTCGCGGACGGCTCGGGGCAGGGTGAGCGAGCCCCATAGCCGGCGCAGCAGGTCCGCGTTCAGGTAGGTCTCGATCTCGTCCTCGGTGTGTGCTTCGCGGAGCACAACTTGATACAGGGACCGTTGAGCGGCGTGGCTGGCCAGGTCGTAGCAGGTGCGTGGCGTCCAGTTCAGGGTGATCGGGAGGGTAACCACGCCGGTGGAGGGCCCGCGCAGGCGCGTCAGATCATCCGCAATGACGACCGGCCGGCTGACCGTGCGGTCCAGCACCGGCGCATTGGTGACGTAGTGACGGGACATGATCGGCAACCTCCCTCCGCCACGGAGTCTACCGGCCACGCACAGGTTGCGGCCGCGCTCGGCGGGCGTGGGCTGGCGGACACCCCACCGGCCAGTAGAGGGCGGCGACGGGGCGCCGAGCACGTCCGGGGTGGAATGAGATGATCTTCACGAGGGGACCGAACGCAGGGTTGGACCCGGCTGAGTTCCGGCGTAAACACTGCGCCGGCTGGCAGACTCTGGCGGGAAGGTTGGGAAACGGAGGTCCGATGACGTACCAGCCGGTCCGTGCGCCCCGGGGCACCAGCCGCACCGCCCGTGGCTGGCCGCAGGAGGCGGCGCTGCGGATGCTGCGCAACAACCTCGACCCGGAGGTCGCCGAGCGCCCCGAGGACCTGGTCGTCTACGGCGGCACCGGCAAGGCGGCCCGGGACTGGCCGTCGTACCACGCGCTGGTGCGTACGCTGACCACGCTGGCCGATGACGAGACGATGCTGGTGCAGTCGGGCCGGCCGGTGGGCGTGCTGCGTACCCATGAATGGGCTCCCCGGGTGCTCATCGCCAACTCCAACCTGGTTGGCGACTGGGCCACCTGGCCCGAGTTCCGGCGGCTGGAGAAGCTCGGCCTGACCATGTACGGCCAGATGACCGCCGGGTCCTGGATCTACATCGGCACCCAGGGGATCCTCCAGGGCACGTACGAGACGTTCGCCGCGGTCGCCGCCAAGCGCTTCGGCGGCAGCCTGGCCGGCACGCTGACGCTGACCGCCGGCTGCGGTGGGATGGGCGGGGCGCAGCCGCTCGCGGTCACCATGAACGGTGGCGCCTGCCTGGTCGCGGACGTGGACGCCGCCCGGCTGCACCGGCGGGTGCAGACCCGCTACCTCGACACCGTCGCGTCCACTCTGGACGAGGCGGTGGAGCAGGCGGGCGCGGCCCGGCGCGAGCGGCGCGCGCTGTCGGTCGGCGTGGCCGGCAACGCCGCCCAGGTGCTGCCCGAGCTGCTGCGCCGCGGGGTCGAGGTGGACATCGTCACCGACCAGACCTCGGCCCACGACCCGCTGTCGTACGTGCCGGAGGGCGTCGACCCGGCCGACGCCCCGGACTACGCCGCGCGCAAGCCGGAGGAGTTCACCGACCGGGCCCGGGCCAGCATGGCCCGGCACGTGGCGGCCATGGTGGGCTTCCTCGACGCGGGTGCGGAGGTCTTCGACTACGGCAACTCCATCCGCAGCGAGGCGCTGGCCGGTGGCTTCAAGCGCGCCTTCGCCTTCCCGGGCTTCGTGCCGGCCTACATCCGGCCGCTGTTCTGCCAGGGCAGGGGC
>DASSUC010000432.1:0-5400 GCA_035707405.1 Micromonosporaceae bacterium | reverse complement strand
TGCCGCGTGCAGCATGGCGGTGGCCACCGGGTCAGCTCCGAGCGTCAGGCCACCGACCGCGTCGAACTCCCAGTCCGACACCAGATCCAGCATCACCCGCCCAACCAGCGGGGCCGCGGCGTGATGCAGGGTGACCCGGCGCAGGTCTATGTACCAATCCGCCTCCTGACCTGACGAAAGCACCACCCGGCCGGGCACGACTGCCATGTCGTTGATGTGTTTTCGCAGGTCGTCGCGGTCCCCCATGCACCGAGCGTACTGGCAATCCATCGGTATCTACCAACGCGCCGCCGGGGTGTGACGAAACGTTGACAGCGCAGCAACCAACCGGCCGACCGGCTACCGGCACTCATGTCAGCCGTCGCGTGGCCGGCGTCAGCCTCCCGCCGTCGTGCGGACCTGCCCCCGGGTGTCCCGTGTGGCCAGCCGCAGCAACCCCCTGGGCAGGTGCCGCAGGGCGAACGTGGCCACCTTGTAGCGCCAGTCCGGAACGCTGACCACCCGCCCCCGGCGCAGGTCACGCAGTGCGGCGTGGACCACCGCGTCCGCATCCAGCCACATCCAGGCCGGTGTGCGGCTCATGTCGATGCCAGCCCGCTGGTGCATCTCGGTACGGGTGTAGCCGGGGCACAGCGCCATCACCCGCACGCCGTACGGGCGTACCGAGGCGGCCACCGACTCGCTGAAGCTGGTCACCCAGGCCTTGCTCGCCGGGTAGGTCGAACCCGGCATGGTGACCCCGAACCCGGCCACAGAAGAGACGTTGATCACATCTCCCGTACGCCGCTGCACCATGCCGGGCAGCGCGGCGAGTGTCAGCCGCAGCACCGCATGCACATTGACCTGGAGCAGCCGGGCCTCCTCGGTGGCGGTGGAGCGCAGGAACGGGGTGTTGAGACTCACTCCCGCGCTGTTGACCAGCAGGTCGACCGGTGCGCGCACCGAGCGCAGCCGCTCCTCCACCACCGCGCACCCGGCGTCGGTGGACAGGTCCGCCGGCAGGGGGACGGCCTCCAGGCCGTACTCGTCGGCGAGGTGGTGTGCCAGGGCGTCCAGCCGCCGCGCGTCGCGGGCCACCAGCACCAGGTCGTACCCGTCGGCGGCGAGCTGGCGAGCGAAGCTCTCACCGATGCCGGACGACGCTCCGGTGACCAGGGCGGTCCCGTGGGCCGGGGACACGCTCAGCCTCCTGGCGGCGGGTTCACCGGCGGGTACGACGGCACCGGCGGCTCCCACGTGGGCGGGGGCGGGGTCCGCCGGAAGAACGCCCGGGACGCCGGCAGCGCGAGCAGGATGGCCACCGTGACCAGGCCGAGCAGCTGCAGCGCGTTGAGGGTGAGGCCTGCCGGCAGATACCAGGAGGGCAGCAGCTCGTCCATCAGCCGCTGGACCTCCTCCGGGTCCGTCTGGCCGGCACCGCCGAAGCCGGTGAGGGCGTTGCGGGCGAGCGTGCTGACCACGCTCCACCCGGTGCAGCAGATGCCGACGCCGGCGGCGACCCAGGTGATGATGACCGCGGCGTTGCTGCCCCGGGCGACGAGTGCGGCCAGCACGGCCAGGGCGGCAGCGAAGAACACGGCGATGGCGAGGCTGATCCCGGTGGTGGCGACGGCCGCGGCCGTGGCGGCGCCCTGCGCGTTCAGCTCCGGGTCGTCGGCGAACGCCCGCTCGAAGACCTCGCTCATCGGCCCGTGCACCGCGACCGCGAGTATCGCGTTGCCGAGGAACGAGGCGGCGAGGAGGTACATCAGCCAGACGGCGGCGGAGACGCTGCCCGGGCGCTGCCGGGCCGGCGGGCCCGCGGGTGGCACGGTGTACGACACGAGAACCCCTCCCAGTCACGACGGCGTTACGGTAGCCCGGGCGGAGATCCTCCCGCGACCCCCGATCAGGCTTGGCTCGCCGCGTACTCGGCAAGGGTCGACTTGTTCATCACGCAGCCGGAGAAGGTGGTCACCTCGCTGCGGTCGCCGGCCAGCCGGCGCCACACCTCCCGCGCCGCGGCCGGGTCCAGCTCGCGCAGCAGCGTGGCGCCGTACACCTTGCCGGCCGGCGAGCCGTGCTCCACCAGCCACTCCAGCTGTGGCCGCAGCGCCTCCCCGTCGCGGGCGACCGCGGCGGCCAGCTCCCGGTACGCCTCGGTCACCGGCAGCAGCTCGCCGGCGAAGCCCACCCCGCCGAACGCCACAATGTCCGCTCCGGCCAGCTCCCGCAGCCGCGCCTGCACCACATCCACCGGTTCTCTGCTCATTGCCGCATTCTCCGGCCCGGCCGGCCGCACCGCCCGGTGATCATGCGGCGGCCGGCGTCACGGTCAGGCCGTCCTTGCTGTCGGCGAGGTCCACCACCACGTGGTCCCCGTCGCGGATCCCGCCGCCCAGCAGGGCCCGGGCCAGCCGGTCCCCGATCGCCGTCTGCACCAGCCGGCGCAGCGGGCGGGCGCCGTAGATCGGGTCGTACCCGTGGTCGGCGAGCCAGGACCGGGCCGCGTCGGTGACCTCCAGCTCCAGCCGCCGGTCGGCCAGGCGCCGCTGCAGCCGGTCCAGCTGGATGTCCACGATCTCGCGCAGCTGAAGGCTGCTGAGCACGCGGAACACCACGATGTCGTCGAGCCGGTTGAGGAACTCGGGCTTGAAGTGCGAGCGGACCACGGCGAGCACGGCGTCGCGGCGCTGCTCGTCGGTGAGCGTGGGGTCGGCGATGACCATGGAGCCGAGGTTGGAGGTGAGCACCAGGATCGCGTTGCGGAAGTCCACGGTGCGGCCCTGGCCGTCGGTGAGCCGGCCGTCGTCGAGCACCGCGAGCAGCACGTCGAACACGTCCTGGTGGGCCTTTTCCACCTCGTCCAGCAGCACCACGCTGTACGGCCGCCGGCGCACCGCCTCGGTGAGCTGGCCGCCCTCCTCGTACCCCACGTAGCCGGGCGGGGCGCCGACCAGCCGGGCCACCGAGTGCTTCTCGGCGTACTCGCTCATGTCGATGCGTACCATGGCCCGCTCGTCGTCGAAGAGGAACTCCGCGAGGGCCTTGGCCAGCTCGGTCTTGCCCACGCCGGTGGGGCCGAGGAAGAGGAACGAGCCGGTGGGGCGGTCCGGGTCGGCGACGCCGGCGCGGGCCCGGCGCACCGCGTCGGCCACTGCGGCGACCGCCTCCTCCTGGCCGACCACCCGGGACCGCAGCGACTCCTCCATCCGCAGCAGCTTGGCGGTCTCGCCCTCCATCAGCCGCCCGGTCGGGATGCCGGTCCAGGACGACACCACCGCGGCGATGTCGTCGGCACCGACCTCCTCCTTGAGCATCGCGCCGCTGGACTGCACCACGGCCAGCTCCGCCTCGGCGTCGGCCAGCTCCTGCTCGAGCGCGGGGATGCGGCCGTAGCGCAGCTCCGAGGCGCGGGCCAGGTCCACGTCGCGCTCGGCCCGGTCGGCCTCGCCGCGCAGCGACTCGAGCTGCTCCTTGATCGCGGAGATCCGCTGGATGTGCTGCTTCTCCAGGCGCCACCGCTCGGACAGGGCGGCCCGCTGCTCGCGCTTGTCCGCCAGCTCCGCGCGCAGCCGGGCCAGCCGCTCGGCGCTCGCCGCATCCGGCTCCTTGGCCAGCGCCATCTCCTCGATCTCCAGCCGGCGCACCGCCCGCTCGATCTCGTCGACCTCCACCGGCCGGGAGTCGATCTCCATCCGCAGCCGGGACGCGGCCTCGTCGACCAGGTCGATCGCCTTGTCCGGCAGGAACCGGTCGGAGATGTACCGGTCGGAGAGGGTGGCCGCGGCGATCAGCGCGGAGTCGGTGATGCGTACCCCGTGGTGCACCTCGTAGCGCTCCTTGAGCCCGCGCAGGATGCCGATCGTGTCGGCGGCGCTGGGCTCGCCGACGAAGACCGGCTGGAAGCGGCGCTCCAGGGCCGGGTCCTTCTCGATCCGCTCGCGGTACTCGTCCAGCGTCGTCGCGCCGACCATGCGCAGCTCACCGCGGGCGAGCATCGGCTTGAGCATGTTGCCCGCGTCCATCGCGCCCTCGGACGTGCGGCCGGCCCCGACGACCGTGTGCAGCTCGTCGAGGAAGGTGATGATCTGGCCGTCGCTCGCCTTGATCTCCTCCAGCACCGACTTGAGCCGCTCCTCGAACTGCCCGCGGTACTGCGCGCCGGCCACCATCGCGGCGAGGTCGAGGGAGACCAGGCGCTTGTTCTTCAGGCTCTCCGGCACGTCACCGGCGACGATGCGCTGGGCCAGCCCCTCCACGATCGCGGTCTTGCCGACGCCCGGCTCGCCGATCAGCACCGGGTTGTTCTTGGTACGCCGGGAGAGCACCTGGATCACCCGGCGGATCTCCGTGTCGCGCCCGATCACCGGGTCGACCTTGCCCTCGCGCGCCTGGCGGGTCAGGTCCACGCCGTACTTCTCCAGGGCCTGGTAGGACTGCTCGGGGTCGGCCGAGGTGACCCGGCGGTCCCCGCCCCGGATGGTGGGGAACGCGGCGACCAGCGCGTCCTCGGTGGCGCCTGCCTGGCGCAGCGTGGTGGCGACCTCCCCGCCGGTGTGCGCGAGGCCGGCCAGCAGGTGCTCGGTCGACACGTACTCGTCGCCGAGGGACTGGGCGCTCTGCTCGGCTGCGTTCAGCGCGTTGAGCAGCTCCCGGGACAGGCTCGGCTCGGCCAGCGAGGCGCCCCGAGCCGAGGGCATGCGCTCGGTGGCCCGGGCGGCGGCCCGGCGTACGTCGGCGGGGTTGGCACCGACCGCGCGCAGCAACGCGGCGGCGGTGGACCCGCCGGTGTCGAGCAGGGCGAGCAGCAGGTGCCACGGCTCGACCGTGGCGTGCCCGTGCTGGGTGGCGACCCCGACCGCCCCGGTAATGACCTCACGGCTCTTGGTGGTCAAACGCTCGGTGTTCATCACGTCCCCAGGATCGTCCTTCGCAGCCAGACTTGAGCGTACCTCACTCAAGAAGCGCGTACGATGATCTCTATCCAGCGCCGGTTCGTGCCCCGGCCGACGCCGAGCCACAGCCGCTCCCCGCCGCCGGTGGTGTCGGTGCCGGTGGTGTCGGCGGCGGCCACGAGCGCGCCGTCGGGCAGCGTGCGCACGTACCCGGTCGCGCTGGGCCAGTCCCCGAACGTGGCGTACCCGTCCCCCACCACGCCGAGGCCCCCCGGCCCGGCCACGACCAGGGCCTGCCCGCCGGCTGCCGCGTACGCGTGCGCGACCGGCGCCGGGTCGCCCGCGTGCCGCACCCGCCAGCCGCCCGGCCCGTGCAGCCACAGCCGCGGAAACTCCAGCCGGCCGGCCGCGCCGAAGCCGAGCAGCCACACGTCCCGGCCGTCCGGCGAGACCCGCAGCTCGACCCGGCTCACCGGGCCGCCGTCCGGACCGGGCAGGTCGCGCCGCTGCCAGCTGCGCCCCT
>DASSUC010000431.1:0-20446 GCA_035707405.1 Micromonosporaceae bacterium | reverse complement strand
CGGACCTTGTCCAGGTAGATCTTGCCGCGGGCGTCGACGTCCGCGATCTGCACCTCGACCTTGTCGCCGACGTTGAGGAAGTCCTCGACCCGCTCCACCCGCTTGCCGTTGCCGACCTTGGAGATGTGCAGCAGGCCGTCCCGCCCGGGCAGCAGCGAGATGAACGCGCCGAACGCGGCCGTCTTCACCACCGTGCCGAGGAACCGGTCGCCGACCTTGGGCAGGGTCGGGTTGGCGATGGCGTTGATGCGCTCCACCGCCGCCTCGGCCGAGGGCCCGTCGGTGGCGCCGACGTAGATGGTGCCGTCGTCCTCGATGGTGATCTCGGCGCCGGTCTCGTCCTGGATCGCGTTGATGGTCTGGCCCTTGGGGCCGATGACCATGCCGATCTTGTCGACCGGGATCCGGATCGTGGTGACCCGCGGGGCGTACTGCGACATGTTCGCCGGCGAGTCGATCGCCTCCTGCATCACGTCGAGGATCGTCTGCCGGGCGTCGTGCGCCTGCTGCAACGCGGCGGCCAGCACGTCCGACGGGATGCCGTCCAGCTTGGTGTCGAGCTGGAGCGCGGTGACCAGCTCCCGGGTCCCGGCCACCTTGAAGTCCATGTCGCCGAACGCGTCCTCGGCGCCGAGGATGTCGGTCAGCGTCACGTACTGGGTCTTGCCGTCGACCTCGTCCGAGATCAGGCCCATCGCGATGCCGGCCACCGACGCCTTCAGCGGCACCCCGGCGCTCAGCAGGGACATGGTGCTGGCGCAGACCGAGCCCATCGAGGTGGACCCGTTGGAGCCCAGCGCCTCGGAGACCTGGCGGATCGCGTACGGGAAGTCCTCGCGTGAGGGCAGCACCGGGATCAGGGCCCGCTCGGCCAGGGCGCCGTGGCCGATCTCGCGTCGCTTCGGCGCGCCGACCCGGCCGGTCTCCCCGGTGGAGTACGGCGGGAAGTTGTAGTTGTGCATGTAGCGCTTTGTCTTCGCCAGGGAGAGCGTGTCCAGCGACTGCTCCATGCGCAGCATGTTGAGCGTGGTCACGCCGAGGATCTGGGTCTCGCCCCGCTCGAACATGGCCGAGCCGTGCACCCGCGGCAGCACCTGCACCTCGGCGGTGAGCGGCCGGATGTCGCGCGGACCCCGCCCGTCGATGCGCACCTGGTCGCGCAGGGCGCGGGCGCGCACCTCCCGCTTGGTGACCGCCCGGAAGGCGGCGCTCAGCTCCTTCTCTCGCCCCTCGAACTGGCTGCCGAGGCGCTCGTGGACGGCCTCCTTGACCCGGTCCAGCGCCTCCTCCCGGTCCGCCTTGCCCGCGATCCGCAGCGCCTCGCCGACCTCGTCCTTCACCGCGGCCTCGACGGCGGCGTAGGCGTCATCCTGGTAGTCGAGGAAGACCGGGAAGTCGCCGGTCGGCTTGGCCGTCGACGCGGCCAGCTCGTCCTGGGCCCGGCACAGCTCCCGGATCGCCGGCTTGGCCGCCTCCAGGCCACCGGCCACGATCTCCTCGGTCGGGGCGGTGGCGCCGCCGGCCACCAGGGCGAGCGTGTGCTCGGTCGCCTCGGCCTCGACCATCATGATCGCGACGTCGGCGTCCTCGCCCTCGCCGGTCACCCGGCCGGCGACCACCATGTCGAAGGTGGCCCGCTCCAGCTCCTCATGGGTGGGGAAGGCGATCCACTGCCCCTCGACGTGGGCGACGCGGGTGGCCCCGATCGGCCCGCTGAAGGGCAGGCCGGCGAGCTTCGTCGACAGCGAGGCGGCGTTGATGGCGACCACGTCGTACGGGTGCGCCGGGTCGAGGGAGAGCACGGTCTCGACGACCTGGATCTCGTTGCGCAGGCCCTTGACGAAGCTGGGCCGCAGCGGCCGGTCGATCAGGCGGCAGGTCAGGACCGCGTCCTCGCTGGGCCGCCCTTCCCGGCGGAAGAACGAGCCGGGGATCCGCCCGGCGGCGTACATGCGCTCCTCGACGTCGACCGTCAGCGGGAAGAAGTCGAGCTGCTCCTTGGGCGCCCGGCTGGCCGTGGTCGCGGAGAGGACCACGGTGTCGCCGAGCTGGGCGAGCGCGGAGCCGGCGGCCTGGCGGGCCAGCCGCCCGGTGGAGAAGACCACCTTGCGTTGGCCGAAGCGGCCGTTGTCGATGACTGCGGTGCTGTGCTGAGTGCCGAGAGTTGTCTGCTCGGTCATTTGGTGTGACCAGCTCCTTAGGTCGGGCACCACCCGCGGGGAGCTTGTCTACGGCCGGTCTTCGATCGAAGCCCCCGGAGCTTGCGCTTCCGAGGACCACTACCGAGGACCGACCCACCGGGCCGGCTGGCGCCGGACCGCTCCCCTGTGCGGGGTCGTGCCGGTCTGTCGTTGGCTTGCGGGGGGGGCGTTGGTTCACGGGGGCGTGGGTTCACCGAGGGGCGTGGGTTCACCGGGGGGAGCAGCCCGGGCCGCTCCCCCCGGTCAGCTCACCGCCGGATCTCGAGACGCTCGATGAGCGTCCGGTAGCGGTTGATGTCCTTCTTCTTCAGGTAGTTCAGCAGGCGGCGCCGCCGGCCGACCAGCAGCAGCAGGCCACGCCGGCTGTGGTGGTCGTGCTTGTGCACCCGCATGTGGTCGGTCAGGTCCCGGATCCGCTTGGTCAGGACCGCGACCTGCACCTCCGGCGAGCCGGTGTCGGCCGGACCCGTCGCGTAGTCGTGCATGATCTTCGTTTTGAGCTCTGCGTCGAGCGCCATGTGCTCCCTCGTCATGGGTCTGCTGGGCTCCGCACCCGCGGCGTCGAGCAGGCACGCGGAGCCGGGGCCGGCGACCCGGCCTACCGGGAAGGCTACCAGCCGTAGCCGGCGCCGTAGCCGGAGGCCACGCCCCGCCGACAGCGGGCCACGTGACGACAGCGGGCCGCGTCAGACCAGCAGGGCCCGGGTCTGCGCCACGTCCTCCCGGATCTGGGCCGCCAGCGGCTCCACGCTCGGGTAGGTGCGCATCTCCCGCAGCCGGGCCACGAAGTCCAGCGCCAGGCGCTCGCCGTACAGGTCGCCGTTGAAGTCCAGGACGTACGCCTCGACGCGGCGCTCCCGGCCGGAGAAGGTCGGGTTCGTCCCGACCGAGACCGCGGCCGGCAGCCGCTGCCCGTCCGTACGCACCAGCCACGCCGCGTAGACGCCGTCCCCCGGCACCGCCGCGTACCGGCCGCAGATCAGGTTGGCGGTGGGGAACCCCAGCTGCCGGCCGCGCCGGTCGCCGCGGACCACGACCCCCTCCAGCCGGTGCGGGCGCCCCAGCGCCACCGCGGCGGCGGCGACGTCACCCGCGTCCACGCAGGCGCGCACGTACGTGGAGGAGAGCACCGCGACCTCGCTGGCGACCAGGCGGGACGGCTCGATTGCGAACCCGAACGCGCGCCCCAGCCGCTCCAGCATGGTCAGGTCGCCGGCCGCGCGGTGGCCGAACCGGAAGTTCTCCCCGACCACCACCAGCGCCGCGTGCAGGTGCTCGACCAGCACGTCGTGGACGAACTCCTCGGCGGGCAGCCGGGAGAACTCCAGCGTGAACGGGACCACGCACAGCACGTCCACGCCGAGCTGCTCGATCAGCTCCGCCTTGCGGGCCGGCTCGGTCAGCACGGCCGGGTGCGAGCCCGGGCGCACCACCTCGGACGGGTGCGGGTCGAAGGTGACCACCACCGCGGACACGCCGAGGTCACCAGCGCGCTTGACGGCGTGCCCGATGATCTCCTGATGTCCCTTGTGGACCCCGTCGAACACGCCGATCGTCACCACCGACCGGCCCCAGCCGGGCGTCGCCTCGTACCCCCGCCATCGTTGCACGTCGACCTCCCGGACCGGCCTCGCCCGCAGCTCGCGGGCCCGCTGAGCCTACCGGAGGGCTCGCTGGGCCTACCTGTCGCCGACGAACCGGGTCAGCGCGGCGGCGAGCGCCGCGGCGACCCGCTCCCGGAAGGCCGGATCCCTCATCCGGGCGGCGTCCCGCGCGTTGCGCATGTTGCCGCACTCCACCATCACCTTGGGCACCCGCGACAGGTTGAGCCCGCCCATGTCGTCGCGGGTGTTGATGCCGTCCTCGCCGATGTAGTCGGCCGGCGGCGCCACCCGGCGCAGCTCGTTGCGCACTTCGACGGCGAGCCGGTGCGACTCGCCCACGACCGCGGTGGACGGGGCGCCGGCGACCAGCGCCGGCTCCAGCACGTGGAAGCCGTGCGCGCCGGCCGGCGCCCCGTCGCCGTGGATCGAGACGGCGACGGTCGCGCGGTGCCGGTTGCCGATCTCCGCCCGCTGGTCCAGGCACGGGCCCACGCCGGTGTCGCTCGACCGGGTCATCACGACCACCGCGCCGGCCGCCCGCAGCCGGGTCGCCAGCCGGACCGCGGTGTCCCAGTTGAACGCGTGCTCGGGGTAGCCGTCGTCGGTCTGCGTGCCGGTCGTGTCGCACGGCTTGAGCTTCGTATACGCGTCGACCAGGCGGTTGATGACCTCGGGGTGCGCCGCGTTGCCGCCGTTGTGCCCGGGGTCGACAACGACCACCACGCCGGCGAGCGGATGGGTGGCCGAGGGCCGGGCCGGCGAAGGCGAAACCGGCGCGCCCGGTGCGGGCGGGGAGAGGGCCGGCGGGGACGGGGCCGGCGGCTGGGACGGCACCGCTGCGGGGGCGGTGCGGCCGGCATCCGGTGCCGGCCGCACCGGCGGCGCCGCGCCCGGACCGGCACAGGCCGCCAGCGTGGTGAGGGTGAGCATGGCCACCCAGCACCACCGCCCACGTCGCAAGGCCCGTCCGTCCGGCACGGCCGCTCATCCTAGTACGGCAGCTGTGCCCAGCGACCGCCGTACGGTACGACCGTCCCCACAAGTCATTGACGATCGACGAACAGCCTTTCCACACTGGGCGAGACGCCACGATTTCAACGAGCCGCCGCGGCTACGCCAGTCGCCTCAAGGCGAAATAGCCGCAGAAGGCCGGACCATACTCGGCCTCTCGGTCAAGCTTTGCGATCTAGAAGAGTTATACCGGGATAGTGTGCATAAATCTTCTAGATCGCGAACCAGCCGAACTCAGGAGTTAGCACCTTGGCCCGCAGGCCCACAAGGAACGGCACGACGGTGCGGAATCGGCACGTATGCGTCAACGAAACGATCCCGAGCATCGGTGGCACCAGGGAGGTTGGCTAAATGAGCTCGGTCCTGGTCGGCATCGTGGGCACGCTGCTAGGAGTACTGCTCGGCGGAGCCTTGCAGCAGTTGTCGGCGTCCCGGGCGCGGAGGTGGCAGCGCGAGGATTCGCTCAGAGATGAGAAACGCGCCGCGTTCGCCGAGTACCTGCGGTCGATCAGTGCGAGCTACGCCCAGGCGATGTCGGGACTTCGCAACCGATCCGAGGACGGCAACCTGTGGCCGCCACGGCGCAGATCGAGGTCCTTTGTGGCGCAGACGTTGCCGAGCCGGCGCGGCTCCTCACCGAAAAGGTCATCGACGTTCACTCCAGGATCACGGCGGGAGCGGGCGTGGCACGGGAGACGGTGGAGAGCGTCGACCACCGACGCTACGAGTTGATCGACCTGTTCAAGGCCGATCTCGGAATCACGCCCGGTCGGCGGACTGCTGATCCGTGACGGCCGATGTTGCCGGGTCCGCCCGGCCTGCGCGAACCTGCTCGGCCGCAATGGCGCAAGAACCCGTGGGCCCGAGCGCCAGGAGGACCACTCCTCTCTTGCCTGTGCGTGGTCTTCGAGGAGGAGTGGGAGCACCACCGCTGCGCCGTACGCGGCCTGGACACGGTCGAGGCAAGGTCCGGCGGATGAGCCGGTGACCTCGGCGGTCAGCTCGAGCCGGCGGGGGCGAACACCACCTCAGGACGGGCCCGCCCGGCCTCCTCGCGGACGATGGCGACGAGCGAGCCGTCCGGGGCGAAGACGGCGTACGGCCCGTCGGTCCCGCGCGCCGGCAGACGGCCGCCGTGCCCGAGCACCCGCGCCTGCTCGCCGGTGACATCCCGCCGAGGGAGCAACCGGGCCGCCGCGGTGGCGAGCGGCAGCGTCACCACCCGCGGCGCCCGCGCCTCCAGCTCAGCCCGGGGCTCCAGCTCAGCCAGCGGCTCCAGCTCAGCCAGCGGCTCCAGCTCCGCCAGCGGTACCGCCTCGGCGAGCGTGAACCCGTCGACCGCGGTGCGGCGCAGCCGGGTCAGGTGCCCGCCCACGCGTAGCCCGGCCCCGAGGTCCCGGGCGATCGCCCGCACGTACGTGCCGGACGAGCACGCCACCTCGACGTCCAGGTCCATGGTTCCGGCCGCCGTGTCGCGGCGCAGCGCCAGCAGGTCCAGCCGGGAGACGGTGACCCGGCGTGGGGCGAGGGTGACCTCCTCCCCGGCCCGGACCCGGGCGTAGGCCCGTCGGCCGCCGACCTTCACCGCGCTCACTGCGCTCGGCACCTGGTCCAGCTCCCCGGTCAGGGCGGCCAGGCCGGCCCGGACCTCGCCCTCGGTGAGCGCGCCTGCGGGTGCGCCGCCCACGACCTCGCCTTCGGCGTCGTCGGTCACCGTGGACTGCCCGAGCCGGATCGTCGCCGCGTACTCCTTGGCGGAGCCCACCACGTAGGTGAGCAGCCGGGTGCCCCGTCCCACGCCCACCACGAGGACTCCGGTGGCCATCGGGTCGAGCGTGCCGCCGTGGCCGACCCGCCGGGTGCCGGCCAGCCGCCGGACCCGGGCCACCACGTCGTGGGACGTCATCCCGGGCGGCTTGTCCACCACGACGAGACCGTCCGCGCCCGTCACCGCAGCGTCCGTGCCCATGGACGGCAAGCCTGTCAGACCCGCCCGCCCGGCCCGGCGGGGCCCAACCCCTACCGCCGGCCCGGCGGGGCCCAGCCCCCCTACCGGACGGCGCCGGTCACCGCCCACCGGCCGGAGCGCAGGCGCGGCACGATCGCCACCAGCCGCAGCACGATGAACAGTGCCAGGCCCGCCCAGATCCCACCCAGTCCGAGGTCGAGCAGGTAGGCGAGCCAGATCGCCGGCAGAAAGCCGCCCAGCGCGCAGGCCAGCGTCAGGTTACGCAGGTAGCGCACGTCCCCGGCGCCGATCATCGCCCCGTCCAGCGCGAACACGACGCCGCACAGGGGCTGCATCAGCACGAACCACGGCCAGGCGAGCATCGCCTGCCCGGACACCGCGGGGTCGTCGCTGAACCACGCCGGCAGCACGCCCGCCCCGGCCGCGATGACCAGGGCGAACCCGGCGCCCGCCGTACCTCCGACGACCGCGACCCGGCGGGTGAGCCAGCGGGCCTGGTCCACGCGGGACGCACCGAGCGCGGCGCCGACGAGCGACTGCGCGGCGATGGCCACGGCGTCGAGGGCGAGCGCGCAGAACGCCCACAGCTGGAACGCGATCTGGTGGGCGGCGAGCGCGGCGGTGCCGAAGCGGGCGGCGACCGCGGCTGCCGACAGGAAGCAGGCCTGGAACGCGGCGCCGCGCAGCAGCAGGTCCCGGCCGAGGAGCAGCTGCCGGCCGATCACCCGGGGCTGCGGGCACAGGGACACCCGCTCGCGGGCCAGCGCCCGCACGAACAGCGCGCCCGCCGCGGTCTGCGCCGCCACGTTGGCCGTCGCCGACCCGACGAGACCCAGGTCGAGCCCGTAGACGAGCAGCGGGCACAGGGCGGCGGAGAGCAGGTTGGCGCCCAGGACGTAGCCGAGCGGGCGCCGGGTGTCCTGCACGCCACGCAGCCAGCCGTTGCCCGCGGCGGCGAGCAGCAGGCCCGGCGCGCCCAGGGCCGCGACCCGCAGCCACTGCGCGGCGCCCGCGGCGACCTCGGAGTCAGCCCCGGCCAGGGTACGGGCCAGCGCCGGCGCCCCGGGCTGTGCGGCCAGGGCGGCGACGACGCCCACGGTCAGCGCGGTCCAGGACGCCTGCACCCCCTCGGCCACGGCGGCACCGCGGTCCCCGGCGCCGAACCGCCGGGCGGCCCGCCCGGTCGTGCCGTAGGCGAGCACCGTGCCCAGCCAGGCGATGACGGTGAGCACGCCGCCGCCGAGGGCCAGTGACGCGAGCGGGACCCGGCCGAGGTGGCCGACGACCGCGGTGTCGACGAGCACGTAGAGCGGCTCGGCCGCGAGCACGACGAGCGCGGGGAGCGCGAGCCCGGCGATCCGGCGCAGGGTGGCCGCTTCCGGGTTGCCGACGGAGTGCATCGCTCTGGATGCTGCCACCCCAGCGGTAATGAACGCAAAGCAGAGAGCTACTTACAACAGCTGCATCCGGGCCCGGCAGCGCCCGGACGGAGGGCGCTACTGGCGCGTGTCCAGCGACGTCTGCAGTGCGCGGCGGGCCTGCTCCTGGGCGTCGTCGTGGGGCTGCGGGCGAGGCGGCGAGGTCGGCATGTCGGGTCGGTCCTTCCAGGTGCGGCGACGAGGCGGCGGTACGCGGGAGAGGCGTCGGCCCGTTCGCCGGTCGGCGGGGCCGGGAGGATGAGCGTTCGCGGACCGGCGGGCGGGGTGTCCGGTGCCGGTCGGTCGGGCGGGCGAGCCGGGGTTGGGTGGGCCCGGCAGGCCAGGCACGTGCGCTTGTCGAGCCAGCGCTGGCTCCGCGGCAGGGGCTGGCCGGTTACGAGCGGGTCCCGCCGCGGCGGCTGAGACCAGGGACGAGTACGGCTAGCACTGCCGACAAACTATCCGTTGTGTCCACATGGTGCGCAGACTTCCCGAGATGTGGAAAGCAGCGGACCGCGCCGGGGCTCAGCTCGTGCCGGCCGCGGCGCCTCGGCGCAGCGCCAACACGGCGACGTCGTCGTGCTTGGCGGCGCCCGCCAGGCCTTGGAGCAGTCGGTTGCAGAACTCGTCCAGATCGGGCTCCACCGTGGACGCCTGGCTGGTCAGCTCGGACAGCCCCACGTCGATCTGCTCGGTACGCCGCTCGATCAGCCCGTCGGTGTAGAGCACCAGGGTCGCTCCCGGCGGCAGCATGATCTCGATGTCGCCGGGCCGGTCCGCCGGGATGCCGAGCATGGTGCCGTGCAGCTCGACCAGCTCGGCCCGGCCGTCCCGGACCAGCACCGGAGGCATGTGGCCGGCGCACGCGAGCCGGAGCCGGCCGGAGTCCAGGTGCAGCAGCCCGACGATGACGGAGGCGATCTCGTCCGGCACCCAGCGCAGCATCAGCGCGTTGAGCCGGTCCAGCACCGCGTGTGGCGGGTGCCGCTCGGCCAGGTACGCCCGCAGCGCGTGCCGCAGCTCGGCCATGACCGTGGCGGCGTGCAGCGAGTGGCCGGCCACGTCCCCGATGGCCACCACCAGCTCGTCGTCCAGCCGCGCCAGCTCGTAGAAGTCTCCGCCTACCGCCGCCTCGGCGGTCGCCGGCTCGTACCGCACCGCGATGTCGTAGCCGGGGACCTTCGGCACCTCCCGGGGCAGCATGCTGTGCTGCAGGGTGAGGGCCGTGCGCCGCTCCTCGTCGTGCGAGCGCATCGCCTCGACGGCCTGGGCCACCGCCTGGCCCAGCTGGGTGAGGATGTGCAGGTCCTCCCCGGCGACCACCGGGGTGGTGACGGTGACGTAGGCGGCCGGCCGGTTCTCCTTCGGCCGGGCCACGGTCACCCACACCTCGTCGAACCGGCCGTTCCAGGGCAGCAGGTCGCGGTACTCCGGCGCGAGGGCCACCCGGGCGACCGTACCGGGCGAGGTTGCGGTCAGCTCGTGGGCGAGGTTGTGGGGCCGGAACGGCCGCATGACCGGCTCCGCGCCCGGGCCGGTGACCGTGGCCACCAGCCGCTCACCCTCGGGTGTCCGGGCGGCCGCCGTCGCCGCGGCCTGGAAGATCTCGGCGGCGCCGGACGCCGCGGCGGTCAGCACCGCCTCCGTCCGGTCCGCCGTGTTTATCGCGATCGTCGCGTCGACCAGCAGCGCCAGCCGCTTGGCCAGGCGCTCGGCGTGCTGGCGGGCACGGTAGTAGCGCAGCATCGCGTTCACCGTGGCGAGCAGCTCGTCCGGCTCGATCGGCTCGACCAGGTAGCCGTCGGCGCCGCGCGCCAGCCCCTGGGTACGGTCGGCGACGTCGACCGCGTTGGCCGAGACGTGCAGCACCGGCAGAGCAGCCCAGCGCCGGTCGGCCTTGATCTGCTCGCAGACCTCGTACCCGCTCACGTCCGGCAGGCGTACGTCGAGGACGACCACGTCGACCGGGCCGTCCTCAAGGCGGCTCAGGGCCTGCGCCCCGGTCTCCGCCTCGCGGACGGCGTAGCCGGCCCGGCGTAGCCAGCTACCGATGACGTACCGCTTGCTGCGGCTGTCGTCGACCACCAGCACGGTTGCGCCGCGGGCGCCGGCGGGCGCCACGTCCACGGACCCGGGCACGCCCACCGCACCGGGCACGGCCACCGGCTCGACCGCGCTCATCGGGTCGACCGCGCTCATCGGGTCGACTGCGCTCATCGTGCCGGCCCGGCGCGGGCCGCGTCGCGCACCGCCGCGCGCAGCGTCTCCGGCGTGACGTCCTCGGCGGAGACGACCGCCGCCGCGTGCCCGAACCAGGCGGCCTCCCGCTCGCCGTCCACCGGCTCGGTCACCACGACCACCGGGATGGCGGCGAGCCGCTCGTCCGCGGCGAGCGCCCGGAGCAGGGCGACGCCGTCCGGCTCACCGCCGCGCCCGGACCGGGCCGCCTCCGCACGGTCGCCGCCCGCCGGCACGGACACCCGCACCACCACCACATCGGGGACCTCGACCGAGATACTGGCCAGCGCCTGCGCCGCATCGACCGCCTCGCTGACCCGGTCCGCCTCGTCGAGCAGCACCTGGGTCACCGCCGCCTCCAGCGGGGTGTCGCCGCCGACCATCAGCACCTGCCCCAGGTGCGTCCCGCGCGGCGGGACCCGCGGCAGGCGTACCCGGAACCGGCTGCCCTTGCCGGGCTCGCTCGCCACGGTCAGCGTGCCGCCGAGCAGCGTGACCACCCGGCGGGCGTAGGGCAGGCCGAGCCCCGTCCCGCCGGCCTGGAACGCCCCCCGCACCTGGTAGAACTCCTCGAAGATGCGCTCCTGCTCCGCGGCGGGGATGCCGATGCCGGTGTCCGTCACTTCCATCTCGACCAGCCCCTCAGCCGGCAACCACCGCGCCGACACGCGGACCATGCCCTGCTCGGTGAACTTCAGGGCATTCGTCACCAGGTTACGCAGCACCTGCGTGAGCAGCATCTCGTCGGTCACCAGCGCCGGTACGCCGACCGGCTCGTCGAACAGCAGCGTCACCTCGGGACGCGTGGCCAGCGGCCGGAGCGTGCCGCGCAGCTGCCCGAAGACACCGCCGAGCGCCACCTCGACCAGGGCCGGCTCGATCCGCCCGGACTCCGCCTTGGCCAGGTCGAGCAGGTCGTTGACGAGCGAGAGCAGGTCCGCGGCGGAGGTGCGGACGAGATCCACCTGCTCGGCCTGCTCCTCGGTGAGCGGGGCGGAGCCGGCGTCGGCGAGCAGCCGGGTGAGACCGATGATGGCGGTGACCGGCGCCCGCAGCTCGTGGCTGGCGTTGGCGAGGAAGCGGCTCTTCGCCTCGCTCGCCTTGCGCAGCTCCGCGGAGCGCTGGTCCAGCTCGGCGTAGAGCGCCACCACACCCCGGTTGGTCTCCTCCAGCTCGTCGGAGAGCTGCCGGTAGAGCGCGAGCACCCCCTGGTTGGTCTCCTCCAGCTCGCTGTTGAGCCGCAGCAGCTCGTCGCGCTGGCGCTGCACCTCGCCGAGCGCGGTGAGCAGGTCCTCGTTCTGCGCGGCGAGCTCGTCGAGGGCGCTGGCCGGGGTCAGCCGGGCCAGCGCCGCACGCACCTGGGTCAGCTCCTTGTCGGTAGGCGTGCCGGCGGCCGGTGGCAGGCGCCGGTCAAGCCGTACCCGGGTGCCCTCCCCGTCCGCCAGCACCTCGACCTCCACCAGCCTGGCCGCGGCGGCGAGCGCGCCCGCGACGTCCTCGTGCTCCTGCTCCAGCCGCTCCGCGGTGACCGCCTCGACCCGCAGCATCGGCTCCGCGGGGCTGACCCGGAACGTCACCACCGCCCCGCCCGCACGGGCCAGCATCTGCCGGCCCACCTCGCTCAGGGCCGTGGCGACGCGGATCTGGTCCTGGTGGTCCATCCGCAGCGCCGCGGCCACCTCCCGGCCGAGCTGGCGGACCGTGAAGACGTCGTGCTCGCTGCGGACGCGCAGCCGCAGCAGCTCGGTGCCGTCGCCGGCCGGGCCGGTCACGTCGGCACTTTCGCCACCAGCACGCCGGCGTCGTCCCGCCGGGTGCCGCCGTCGCGCAGCAGGATCGCGGCGACCACCACCGGGCTGTGCCCCAGCAGCCCCGGGTACCGCTCCGGGGCCCACCGGTTGGTCATGCCGTCCGAGTGCAGCACGACCAGGGCTCCGCCGGGCAACGGGCAGGTGAACTCGCGCACCCGCTGCCGTTGGTGCCCGGCGATGCCGGGCAGGGTCACCAGCTGCCGCCGTACCCCGACCCCGAGCACGAAGCCGGCGATGTTGCCCAGGCCGGCGGCCCGCACGACCTGCGCGGCCGGGTCCAGCTCCGCGACCATCACCGCGGCGCCCCGGGTACGGGCCAGCGCCCGGTGCAGGTGCTCGACCACCTCGGCCGGACCTGCTCCCGGCGCGTCGCGGAACGCGTCGACCGCCACCCGGCTCGCCGCCGCCGCCAGCGGCCCGTGCCCGAGCCCGTCGCTGACCAGCATCTGAGCCCGCCCGCCCAGCGAACGTACGGCGAACGCGTCGCCGGACATCGCCTCGCCGGCGATCGGCCGGGTCAGCCCGTCCGCCCAGGGCGGCTCAACGGTGGCGTCCGACCACACCTCAGCGGCGACCACCGTGCCCGTCCCCGGCAGCGAGTACACGTCCCACCAGCTGGCCTGCCGGCCGATGGCGCCGAGCCCGATGCCCAGCGTCCCCACTGTCGAGTGGCCGTCCCGGACCGCCTGGCCCACATCGGTGATGCCCGGGCCGGTGTCCACGCTCACCAGCCCGACCCCGGCCGAGCCGGCCCGGCGCAGTGACCGCACCAGGACCGCGCCGTCGTGGGCGTGCTTGTGCAGGTTGCTGACCATCTCGGTGGCGAGGATGGCCAGCTCGGCAACGCGCCGCTCGGGCAGGCCGAGCCGCTCCCCGAGCCCGGTCGCGGCGCGCCGGACCGCGCCCACCGTGCCGGCCCCTTCCATCGGGAACCACCGCATGTCGTCCGCCAGCGGGCCGCTCGGAAACGTCACCGGGCCCACTTGACGATCGTGACCCTGGTGCCCGCGCCGGGCTTGCTGTCCAGCTCGAACTCGTCCACCAGCCGGCGGGCGCCGGAGAGCCCGAGGCCCAGCCCGCGCCCGGTGGTGTAGCCGTCGGTCAGGGCCAGCTCGAGGTCCGCGATGCCCGGGCCGTCGTCGACGAAGGCGGCGCGCACACCGGCCCGTGACCCCTTGCCGACCAGCTCCGCCTGGGCCTCGCCGCCACCACCGTGGACCAGCGTGTTGCGGGCCAGCTCGCTGGCTGCGGTGACCAGCTTCGTCTGGTCCACAAGGGACAGCCGCGCGGTCACCGCGAGGGTGCGCACCAGCTGCCGTACCCGGACCACGTCCTCATCGCTCTTGATCGGCTGGACCTTGGCAGCCTCGGCACCGGAGCCGGCCAGGGTGCGGCCGTCCGGTCCGGCGGGCGCCGTCATGGCGCGGCGCCGGCCGCCGGCCGGGGGAACACCGGCTGCCCGGCGGCGAGCGCCGCAGTGGGGCCACCGCCGTTGAGGTCGGTGCTGCGGGCCGGCCGGTCCCGCCGCAGCAGCTGCATGCCGCGCTCCACGTCGAGCGCGGTGCGCACGCCGCGCAGCGACAGCCCGAGCTCCACCAGCGTGATCGCCACAGCCGGGCGCATGCCGACGACGACCGTCTGCGCGTCGAGCACCCGCGAGATCGACGCGATCGACGAGAGCATCCGGCCGATGAACGAGTCGACGATCTCCAGGCCGGTGATGTCGATGATCACCCCGTGCGCGCCGGTGGCCACGATCTGCTCGGCCAGGTCGTCCTGGAGCTGGATCGCGGACTGGTCCTCCAGGTCCACCTGGATGGAGACGAGCAGGATGTCCCCGATCTTGAGGACAGGGATGCGCTCCATCAGGCGTCCGTCCGGTAATGGCGCGCCACCAGGTCGACGCCGCTGGCGCGCAGCGTGTGCATGAGCGCGTCGGCCAGGCTGGCCTTGGTCACGATGTCACCGAACTCGATGCCCAGCGCCACGATGGTCTGCGCGATCTGCGGACGGATGCCGGAGATCACGCACTCGGCGCCCATCAGCCGGGCCGCGACCACGGTCTTCAGCACGTGCTGCGCGACCTGGGTGTCCACCGCGGGGACCCCGGTGATGTCGATGATCGCGTACGCCGAGCCGGTGTCCACCAGCGTCTGCAGCAGCTTCTCCATCACCACCTGGGCGCGGGCGGAGTCGAGGGTGCCGATCAGCGGCACCGCCACCACGCCCTCCCAGAGCTTCACCACCGGCGTGGAGAGCTCGAGCAGCTGCTGCGCCTGCTCGGCGATGAGCTCCTCGCGGGTCTGGGCGTAGATCTCGAAGGTGTACAGGCCGAGCTGGTCCATCAGCTGGGAGAAGGCCAGGAAGTCGCGCAGCACGGCCGGGTCCCCCCGCTCGTCCAGCACGTCGAGCACGGCGTCCTTGAGGCCGAAGATGCTGACCGCCGTCTCGGTGCTGCTGAAGCCGCTGCGTGCACGGGAGCGGGACAGCTCCGTGAGCACCACCCGCAGCTCGCCCGCTGCCGTGGCCGTCAGGCTGAACCCGCCCTCGGCCGACAGCGCGGCCGTCAACACGGCGAGCAGCTCACGCAGCTGCCGGGAGACCTCGGCCTCGGTCAGCCGACCCCGCAACGTCGCGCTCACGATCTCGGTCCACCGCTTGACGAGACGGTCTTCGTGCTCCCGGAGGAGCTCCACAATCCTCGCCTGGTTCGCGACCTCGGCCGTCACCGTCTGCCCCCTGAGTCTTCCCTTCCGCGCCGGCCGCGCCGGCTGTGTACTGGCCGCACTCTACCCCGTCCGCCGGACGCCAACGGCGTCGTAGCCACCGTTCTCAGCGGGATCGTCGGCTTCGTGCCCAGCTCGCCGGCGTGCGGAGGCCGGCCGAGCCGGCGAGCTGTCGACGCACGGTCAGCGGGCAAAGAAGTGCCAGCCCACCCACCACCAGAAGCCGAACACGGCGATGCGCCCGACCGGCAGGCGACCGACCTCATAACCCATGACAAAGCCGGCCAGGTCACCGAAGGTGGGTATCCGGGATCCCGGACGCCTGGCCAGCCACTCCACCACCCCTAGCAGCCCGATAGCTAGCAGGAAGCCGCTGATCGCGAGCAGTCGGGTGACGCTCATCGCCGGATCAGCCCCCAGAACGCGGTCACCCAGCCGAAGTAGCCCGCGGTACGGGCCAGGTAGCCCTCGAACAACGGGTCGGCCAGCAACGACAGGGTCGGGTAGTCGTACGTCGAGCCCCCGACGAACGTGACCAGCTCCACGATGGCGAGGGTCAGCGCGGGCACCAGCCACCAGAGGCCGCTGCGGCGCAGCCGCAGCGGCACCGGGCGGCGCGGGACGCGGTTGGACAGGCCCAGCCAGAACAGCGTGCCGCCGATCGCCAGCACGTAGAGGTTGGCCTCCAGGGAGAAGGACGGGAACAGCCCGCCTACGGCCGACAGCAGGACGAAGACCGGCACCAGCACGACGGGCCGCGCCCACGGCTGGGCGACCTCGACGGTCAGCTCGGAGGACTGTTCCACACAGCGATTGTCACTGGTGGACCCGCCCGCGGGTAGCGCGCCGCCGCCCCGAGTTAACCCTGATTCTCGCGCCACGACCCGTCCAGCTCACGACGGACGGCGGAGACGACCTCGCCGGAGGACCCGTAGCCGGTGAACCCGGCGGCGAGCCGGTGCCCGCCGCCGCCGAGCGCGACCGCCACCCGGGCCACGTCCACGCCCCCCTTGCTACGCAGGGACACCGCCCACTCGCGCGGGGCGAGCTGCTTGACCACACAGGACACATCAGCCTCGGCCACGCAGCGGACCGAGTCGATGAGCGCCTCCAGCACGTACGGCTGCTGGTCATGCCGGGCCAGGTCCTCCAGCGTGGCGTAGGTCCAGACGAAGCCCAGCCCACCGGCTGACCCGGGCTCCAGCTCGACCCGGCGCAGCACCTCCCCGTAGAGGCGGACCGCACCGAACGGGCGGGTGTCGAAGACCCGCCGGGCCACCTCCGCCGGGCTCACCCCGGTGGCGAGCAGCCGCGCGGCCAGCTGGTGCACTGCCGGCGTGGTCAGGTCGAAACGGAACGAGCCGGTGTCGGTGGCCAGCGCCACGTAGAGACACTCGGCTATCTCCCGGTCCAGCGGCACGCCGAGCCGGCCCAGCAGGGCGCAGGCCACCACCGAGGTGGCCGCGGCGGACGGGTCCACCAGGTGGACGCCGCCGAAGCGGGTGTTGGAGGCGTGATGGTCGAGCACGATCGTGGTGGGCCCGATGCGGCCGGCCAGCTCGCCGAGGCGGCCGGCGCTGGCCGCGTCGAAGCAGAGCATCAGCTCCGGCGCCACCGGCGCGGCTGAGGCCGGCACCAGCAGGTCGAGGCCGGGCAGCGCGCGGAAGGGCTCCGGCACCTCCAGCGGCCCCGGAAAGCTGGCGCACACCGACCGCAGCCCGAGGCGGCGCAGGCCCAGCCCGAAGCCGAGCATGCTGCCGAGCGCGTCGCCGTCCGGGTTCACGTGGCAGGCGAGCAGCACGGTGCTCTCGGCGCCCAGGGCGGAGAGCAGCTCGACCGCTGCCGCCCACTCGTGTGCCGGCACATCCACGGCCAGCTCCGCCCCGGACGCCGCCGGCACCGGCACCACCAGCCCGAGCCCGGCCGGCTCCCGCACCGCCTGCGCGGCCGGCTCTCTCACCGCCGCTCCTGCACGGCGTCCCACTCATCCGCCGGCTCCTCCGCCACCCGGTACGGCTGCGGCTCGCCCGCGTACGCCGCACCCGCGGCCAGGCGCTGCACCTCGGCGTCGGCGTCGCGGGCCACGGCGAGCAGCTCGTCGATGTGCTTGGCGTGGTCCTGCACGTCGTCGTGGACGAAGGTCAGCGTGGGCGAGTGGCGCAGGCCCAGCGCCTTGCCCACCATGCTGCGCAGCAGGCCGTTCGCGCTGTCCAGGGCGGCGGCCGTGCCCTCCTGCGCCGCGGCGTCCCCGAGCACGGTGTAGAAGACGGTGGCCTCGCGCAGGTCCGCGGTGAGCCGGGCGTCGGTGATCGTGACCATGCCGAGGCGGGGGTCCTTGATCTGGGTGCGCACCAACGACGCCACCAGCTCCCGCACGCGCTCGGCGTGCCGGCGTACCCGGGTGGGGTCCGTCATCTCGTCCACCTCCGCCGTCTCATCGACCCGCCGTTGCCGCACCGCCACCTATCGTGGCCTGCGCCCGCCGAGCCGTCGCGTGGCCTGGCCGATCCGACACTACCCGCGCCACCGCCCGGCCGGGCGCCACGCGCCAGAAGCGCAAACCGGCCCAGACCAGGCCGCCTCAGTCCTCGTCGCCGTGCAGCCGCCGCCGTACGGACAGCAGCTCAATCTCCGGGCGGGCGGCGACCAGCCGCTCGCACGAGTCGAGCACCTCGTGGACGTGGCCCGGCTCCGCGGCGACCAGCGCCACCCCGATCTCGGCCCGGCCGTGCCGGTCCAGGGCGCCCACCTCGGCCGCCGCCACCTCGAACCGGCGCAGCGCGGCCACGATCGGGCGGACGTAGGAGCGCTTGGCCTTCAGCGAGCGCGAGTCGCCGGGCAGCAGGACATCGAAGACCGCGGTGCCGGTGTACATGCCGCGATTATCCGGCCCGCGCCCCGTCCGGCCGGGCAGCGCGCCCGGGCTTGCGGGCCACCAGCACGTCGCGGGTGATCGCCTGGTCGACCCAGTGCTCGAAGCCCCGGTACCCCGGCGAGTCGACCAGCTCCAACCCCGCCGCCGCGAGCGTCGCCGCGGCGGCGGACCTGGCCGCCACGTGGGTGTTCCACGACACCCCGAGCGCCCCGCCGGGGCGCAGCAGCTCGGCCCAGACCGGCACGGCCGCCGCGAGCAGGTCCAGCGGGCGTCGCGACAGCCCCTTCTCCGGGGTACGGCTGCCGTGCGCCACCCCGTACGGCGTGTCGGCCACCACCACGTCCACGCAGCCGGCGCGGAGCAGCTCGCGGGCGTCGAGGGTGTCCGCGTGGAACACGGTCAGCCGCTGGTCGCCACCGATGACGACCTCGAGGCACCGGGCCACCCGCCGCCGCTCCCGGCGCACCGGGTGCGTCTGCGCGCTGTGCTTGACCCGCTTGCGACGCAGCCAGGTCTTGATGAACGCCGCGTACGCGTCCACGTCCGCCCCGTCCACCTCGATCCCGACCGCGTCGTAGCCGTAGCGCAGCGCGTGGCTGAGCGTGGTGCCCCGCCCGCACAGCGGGTCGAGCACGGTCAGCCCGCCGGCCAGCATCGCCGGCGCCTTCGCGCTGGCGAGCACGGTGACGTTGAGCAGCAGCCGGGTGAACTGCTCGTTGGTCTTGCCGGCGTACTTCGGGATGGTGACCAGGTCCTCGTCGTGGTGGGCGAGCGGGGTCAGCTCGACCGGCCGCAGCAGCTCACCGACCACCTCGAAGAGCGCATAGGCACACGAGAGGTTGGACAGGTACGCCACGTCCACAGCAGACAACGGCGTGGCCGTCACAAAGTCCAGGTACGGCACGCCGCCACGCAGCTGCGGGCCGATGCCGGCCACCTCGGCCGACAGTACGGTCTCGGCGAACACGGCCAGCTCCGCCTGGGCCAGCCGGGGAGCGGCCTGGCCGTACACCCGGTTGCTGGACGGGGCGACCAGCAGCGCGTAACGGGTGGAGGGGCCCCCGGTCGGAGGCCCCTCCAGCGTGCTCGCCGCGGTCATCCGCGCGGCTTCTCCCGCATCTCGTACGTCTCGATGACGTCGCCGAGCTTCAGGTCGTTGTAGCTGCCCAGGGTCAGGCCGCACTCGAAGCCCTCGCGGACCTCGGTGGCGTCGTCCTTGAACCGCTTCAGCGACGCGATGGTCAGGTTCTCGGTGACCACCGCGCCGTCGCGCAGCAGCCGGGCCTTTGCGTTGCGCCGGATCAGCCCGGACCGCACGATGCAGCCCGCGATCGCGCCGACCTTGGACGAGCGGAACACCTCGCGGATCTCCGCCGACCCGAGCTCGACCTCCTCGAACTCCGGCTTGAGCAGGCCCTTGAGCGCCGACTCGATCTCCTCGATGGCCTGGTAGATGACCGTGTAGTAGCGCACCTCCACGCCCTCGCGGTCGGCGAGCTCACGCACCTTGTCGTTGGCACGCACGTTGAACCCGATGATGATCGCGTCCGACGCGCTGGCCAGGTTGACGTCGTCCTGGGTGATCGCGCCGACGCCGCGGTGGATGATCTTCAGCTGGACCTCGTCGGACACCTCGATCTTGACGAGGGCGTCCTCCAGGGCCTCCACCGAGCCGGACACGTCGCCCTTGAGGATGAGGACCAGGGAGCTCTTCTCCCCCTCCTTCATCTGCTCGAACAGCGACTCCAGGGTCACCCGGCCACGGCGGTTGGCGAACGCCGCCGCCCGCCGGCGGGCCTGGCGCTGCTCGGCGATCTGCCGGGCGATGCGGTCCTCGTCGGCCACCAGGAACGTGTCGCCGGCTCCCGGCACCGCGGTCAGGCCGAGCACCAGGACCGGGCGGGCGGGACCCGCGAACGGCACGGGGTGCCCGTTCTCGTCGAGCATCGCCCGCACCCGCCCGTACGCGTCGCCCGCCACGATCGCCTCGCCAACCCGCAGCGTGCCCTTCTGCACCAGGACCGTGGCGACCGGGCCGCGCCCCTTGTCCAGGTGCGCCTCGATCGCGATGCCCTGGGCCGGCCCGTCGGCCGGTGCCCGCAGGTCCAGCGCCGCGTCCGCGGTCAGCAGGATCGCCTCGAGCAGCGTGTCGATGCCGATGCCGGGCTTGGCCGCCACGTCGACGAACATCGTCTCGCCGCCGTACTCCTCGGCCACCAGGCCGTACTCGGTCAACTGCTGGCGCACCTTGCCCGGGTTGGCCTCCGGCTTGTCGATCTTGTTGACCGCCACCACGATCGGCACGTCAGCGGCCTTCGCGTGGTTGAGCGCCTCGATGGTCTGCGGCATCACGCCGTCGTCGGCCGCCACCACGAGCACCACGATGTCGGTCACCTGCGCGCCACGGGCCCGCATCGCGGTGAACGCCTCGTGGCCCGGGGTGTCGATGAAGGTGATCGCCCGGTCGTTGCCGTCGTGCTCGACGTGCACCTGGTACGCGCCGATGTGCTGGGTGATGCCGCCGGCCTCGCCCTCGACCACGTTGGACTTGCGGATCGCGTCCAGCAGCTTGGTCTTGCCGTGGTCGACGTGG
>DASSUC010000430.1:0-9047 GCA_035707405.1 Micromonosporaceae bacterium | reverse complement strand
CGTGCTCTACAACTGGATCGTGCCCAAGCACGCGGCCAACCCGGACGCGGCAAAGGAGTTCCTGCTGCACTACACGGCCAACTTCGCCGCGGCGACGTACGCCAGCAAGCTCTACGACTTCTCCGCCTGGTCGCAGCTGACACCCAACCTCAACACCTGGCTGACCAACGACCCGTTCGGCGCCAAGCCGGCGGACAAGCTCGCCTTCCTGCGCGAGGCGACGCAGTGGAGCACCAACATCGGCTACCCCGGGCCGGCCAACACCGCCGAGGGCGAGGTCTTCAACACGTTCATCATCCCCAACATGTTCGCCCGGGTGGCGCGCGGCCAGCAGACGGCGCAGCAGTCGGTGGCGGCTGCTGAGACCCAGGTCAAGGCGGTCTTTGCCAAGTGGCGGGCAGCGGGGCTGGTGGGCGGCTGATGGCCGTCGTCGAGGTCCGGAACCTGGTGAAGGAGTTCGACGGCGCGGGCGGCCGGCGGCGTCGCCGCTCGCCGGCCCGCCGGGGCGTCCGGGCCGTCGACGGCGTGGACCTACGGACCGAGGAGGGCGAGTACCTCGTCCTCCTCGGCCCGTCCGGCTGCGGCAAGACCACCCTGCTGCGCACCGTTGCCGGCCTGGAGCACCCGACAGAGGGCGACGTGCTCATCGATGGGCACGTCGTCACCGGCCTGCCGCCGCGGGCCCGCAAGATCGCGATGGTGTTCCAGAGCTACGCGCTCTACCCGCACAAGTCGGTCTTCGCCAACATCGTGTTCCCGCTGCGGGCCGGCGGCATGCCGCGGGAGGCGCGCGACCGCAAGGCGCGGTGGGCGGCCGGGCTGCTCGGCATCGAGCACCTGCTGGAGCGCAAGCCGCGCCAGCTCTCCGGCGGTGAGCGGCAGCGGGTGGCGCTGGCCCGGGCGCTGGTGCGCGAGCCGCACGTCTTCCTCCTCGACGAGCCACTGTCCAACCTGGACGCCAAGCTGCGGGCCAGCGCGCGGGACGAGCTCAAGCGCTTCCAGGAGGAGATCGGCACCACCACCATCTACGTCACCCACGACCAGGTGGAGGCGATGGGGCTGGGCGACCGCATCGCGGTGCTCTCCGCGGGCAAGGTGCGGCAGGTGGGCCCGCCGGTCGAGGTGTACGACGACCCGGCCGACACGTTCGTCGCCACGTTCATCGGGTCGCCGCCGATGAACCTGGTGCCCCGCGACGGCGTACTGGTCGGGTTCCGGCCCGAGCACCTGCTGCCGGCTGAGCATGTGCGCGGTGCCGACCCGGTGACCGTGGGGCTGGCCGTGGACCGGGTCGAGTACCTCTCCGGCGACCGGCACGTCTACGGCACCGCGACCGGCGTGGGGGAGGCCACCCGGGTGGTGGCCCGGCTGCCGGCCACCGTGGACGCGCCGGTCGAGGCGGGCCAGCAGCACGACTTCGCCGTACCCCGGGAGCGGCTGCGCTTCTTCGACGCCGGGACTGGCCGGCGGACCGAACCGGAGCGGGTGTGAGCACCGCGGAGCCCGCCACCGCTGTGCCGTCCGGCGGTGCGCCGCCCGGCGTGGCGCCCGGCCCGGCGGGCGCACCGCGGATGCGTCTGGCCGACCGGGAGGGCGCGCTCGCCTGGATCTTCCTGATGCCGAGTGTGGTCTATATCCTCGCGCTGGTCGCCGTGCCGTTCGTGCTCGCCATCGGGTTCGCCATGTCGGATGTGACCGCGGGCGACCCGTCGTTCAACTGGGTCGGCTGGCGCAACTTCCGGGCGGTCTTCGACGACCCGGTGTTCTGGCAGTCGCTGGGCAACACGTTCCTGTTCACCGCCGTCTCGATGGTGCTCATCGTGGTGCTCGGCAAGGTGCTCGCCAACATCCTGGTGGCCGACTTCCGGGGCAAGTGGCTGGTGCGGTTCCTGGTGCTGCTGCCGTGGACCACCCCGGTGGCGCTGTCGTCCGTCGCCTGGCTCTGGATGCTCGACTCGATCTTCTCGCCGATCGACTGGGTGCTGCGCAAGCTCGGCCTGCTCGGCACGCCCGGAGCCGTCCTCGGGCCGGAGTCCAACCAGTACTGGCTCGGCGAGCCGGCGCTGGCGATGGGCTCGGTGATCGCGGTGCACGTCTGGCGGCTCACCCCGCTCGCCGCGGTGATCATGATGGCCGGCCTGGTGGCGATCCCGCAGGACATGCACGAGGCGGCCAAGGTGGACGGCGCCGGCTACTGGCGGCGGATGTTCGAGGTGACCATCCCGCTCGTGCTGCCGGTGGCCGCGGTGGCCGCGCTGTTCGGCGCGGTCTTCACGTTCACCGACATGGCCGTCGTCGACGTGCTGACCAACGGCGGGCCCAACAACGCCACGCAGGTGCTGACCAGCTGGGCGTTCTTCCGCGGCATCGACGGCGGCGACGTGGGGCAGGGCGCGGCCATCGCGCTGTTCCTGTTCCCGCTGCTGCTGGCCGCCGCTGTCGCGATCCTGCGCGCGGTGCGCCGGATGGAGATCCGGTGACGGCGGTGACCACTGAGGAAGCGGTGCGCAGCCACGACGCGATGCGGCGCCGGTACGTCCGCCGCTACGTGCTCGGCCGGGTCGGGGTGTACCTGGCCGCGCTGGCCGCCGCGTTCGTCTGCGCGGCGCCGTTCCTGTGGAGCGCGGTCACCGCGTTCAAGCAGAACCGCGACCTCTACAACCCGGCCAACAACCCGTTCCAGTTCAACCGGCCGGCCACCTCGGACCACGTCCTGTACCTCTTCGAGCGCACCGCGTTCGGCACGTTCGCCTGGAACACCCTCTGGGTCGGGGTGCTGGTCGTGCTGGTCACGCTGCTGCTGGCGCTGCCCGCGGCGTACGCCCTGGCCCGGCTGGACCGGCCGTGGGCCGGCTGGTTCGGGGTCGTCATCTTCCTGGTCTACCTGGTGCCGCCGAGCCTGCTCTTCCTGGCGCTGTCCCGGATCGTGGTCGCGATGGGGCTGCAGGACTCCACCTGGTCGCTGGTGCTGATCTACCCGACGATCACCGTGCCGGTGTCGGTGTGGCTGCTGATCGGCTTCCTCAAGGCGATCCCGCGCGACATCGAGGAGCAGGCGATGGTCGACGGGTACAGCCGCCTGAGCGCGTTCTGGCGGGCGGTGGTGCCGCTCACCTTCCCCGGCATCGTGGCCGTGGTGGTGTTCGCGTTCACCCTGACCGCCAGCGAGTTCATCTATGCGCTGTCGTTCGTGTCGCCGACCACCGAGAAGGTCATCTCGACCGGGGTGCCGACCGAGCTGATCCGCGGGGACGTGTTCTTCTGGCAGTCCCTCCAGGCGGCCACGGTGCTGGTCGCGGTGCCGATCGCGATCGTGTTCAACTTGTTCCTCGACCGGTTCATCGCCGGCTTCACCCAGGGCGCGGTGAAAGGCTGACCCCACGGGCGCCGGTGGTGACCACTGTCCGCGGCTGCGGTTACGCTGACCTCATGCAGGACAGCGGCGCAGGCCGTCCCGATGTCGTCCACCTGGCGCGACCGGGCCGCCCTGCCGTGGTCGCCGTCACCCTGGACGAGCTCGCCGGCCCGGAGCACGGGGTGGTCGAGCTGCCGCAGCGGCTGATGTGGAACCCGGACCGCAGCTTCGATCTCGACAGGCCGGACCAGCTGCGGTGGATGTACGAGAACGTGCTGCGGGAGGCGATCCGTACCGAAGAGCTTCGGCGGTGGATCAACGCTGGACTTCTCGTTCGGATCTGGCGCGAGCTCAACCTGCCCCGCGGTGTCCGCCAGGCGTGGGAGGCCCGCTTTCCCCAGCTCCGTCCCGCAGCGTGAGCCGGGTCGAGGTCGCCTTCCACCGGGAGGTGGCACAGGTCGCGCTCGAGGTGGCCAACAAGTACGGCTTCGCGCTGGGTGGTGGCCTCGCTTGGATCTCCCATGGGCTGGTCAGGCGCCCGACCGAGGATGTAGATCTGTTCTCTGACACTGACGGCGCGGCCGGTGCCGCAGCCGACGAGGTGCGGGCGGCGCTGCTCCATGCCGGGTTCGCGGTGCGTGACGAAGAGCCGGGCGAGGACCTGGCCGACCTGTTCTACGGGTTCGACCGGGAGATGCGCGAGTTTCAGGTGCTGCGCGACGGGTGCAGTGTGGTGCTGAGCCTGGGCCGTCTGAACCGCCTGCGTAGCCCAGTGGTGATGGACATCGGCCCGGTCCTGCATGTCGACGACCTTGTCGCATCGAAGGTCGCCGCACTGGTCAACCGACGCGAGGTACGCGACTACGTCGATGCTGCGGCCGCCCTCGACCACTACAGCCTCGACCGGCTTATTGAGCTCGCGCATCGGCACGACCCCGGCTTGGAGCCCGATGACGTCGTTGAGGTCGGGCGCCATCTGGAGCGTCTCGACGATGCGCTCTTTGCCCGTTACGGGCTTGGTACGGCCCAGGTGGCGGCCCTCCGTGCCAAGCTGGCGGGTTGGCCCCGCCGCGCATGGTCCTGGTAGAGAGGGTCCGCTAGCGTGCACTTGACCTACATCACACCACCGTGGTGGGTCAGACCGTCGTGGTGCGGGCCGCCAGGACGCGTCGCAGCAGGTCCGTCTGCTCCAGGACGTTCTTCCGCACGACGGGGCTGACCTCCGCGGCCTGTGCCGATGCCGCCACGGCGTCGGCGAACGCCGCGTCCACGCCGAAGAACGGGTACATCGCGAACGACAGCACCATGGCGGAGATCATGCCCCCCACATCCATGGCCGGCAGGGCGGCCCGGAACCGCTCGGCGTACCCGGTGAGAAGGTCGTCCTGGCCGGGGCGCCAGAACGCCGTGGCGAGGTCGCCCACCGAGCTGATCGGCACCTCGCGCTTGTCCATCACCGCCTCCCAGACCCGTTCCTTGGCCGCCTCGTCCGCCCGCGCGGCCTGCACCATCAGCGCCCGTACCCAGGAGTCGGGGTTCGGGTCGCGCCGGACCAGGGCGTCCACCTGGGCCTGGTCGTACTGCCCGAGCTCGGCCAGGCGGACCAGCGTGCGCCAGGCCAGGTCGGCATCGTCCCCGGCCACGGCCCGCAGCGTCTCGAGCTGGTGCGGGCTCGTCGCGGTGCGCGCCAGGGCGCGGATCGCGGCCTGCCGGCGAGCCGGGTGCTCCGCGAGCGCGATGCACATGTCGGCCACGGCCGACATCATGTCGCCGCGTGACCCGGGGGGCGCCCACCGCTCGGCGGCGGCGACCGCCAGCCGCAGGAAAGGCTCGATCACACTGTCCGTGGTCTCCTGCGGAAGCACCCCGGTCACGCAGCGGATGAACTCCGCGGTGGCGATGTCCGCGGTCACCAGCATGTCCCAGGCCGTGGTCACCGCGACCGCCCGGGATGTCGCGGACGGCAGCAGCCCGGCCGAGCTCAGCAGTGTCGTCCGGGACGCGGGGTCGGGGCGGGTCGACGCGAACGTGAGGTCCTCGTCGTTGACGAGGAGCAGGTCCGCGGCCCCCATGTCGCCGACGGGCGTCCGCTCGCCGGACGTCTCGACGGTGACCAGGCGCCGTCGTACGAGGACGTCGCCGGTCCGGTCGTAGACGCCGATGTTGAGCCGGTGCGGCCTGGGCCGGCCACCGCCGGGGCCGGTCGCGCGCACCGACGCCGCGCCGTCCGAGACGGCCTCGAGCACGAGCCGGTCGGTGCCGGCGGTGTCGAGCCAACCCCGCGTCCACGCCGCCAGGTCGCGGCCTGACGCCACCTCGATCGCACCCATCAGGTCCTCGAGCACGGCGTTGCCCCACGCCCGTTCGCGGAAGTACGCCCGCAGGCCGGCCACGAACTGCGGCTGGCCGACGTACGCGACCAGCTGCTTGAGCACGCTCGCGCCCTTGGGGTAGGTGATCCCGTCGAAGATGGCGGCCGCCTCGGCGACGTCGCGTACCGGTTGCCGGATCGGGTGGGTGGTCGGCGCCCGGTCGGCTTCGTAGCCGCTGAGCTTCCGACCGGCCAGGAACGACGACCAGACGTCGGTGAACGGCGTCGCGGAGGTCGCCGCCCAGTGCGCGGCCCACTCGGCGAACGCCTCGTTGAGCCACAGGTCGTTCCACCAGCGCATGGTGACCAGGTCGCCGAACCACATGTGCGCCATCTCGTGCAGGAGGACCAGGGCGCGGTTCTCCCGCTCCTGGTAGGTCGGCTCGCTGCGGTAGATGAACGCGTCCGACCAGGTGACGCACCCCCAGTTCTCCATCGCGCCGCCCATGTCGGGCACGAACACCTGGTCGTACGTGCGCTGCGGGAAGGGCAGGTCGAACTGCTCACCGAAGAACGCCAGGCCGGCCGCTGTGGTTGTGAACAGCTCCTCCGCGTCCCGGTCGAGGAAGCCGGCGAGCGACCGCCGTACGAGCAGGCCGAGGTCGTAGCCGCCCCGGTCGGAGCGGACCCGGTGGAAGGGGCCCGCGTTGACGACCGGGACGTACGTCGACAGCGCGGGGGTGGCCGCGAAGGTCCAGCGGCGGGCGGTGCCCAGGTCCTCGACCCCGGGGTCGCCGCTGTTGCTCGCGACCGTCCACCGGGCCGGCGCCAGGACCGTGAACGCGAACGGCGCCTTGAGGTCCGGCTGGTCGAAGCAGGCCCACACCCTGCGGGCGCCGTCGGGCTCGAACGTCGTCCAGACGTACACCTCCTTGTCCGAGGGGTCGACACAGCGCTTGACGCCGGCGCCGACGCCGGTCGACCGCTGCACCGACTCGACCACGAGCGTGTTCTCCGGGGCCAGGCCGGCCAGCGTGATCCGGGCGTCGGCGACCGCCTCCGGGGGGACCGGCACGCCGTTGAGCACGGCGGAGACGACCTCGGCGGCGCAGTCGACAAACGTCGAGCTGCCCGGGCTGGAACAGGAGAAGCGCACCGTCGAGACGGAGCGGAGCTCGTCACCGTCGGCGAGGCCGGTGAGGTCGACGGCGATGTCGTAACGGGTCACCGTGAGGAGGGCGGCCCGTTCCTCCGCCTCCTCGCGCGTCAGGCTCCGCAGCTCGGTCACGTCTGTCCTCCGGGGCACGTGTGGTGATGCCCGCGACGGTAGCAGCCACATTCCGGGTGCCGATCCCTACGCGTACTGCTCCTGCGGCACTCGTCAGGCGGGCGGTGGGGCGGCCACCACCACCGCGACGAGCCAGGCGACGACCATTAGCGGCAGGGCTCCTTACTGTCCAAAAGGTGACCGACGCGCGCAACTGGCCAGTAGCTGGTCCGGGCTGACCAACCCTTTGTCGCAGGTGTGGTAAGCGTTACTGGGCCCGGCCTACCGGGCTCGGCGGACGTCGTACACGCCTGGCGCGGGGGAGCCGGCGGGCTCCTGGCCGCGCAGGCGGCACCAGGCCGGGATGTCGACGGCGGCCGCCGGGTCGTCGGCGAGCACCCGCAGCACGGTGCCGATCGGCAGCTGCGGGAGCCGGCGGGCCAGTGCGATCACGGGCAGCGGGCAGCGCTGGCCGCGGCAGTCCAGCGTCTCCGGCGCGCTGGCGGTCACAGGCCCACCGGCGGTCTCCGGCCCGGTGGTGGTCACAGGCCCGTCACCCCGGCCTCGGCCCGCAACGCCGCCACCACGCCGGGCAGCTCGGTGAGGAACCGCTCCACCTCGGCCTCGGTGGTGTCCCGGTGCAGGGACATCCGCACGTTGCCGTGCGAGAGCACACCCATCGCCTCCAGCACGTGGCTGGGGCGCAGCGTCGAGGCCGTACAGGACGAGCCGGACGAGACCGCGAACCCGCGCCGGTCCAGGGCGTGCAGCAGGGCCTCGCCGTCCACGTAAAGGCAGGAGAAGGTGACCAGGTGCGGCAGCCGGGCGGCCGGGGCGCCAACGACCTCCACGTCCGGCACGGTGGCGACCACGGTGGCCCGGATCCGGTCGACGAGGGCACGCAGGCGCGCTGACTGCGCCGCCGCGTCGGCGTGGACCGCGCGCAGCGCCGCCGCCGCCGCCACGACCGCCGGGAGGTCGGGCGGCTCGGCCGGCCCGGCAGCGTGCGGCCACCGCACCCCCGGGCGGACCACGAGGACCCCCACGCCCGGCGGCCCGCCCCACTTGCGCGCGCTCGCCACCAGCAGCGACCACCCGTCGGGCACCGGCCCCCACGGCACCGACTGCGCCGCGTCCAGCAGCAGGGGTACGCCGGCGGCGGCGCACGCCTGCGCGGCCTGCGCAACGGGCTGCTCCGTGCCGGCCTCGTGGCTTGCGCTGATCAGCGCGGCGAGCGCCACTCCCGGCCTGGCCACAGCGGCCTGCCAGGCATCGAGGTGGAGCCGGCCCAGCCGGTCGACGCCGACGCACACCGCCTCACCGCCAACGGCCACGTGCCGCTGCGCCGCGTGGAGCACCGCCGAGTGCTCGATCGCCGAGTGCACGAGCACCCGGCCGGACCGCGCCCGCCCGGACAGCCCACCGTGGACCGCGGCCTGGGCGGCCGCCGTACCACTGGAGGTGAAGGACACCTCGTCGGGGCGTACCCCGAGCGCCTGCGCCACCGCGGCCCGAGCCGCGTCGAGGAGCTGGCGTGCCCGGCGGGCCTGCGCATAGAGGCGGGTCGGGTCGGCCCAGCCCTCGTCCAGCGCGGCGAGCAGGGCCTGGCGGGCGACGGGATGCAGCGGCGCGGCGGTGGCCGCGTCAAAGTATGCGGACACGGTGCGGGTTAGCCCGGCGCTGGCCACCTGGCCACGGTAGCGTCCCCAGCGGACACACCCACCCGGCCGGATGTGCGCGGGCCTTGGTCGAGTAGTCTGCGACCGGTCACGTGGTGCTGGAGCGTCTGGCGGCGAGGAGGCAGGAGCAGGTGGTCCGAAGGAGTGCCGCGGTGCGGGCCGCAGGGCTCGGCGCGGTCGGAGTCGCCCTCGTCGCGCTGCTGGCCGGCTGCGGTGTCGGCGACGCGTTCGGCGGCTTCGGCTGGCCGGAGGGCGGCATCACGCCCCAGTCGCAGCGCATGTACGACCTGTGGATCGGGTCCGTGGTCGCCGCGCTCGTGGTGGGCTTCTTCGTGTGGGGCCTGATCTTCTGGTGCGTGGTGCGCTACCGGAAGAGGGGCGACGAGCTGCCGGCGCAGACCCGGTTCAACCTGCCCATCGAGCTGATCTACACGG
>DASSUC010000429.1:0-10636 GCA_035707405.1 Micromonosporaceae bacterium | reverse complement strand
TCGCTCACGGGTCACCTCGACAGGGAAAAGTCACGCTGGGCAGCCGTAATCGCCCGGTAGAGTCAGCCGGCCTGGAGTGCAAAACGGTTGCTGATGGAGGGTAACGGCGTGGGCTTCGTCACCGCCACTGCGACCCCACCGGATGCGGAAAAGTCGACGGGACAAGTCGCCATGTTCCTCGCTATTGCCGCATCCGGTTTCCGCCGCTACGCCACCTATCGCCAGGCCACGTTCGCCTCGGCGGTCACCAACACGATGTTCGGCTTCCTGAAGGCGTACGTGCTACTGGCCGTAGCCGGCGCGGCCGCGGGGGGAGCGGGCCTGGTGGCCGGGTACGACGCGGCGCAGCTGGTCCTGTTCGTCTGGGTGGGGCAGGGCATGATCGGCGTGGTGGCCTTCTGGGGCTGGACCGACCTCGCCGACCGGATCCGCACCGGGGAGGTGGTGGCGGACCTGCTGCGTCCGGTGCCGCCGGTGGTCAGCTACCTCGCCGCCGACCTCGGGCGGGCCGCGCATGCCATGCTGACCCGGTTCGGGCTGCCCATCCTGGTCGGCCTGCTCGCCTTCGACATCTACGCGCCGCGACGGCTCGGCACGTACCCGCTGTTCGCGGTGTCGGTGGTGCTCGCGGTGGTGACCAGCTTCGGCTGCCGGTACGTCGTCAACGCCACCGCGTTCTGGCTGCTGGACATCCGTGGGGTGCAGCTGACCTGGCTGCTCGTGTCCGGGGTGCTCAGCGGGCTCTACTTCCCGCTGCGCTTCCTGCCCGGCGAGGTGGCCACCGCGCTGTGGCTGGCCACCCCGTTCCCGTCCCTGCTACAGATCCCGCTCGACGTGCTCGTGGAGCGCGACCCGCCGGCGGTGTCCGTGGCCCTGGTGGGGCTGCAGGCGGCCTGGGCCGCGGCAATGCTCGGCCTGGCCCAGCTGGTCCAGCGGCGGGCCGAGCGCCGGCTGGTGATCCAGGGTGGCTAGCCCGACCGCCGGCACCTACCGCCAGCTGATCGGTGCCCAGGCGCGCAGCCAGGCGTCGTACCGGACGTCGTTCCTCATCGACCTCGCCGGCAACGTGCTCGTGGTCGGCGCCGACCTGCTCGCGGTGCTGGTGCTGTTCCGGGTGACGCCGGCGCTGGGCGGGTTCGCGGTGGCGGAGGTGGTGCTGATGTTCGGCCTGGCGGGGACCGGGTTCGCGCTGGCCGACCTGTTGGTGGGCAACATCGAGCGGCTGCGTGTCTACGTGCGTACCGGGCTGCTGGACGCGGTGCTGGTCCGGCCGCTGGGCGTGCTGCCGCAGCTGCTCGCCCTCGACTTCCAGGTGCGCCGGATCGGCCGGCTGGTCTATGCCGCATCCGTGCTCAGCGTCGCGGTGACGTACGCGGACATCGACTGGACGCCGGCGCGGGTGGGCCTGGTGGTGCTGGCGCCGCTGTCCGGGGCGGCGTTCTTCGGCGCGGTCTTCGTGGCCGGCGCCACCGTGGCGTTCTGGTGGGTCGACTCGGGCGAGGTGGCGAACGCGTTCACCTACGGCGGGCGGGAGTTCACGTCGTACCCGGTCAGTGTCTACAGTGGATGGTTCCGGCGCCTCTTCGGGTATGGCCTAGGCTTCGCCTTCGTGGCGTACTACCCGGCGCTGGGGCTGCTCGGCCGGCCGGACCCGCTGGGCCTGCCCGGCTGGTCTGCGTGGGCCGGCCCGGCGGTCTCCGCGCTCGCCGTGGCAGGGGCCGGGCTGCTGTGGCGCACCGGAGTGCGGCACTACCGGAGCACCGGGTCATGACCGTCGTCAACGTCACGAACGTCATCGAGGCGGAGGCGCTGCGCAAGGAGTTCACCGTCCGGGTCAGGGCCGGGCGGCTGCGGCGTACCAGGAAGGTCGTCGCCGCGGTCGACGGCGTGGACCTGGCCGTGGCGCGCGGCGAGATGCTCGGCTACATCGGCCCCAACGGCGCCGGCAAGTCCACCACGCTGAAGATGCTGACCGGCGTGCTGATGCCCAGCGGCGGCACGGTACGGGTGTGCGGCCTGGAGCCGGTGCCCCAGCGCACGGTGCTGGCCCGGCGCATCGGCGTGGTCTTCGGCAACCGGTCCCAGCTGTGGTGGGACCTGCCGCTGCGCGACTCGTTCGCGCTGCTGCGCCACGTCTACCGGGTGCCGGCCGCCGACCACGCCGACCGGCTGCGCCGGTGCCGGTCAATGCTGGACCTGGACGAGTTCATCGACACGCCGGTACGGCAGCTCTCGCTCGGCCAGCGGATGCGCGGCGAGCTCACCGCGGCCCTGCTGCACGGGCCGGAGGTGCTCTTCCTGGACGAGCCCACGATCGGCCTGGACGTGGTGAGCAAGCAGGCGGTCCGGGCGTTCCTGGCCGAGCTGGGCGCGGGCGGCGACACCACGCTGGTGCTCACCACCCACGACCTCGCCGACATCGAGCGGCTCTGCCGGCGGCTGGTGGTCATCGACCACGGCCGGGTGGTGCACGACGGGTCGCTGGAGTCGCTGCACGCGCGGTACGGCTCCCGCCGCCGGGTGGTGGTCGACTTCGACGAGCCGCCGGTCGCACCGGTCCGGCTGGCCGGGGCGTCGGTGGAGTCGACGTCGGCGGACGGGCGGCGGGTGACGTACGCGCTCGACGGCGGCGCGGTCACCGCGGGGGAGCTGGTCGCGAAGCTCGCCACCAACGCGGCCCTGCGCGACCTGTCAGTCGTCGAACCCAGCATCGAAGAGGTCGTGACCAGGCTCTACGCCGACTCTGGAAGGTGAGGCGGCGGCGGGGTGCCTGGTCAGCCGCCGGCCGAAGCCGTCGACTGCTGCGGCGAGAGTGCGGTCCATCAGTTCCTCGATCTCCGGCCACCGCCGGTCCAGGTCATCGGCGGCCAGGAGGGTCACGGTGTCCGTGGGAGCCGGCTTGATCAGGTCGGCGTTGTCACCCACGTCACCCTGTTGCGTTGAGAACGTGACGATGTCGACTCGCAGGACTGTCGGCTCGGCCGTACCTGCGATACGTACCAGGTACCTGAACCGCGCGCCCAACGTGCCCAGGTCGAGACGGACCGACCAGTACGGCGCGACACGCTCATGGGGCAGCACCGTTGCGGCGGTCGCGGGATCTACGCGCCGGAATGCGGCCGCGAGACGGTCGGCGACCGACTCCAGATGGTTGCGCACCCGGCGCTGCACGGCCGCACCGAGCGCCTCAGCACGCTCAACCTCCTGCGTCTGCGTGCCCTCCCGCAGCGACAGCAGCCGGTCGGCGTAGGCGTAGGCGATGTCCACCGCGCTGCCGGAGGCCGGTGCGACCACGGCCGGTCGTTCCAGCTCCGAGCGCAGCGCGACGATCTCCAGGAGAGCGAAGAACCGGATCAGCGGGCGCAGGTCGCCGTCGTTCGCCGCGTCCAGGGCGCGGATGTAGTCGGCGCGGTTGCGCCGGTCCACAACCAGCGGCGCGTAGTGGGTCTGGAGCAGGGCCAGCAGGGTCAGCGCGCGGGCGACCCGGCCGTTTCCGTCGGCGAACGGGTGGATGCAGATGAAGCGGTGGTGCAGCCAGGCGGCCCGGATGACCGGGTGCGCGCCGGCGGTCTCCGCGTACCGCTTGACCAGCAGCTCCATCTGTGACTGGACGTGTTCCGGCGGCGTGTGCTGGAGCAGGGACCCGTCGGCCCGCTGGACGTGGTTGGGTTGCGTCTTCCACTCCCCACGGGGCAGTGGCACCTGGACCAGGTTGCCGAGCGCGTCGCGCGCCTCGTAGGTGGGCTGGTGCCGGGTGATCAGCTGGTGTAGCTCCCGGACGAAGAAGACCGACAGCTGACGGCCCTCACGCACCACGAGCGTCAGGTAGTCGAGGGCGTCGAGCTGGTCGCGGATCAGCGCCAGAGCGCCCTCGCTGACCCCGCCCTCGCGGGCGGCGACCTCAGCCGTGATGCCCTCGGCGACCAGCGCCTCGGTGATGCCCCAGTCCAGGTCGTAGAGGCGCTCGATGATGCCGGTCTCGATCGCGTGCCGGCGCAGGCTGCGTCGGCGGGCCTCAGCGAACTCCTCGGTAGGCACCCGCCGCAGCGCCCTGTCCCACGCCGTCCTCAAGGCATCGACAGTCGCGAGCACGGGTTCGACCGCGCCGTTCACCTCTGGCAGCGGATCCACCTCACGCCAGGCGATATTCACGCGGTAAAGCGTACGGCTGGGCCGGCTGGCCTCTGGACGTCGGCCAAGCCGGCCTTGCCGGCTTAGCCGTCAAGATCGCGATCAGCGACACGGATCATGCAGTGCGGCTACACATTTGGCGTACAGATCGAGATCTTGTAGAGGTGCGGCCGTGGAGGTGGGGGAAATATCCTAGAATATCGGGCTGCACTCGGCTCACGCGACCGAAGGCAGCGATCAGGCAGCGTCGCTGTTCCTGTGGCATCCACCTCAGGCGCACCCGCGCGGCCGACGCAGACCAGGCGGGCGGCTCAGAGCGCGGCGCCGAGCTTGACCCGTGGCTTGGGCATGCGCATCCGGCGGAACGTGATGCCGCGCAGGATGCCGTAGAGGTAGAGCGAGCCCATCCGCTGGGTGGTCCTGGGGAAGCGCTCCCGCACCAACCGCTTGATCTTGAGGGCGATCAGCACGCTGTCGATGACCACGGCCAGCGCGAGCACCACCCACAGGACGTTCGACGCCAGCTGCACGGGCACCGGCATGGCCCGCGACGAGCCCAGGATCACGATGAGGGCGCCGGCGAAGAACCAGGTGCCGGCGGTGCGCCGGGCGTCGACGATGTCGCGTACCAGGGCTCGTTCCGGCCCTTTGTCGCGGGGGAGCAGGTACTGCTCGTCGCCGCGGCGCATGCCCTCGGCGGCCTCCCGGCGCTGCTCGCGCATGCGGGCCCGCTGGCGGCGGTACGCCTCGCGCCGGTTGGTGGGTGCCGGCTCCACCTTCCGTCGCGGGTCGGTGGTGGTGCGCTTGGGCGTGGTCACCCCGAGCTCGCGCTTGCTCGGGGTGTAGCCCTTCGACCGGCCGGCCCCGGTCAGGCCGGCCTCGTTCGGCGCTGCCTCGGTGGAGTCCGCCCCCGTTGCGGCGGGCGGTTCAGGGCTGGCCGCGTCAGCGGTGGACCTGCGGCGGAAGAGCGACGGCACGCGGCAAGAGTAGCCAAGGCGGGCGGCCGGCCGGAGCCTGGGCTCTGGCGCCGGCCGGCCGCTCAGGCGAAGGCTCCGGCGACGGCTCTTTCGGCGACATCCTCGACGTGCGCGCCGAGCGCCGCCAGCTTCTCCGTGAAGTCCTCGTAGCCGCGGTTGATCAGGTTCACGCCGTACACCGTTGACGTGCCCTCGGCCGCCAGCGCCGCGATGAAGTGGCTGAAGCCGGCGCGCAGGTCGGGGATGCTCAGCTCGGTGGCGTACAGCTTGGCCGGGCCGGCCAGCACCACCGAGTGGCGGAAGTTGCGCCGGCCCCAGCGGCACGGCGTGCCGCCGAGGCAGTCCCGGTAGACCTGGATCGTTGCGCCCATGGTGTTCAGCGCGTCGGTGTAGCCGAACCGGCGCTCGTACACGGTCTCGTGCACGATCGACAGGCCGCGCGCCTGGGTCAGCGCCACCACCAGGGGCTGCTGCCAGTCGGTCATGAAACCCGGGTGTACGTCGGTCTCCAGCGCCACGGCACGCAGCTCCCCGCCCGGGTGCCAGAACCGGATGCCGCCTTCGTGCACCTCGAAGTCGCCGCCCACCGAGCGGTACACGTTGAGGAAGGTCATCATGTCGACCTGGCGGGCGCCCTGGACGTCGACGTCGCCGCGGGTGGCCAGGGCGGCGCAGGCCCAGCTGGCCGCCTCGATGCGGTCCGGGATGGGGCGGTGGGAGTAGCCGCGCAGCCGGGCCACCCCCTCGATCTCGATCACCCGGTCGGTGTGCACCTTGATGATCGCGCCCATCTTCTGCAGCAGGCAGATCAGGTCGATGATCTCCGGCTCGACGGCCGCGTTGCGCAGCTCGGTGACGCCTTCGGCCATGACCGCGGTGAGCAGGATCTGCTCGGTCGCGCCCACGCTCGGGTACGGCAGCACCAGCTTGGTGCCGTGCAGGCCGGACGGGGCGGTGATGTCCATGCCGTTGGGCCGCTTGGTCACGACCGCGCCGAAGTCGCGCAGCGCATGGATGTGGAAGTCGATCGGCCGGCCGCCGATGTTGCAGCCGCCGAGGTCGGGGATGAACGCGTGGCCCAGCCGGTGCAGCAGCGGCCCGCAGAAGAGGATCGGGATGCGGCTCGACCCGGCGTGCACGTTGATCTCGTCGACGTTGGCCCGCTCCACGTTGGCCGGGTCGAGCACCAGCTCGCCCGGCCCGGCGCCGTCGCTGACCCGTACCCCGTGCAGCTCGAGCAGGCCGCGGACGACCTCGACGTCGCGGATCGCGGGCACGTCGTACAGCCGGCTCGGGGTCTCGCCGAGCAGGGCCGCGACCATCGCCTTGGAGATCAGGTTCTTGGCCCCGCGTACCTGGACCCGCCCGTGCAGCGGCGTGCCGCCGTGCACCGCGAGAACGTCCCCAGTGGACAGCTGCCCGGTCAACATGGCCTCCCGAGAACGCGTGGCAGGGTCTTGTGGCGAGAGCGGCGGGGCAGGGCTCCGCTCCGGCCGGAGTGGACCGGACGGTGCGGACCCGGGCGTCATGAAACATCGGCCGGCGGCGGGCGCCAGGCGCAGACGCAAGGCAGCATAGCCGTACCGGAGCCGCCAGATGGCGCCCATGTCCGGTTGTGGCCTGCGCCGGGAGACGGCGGTTACGCAGGGCTTTTAGGCTGGTGACACTGCGTCGACCCAAGCCCCGGCGGGGCTACGGCAGGGCGAGCATCCGCTCCAGCGCGACCCTTGCGTGGTGCGCGGTCCGCGGGTCCACGGTGATGCGGTTGACGACCCGGCCGGCGGTCAGCTCCTCCAGCGCCCAGACCAGGTGCGGCAGGTCGATGCGGTTCATCGTGGAGCAGTAGCAGACGGTGCGGTCGAGGAACATGACCTGCTTGTCGGGGTGGGCGTTGGCCAGGCGCCGGACCAGGTTGAGCTCGGTCCCGACCGCCCACGCCGAGCCGGCCGGGGCCGCCTGGAGCGTCCTGATGATGTACTCGGTCGACCCGATGTGGTCAGCGGCCCGCACCACCTCGTGCCGGCACTCGGGGTGGACGAGCACGTTGACGCCGGGGACCCGGGCCCGTGCCTCGGTGACCGAGTCGAGCGTGAACCGGCCGTGCACCGAGCAGTGCCCGCGCCAGAGCACCATCTTCGCCGCGCGGAGCTGCCCGGCGGTCAGCCCACCGTGCGGCTTGTGCGGGTCGTAGAGCACGCAGTCGGCGAGGTCGAGGCCCATCCGCAGGACCGCGGTGTTGCGCCCCAGGTGCTGGTCGGGCAGGAAGAGCACCCGCTCGCCGCGCTCGAACGACCAGGCCAGCGCGCGCTCGGCGTTGGACGAGGTGCACACCACGCCGCCGCGGCGGCCGACGAAGCCCTTGATGTCGGCGGAGGAGTTCATGTAGGTCACCGGGACCGTCGAGCCGGCCAGGCCCAGGTCGTCGAGCAGGTCCCAGGCGGTCTCCACCTGGCTGAGGGCGGCCATGTCCGCCATGGAGCAGCCGGCGGCCAGGTCGGGCAGGATGACCTGCTGCCGGTCGCCGGTGAGGAGGTCCGCACTCTCGGCCATGAAGTGCACGCCGCAGAACACGATGTAGTCGGCCTGCGGCCGGGCTGCCGCGTCCCGGGCGAGCTTGAACGAGTCACCGGTGACATCGGCGAACTGGATCACCTCGTCGCGCTGGTAGTGGTGGCCCAGCACGAAGACCCGCTCGCCCAGCCGGCGCCTGGCGTCCGCGGCCCGCTGCACCAGGCCCGGGTCGCTGGGTGGCGGCAGCGCACCGGGGCAGTCCACGCCGCGCTCCGAGCCGGGGTCGCTGCCCGCGCCCAGCAGCAGCAACGCCAGCGCTGTCGGCTCGGGCTCGGCAAAGGGCCCGGCGGGTGTGCCCGGCGCGGGCGGATTAATCGTCGTCACGACGCCAATTGTTCCACAACGCCGGCGTGACCGGCCCTGCCGCGCTGCCCGGCGGCCGGCGCTGCCAGACTGCTGCTCGTGCGGGTCCTGGTCTGCCCCGACAAGTTCGGCGGGACGCTGAGCGCGGGCGAGGCCGCCGCGGCCATCGCGGCCGGCTGGCGGGCGGCCGCCCCGGACGACCAGGTGGTCACCCGGCCGCTCGCCGATGGCGGTCCCGGCTTCGTCGAGGTGCTGGCCGAGGCGCTGCCGGCGGCTGGGGTGCAGGCGCAGCGGGTGACGGTGGAGACCGTGGACCCGCTCGGCCGGCCGGCGCGCGGGGAGCTGCTGCTCGCGGGTGGCGCAGGATACCTCGCCGGCGGCGCCAGCTACCTCGCCGGCGGCGCCTGTTACGTCGAGAGTGCCCACGCCTGCGGCCTGCACCTGCTCACGCCGGCCGAACGGGACCCCAGGACCACCACCTCGTACGGCCTGGGCATGCTGCTCGCCGCCGCCGTGGAGACCGGGGCCCGCCAGGTCGTGGTCGGGCTGGGCGGGTCGGCCACCAACGACGGCGGCGCCGGCATGCTGACCGCGCTGGGCGCCAACCCCGTGGACCAGGCCGGGTACGCGCTGCCGTACGGCGGGGCGGCCCTGCTCGCCTGTGCCGGGCTGGCCGGTGCGCCGCGGCTGCGGGACGCGGCACTGGTCGCCGCCACCGACGTGGACAACCCGCTGACCGGCCCGCACGGCGCCAGCCATGTCTACGGGCCGCAGAAGGGCGCCTCCCCCGACGACATCGTCCTGCTCGACGCGGCGCTGGCGCGCTTCGCCGTAGTGCTGGAGCAGGAGCTGCCCACCTGCCCGCCGGGCCTGGCCGGCCTGCCGGGGGCCGGAGCCGCCGGGGGCCTGGGCGCGGCGCTGCTGGCCCTGGGCGGGCGGTGCGAGTCGGGTGTCGGGCTGGTCCGCCGGCTCAGCGGGCTGGACCGGGCGCTGGACGAGACCGACCTGGTGGTCACCGGCGAAGGCTCGTTCGACGAGCAGTCGCTGCGCGGCAAGGTGGTGGCCGGGGTGGCGGCGGCGGCGCGGGAGCGCGGCCTGCCCTGCCTGGTCGTCGCGGGCCAGGTCAGCGTGGCCCGGCAGGAGGCCGCCGCGGCCGGGGTGACCGGGGCGTACTCGCTCGCCGGGCACCTGGGCGGGGTGGCGGCGGCGCTGGCCCGGCCGGCCGAGGGGCTGCGCTCCCTGGGTCAGCTGGCGGCCGGGGAGTGGAGCCGCTCGACCGGGGCGTGACGCCGGCGCCCAGCGCCCGCCGGGCGCGGCCGCCGGCCAGTCCGGCTGCCTCAATGCCGACAAAAACGGCGCGGGTAGACTGGCGCGGCAGTTGGGAATCCCTTTCCGGCCGGCTAGCGTTGGCTGGGACGAAACCGTCGCCCACACCAGGGAGCACGTACCGTGACTGTTCCGCAGACCTCAGAGCAGGCCGCGACGCCGGCCTCGAGCGGCGTCGTCCTCACCGACATCGCCGCGCAGAAGGTCAAGGCCCTGCTCGAGCAGGAGGGCCGTGACGACCTGCGCCTGCGGGTCGCGGTGCAGCCGGGCGGCTGCTCCGGCCTGCGCTACCAGCTGTTCTTCGACGAGCGGGCGCTCGACGGCGACCTCGTCAGCGATTACGACGGGTTCGAGGTCGTGGTCGACCGGATGAGCGCGCCGTACCTGACGGGTGCAAAGATCGACTTTGCCGACCGTATCGACGCCCAGGGCTTCACCATCGACAACCCCAACGCCCAGGGCTCCTGCGCCTGCGGGGACTCCTTCCACTAGCGCAGGTCCGCGAGGACCGACCCACCCGCTGCGGGCGCCGGGCTCTCCGGCGTCCGCAGCTGCCGTTCCCGGCACTCGCCGCGAGCTCGGCCCTAGAGCTGTCGGCTAGGCTGGCCCGCGCACCGCCGAGCCAGCCATCCCACCCTGGTCCGGACCCGCCGGACCCGCTCCGCACGACATCGACACGCCGACATCAACACCGAGGGCTGCCATGAAGATCGCCGTAACCGGCTCGATCGCGACCGACCACCTGATGCACTTCCCGGGCAGGTTCGCCGAGCAGCTGCTCCCGGACCAGCTGCACAAGGTGTCGCTGTCGTTCCTCGTGGACGACCTGGTCGTACGCCGCGGCGGCATCGCCGCGAACATCGCCTTCGGCATGGCGCAGCTGGGCCTGCGGCCGGTGCTGCTCGGCGCGGTCGGGGCCGACTTCGCCGACTACCGGTCCTGGCTGGAGCGCCACGGCGTGGACTGCGACTCGGTGCACGTGAGCGACGTGGCGCACACCGCCCGCTTCGTCTGCACCACCGACGAGGACATGTGCCAGATCGCCTCGTTCTACGCCGGCGCGATGAGCGAGGCGCGCAACATCGAGCTGGCGCCCGTTGCGGAGCGGCTGGGCGGCCTCAACCTCGTGCTGGTCAGCCCGAACGACCCGGTGGCCATGCTCCGCCACACCGAGGAGTGCCGCGAGCGCGGCTACCCGTTCGTGGCCGACCCGTCCCAGCAGCTGGCGCGGATGTCCGGCCGGCAGGCGCGGGAGCTGATCGACGGGGCTGCGTTCCTGCTGACCAACGACTACGAGAAGGACCTGCTGGAGAGCAAGACCGGGCTGA
>DASSUC010000428.1:0-21353 GCA_035707405.1 Micromonosporaceae bacterium | reverse complement strand
CCTGCTTCCTTTGAGACACAAGGCCTATGAAGTTGATCGTGTGTCCAGTGGCTTTCGCGTTCCGCGGCCACCTGTGATCCGCTGACCTGGGCTTTTACCCGGCCGTGTGTCCAGAATCAGCCCTCAGCTGCGGAACGCCAGTGCCAGGTGGGTGGCGACATCGCAGCTGGGGGTGTGGTCGCACTCGTTCACGGCTACGTGTGAGTGTGGCATTCGGGCGGTGTGGGTGCGGGGGGTGCTGTGGGGCACTTATGCTCTGCACCATCTACACGAGCAGAGCCTGCATGCCGACACTCTTCGGGGCTCTGCCAGCGGCATAGTGCAGAACACAGTGGCCGCACCGTCCCTCCCGGCTGATCAGATCAGAGCAGCATCAGATCAGGGCAGCATCAGATCAGCTGCAGCCAGGCACCGCGGCACGTCATACAGCCGCACCCGGTCACCGCCGCACCGGGAAGGCCTCGCCCGTCAGGTAGGACGCCAGGCGTTACTCCTCGCGGCGGCGGGGGCGCCAGGAGGCCTCGTTCAGCGCCAATGACGCTGCCTGCTCGTAGACGGCTACCGCGAGCCAGGCGTCGGTGAACGCAGCCCCGTCGGTCCCGACCGGCCGGCCGAACGGGTCTCGCGGGCGAGCCTGGGCAGCGGTCGTCAGAGCCTGGACCAGACCGGCCCCGGTGTCCAGCCGTGCCGCACGCAGCCGCGCCTCGTCGGGGGAGGCCAGTGCCTGCACCGCGCGGCCACCGGCAACGACCCGCTCCACGTGCCGCCGGATGAGGTGCAGCGCCAGGTCGCCGAAGGGTGCGGTCGTGGCCGCTGGCCCGCCGGCCGGCTCCACCACCGTCGGACCGGGCGGAGCATGTTCACCCAGCAACCGGTCGAACCCCAGGTCTACGCGGCCGGCCCACTCCTGCGGCAGCTCCAGGTCTGCTGTGGACAGGGCAAGCGGGCATACGGTCAACCGGCGCAGCGGCTCTGGACGCCCGATGACCCGTACCTCGGTCCCGTCCGCGGCGGCCAGCCGCCGGAGGTTGTGCCGGTACGCCAGCGCGGCGTGGTCGGACGGGACCGTCAAGGTCAGGGCGGAACCGTCGGCGGTCACCATGGACACCTCGGCGCCGTCGGCACCGTGGACGCGACCCGACAGGAACAGCAGGTCGTCGCCTGCCGCCCGGTCCTGGACCGGCAGCGCGAGCGCGGCGAACGCCCGGGCGACCTGCTCGTCCAGCGGCGTCGCCCAGAGCCCGGCCAACGGCTCCTCGTCCCACGGCACGCCGCGGGCACGTACGGCCTTGACCTCCCGACCCGCGCCGAGTGCGCGCGTGTCAGAGGCTGTCGCACCGGACACGACAAGACCACCACGGCCCAGTGCCCGGTGGGTCAGCGAGGCCTCGCCGAGGGCGACCGGCGCCTCGCCGGCCACCGCTGCCCGCTCCTGGCCGCCGGGCATGAGATCCGAGACCATCCACACTCGACAGTCCCGGTCGGCGAGGTAGGTGACGACGCCGCCGTACCCGGACCCGGTCACCACGGGGACGCTGCACAGCCCGTACAGGCGCAGGCTGCCGTGTACGTCGTACCGGCGCCGGGCGGTGCCGACCAGCCCGCTGGCGACGGGGCCCGGCTCCCGCAGTGCCCGCGTCACCAGGAGCAGCTCCCGCAGGTCGTCGGAGAGGTCGCCGAGCCGGTACTGCGGCTGGAGCTCCCGGGCCGCGCGCAGGTGGGCGGCGATCTTGCGGCCGGCGGCGGCGGCCCGGTGCAGCCCGTGCACCCGGGCCTCGTGCGTGGCGCGGAGCAGCGCCGCGTGTAGCACCACGCCGGAGCCGCTGACCCCGGCGGCGAGCACCGCCACCCCCGCCTGCCACAGGTGCTCGGCGGCGGCCCGTTGCTCTCCGGTCAGCTCCTCGGTCAGGTCTCCGGCCACGTCCCCGGGCGCCCCGACAGCCGGCTCGGCGGGCGTCCCAGCCGGGGCTGCATCCCCATTGTCGGGCGGGCCCTCGTCGTCGGCCGGGGCGCGGGCCAGCACCGCGGCCCGGTGAAGGCATCTCGGCGCGAGCAGGCAGGTGCAGCTCACCTGCTCCGGCTCGGTCACCACACCATCCGTGGCCAGCAGCGTGACCGTGGTCGCGTCGTTAACCGTCACCGTGAGGTGTCCATCATGGACAGCGACTGGCCAGCCGGCCGCCGTGGCTACGGTGGCGTCCAGCTTTCTGCGCAGCCGGTCGGGCAGCGCGTCGACCGCCGCCGCCAGCACCGGCGCCGCCACCCGGGGGAGTCCTGTCACGGGTGCACCTGCTCTCCGACCCACCGGGCCAGCTCCATCGGGCTCAGCGCGGCGACCGGCATCCCGGCGGCCACCAGCTGGCCGGCGGTCGACACGCAGTAGCGGGGACGGGCCTCGTCGTCGAGGCTGGCGCAGCCGAGCAGGGTGCACCCGGACTCCTTGAGCGTGCGGACCTCGCCGAGCAGGCCGGCCAGCGGGTACCCCTCCTCGAAGTCGCTCACCACCACGACCAGCGTGCGGGCCGGCACGGTCACCAGGCCACGGGCGTAGCGCAGGCCGGCCGCGATGTGCGTACCCCCACCGACCTGGACCTCCAGCAGCAGGCTGAGCGGGTCGTGCACGCGGTCGGTCAGGTCGACGACCTCGGTGGAGAACGCGACGAAGTGCGTGGTCAGCGCGGGCACGCCGGCGAGGACGGCCGAGGTGAGCGCCGACCAGATCACCGACGCCTCCATCGAGCCGGAGACGTCCACCACGAGCACCAGGCGCCAGTCGACACCGCGCCGGGCGCGGGTGCGGAAGACCGGCGTCGCCGGCACCAGCACGAACCTGCCGTCGTCGTCGAACCGGCTCACGGCGAGGTTTCTGCGCACGGTGCGGGGCAGGTCCAGCGGGCCACCCGGCCGGTACGTGGGGCGGGGTGTGGTGAGCCCGGACAGCGCCGGGCGCAGCCGGACGGCGAGCTCGCGGGTCAGCTCCTCGACGATGCGCGCGACCAGTGGCCGCAGCCGGGCGACCGTCGACTCGGGCAGCCCACCGGCCAGGGAGAGCACGGTCTGGAGCAGCTCGACCGAGGGGCTTACCGAGTGCGGCTCCAGCAGCAGCGCAGCGTCGGCCCGGCCGGACTCGGCGGCGCTGGCGAGCACCTCCTCGCGTACCCCGGAGCCGAAGAGGTCCTCCAGCTCCCGCGCCCACTCCCGGATGCTCGGGAACGCCGGCCCGCGGCCGGCGCCGTCCCCATCGTGGCAGCCCTCGCCCTGCCCGCTGCCGTAAAGCTCGTCCAGCGCCGTGGCATACCGCCGGGCTCGCCCGTTGAGGCACCGGCTTTCCCGCCCGAGCACCAGCCGCCACCGGTCGGCCGCGGACAGCTGACCGGACGCCGCTGGCACGGTCGGGTCCACAGCGGGCGGATTTTCGTCCGGTGTGGACGGCGGCGGCAGCCCGTGCCGCGACAGCGCGTCGAGGCCGGCCCGGTCGGCGAGCAGCCGGGCGAGCAGCAGGTCCGGGTCTTCGACGGCGCCTACGTCGTACCCGCCGCCCAGCCGCTCGTGCACGACCTCCAGCAGCCGCCCACGGGCGGCCGGGCTCAGCACGTGGAACCCGCCCCGCAGCGCGGGTAGCCGGGCCAGGAACTCCTCGTCGACCAGCGACTCGATCCGGTCAAGCAGGCCGGTGAGCGCCTCGCCGCCGGTGTGCAGCAACGGTTCGGCCACGGCGAGCGCACCGGTGAGGCGGCCGCGCAGGGCGCGGCGGGCGTCCGGAGTGGTCGCCGTGTCCACCCAGGACGCAAGGCGCAGCCCGAGCGCGACGGGCTCGTCGAGACCGAGGAGCATCCGGACCACCCCGGCGGCGGCGCCGATCATCGGCGTACCCCGGGTGGTGAGCCGGTCCAGCGCGCCGGACAGGCGCAGCCCGACCCCCGTGCCCTCGGCGCGCTGGGCCAGGGCTGCCAGCGCATGGGCGTCGGCGATGTCCTCGGAGCCGGCCAACCCGTCGACCTGACGCACGGCCGCGGCCTCCAGCGCCTCGACGGCCGCGGACAGCTCCGCCTCCGGCAGGCCGGGCGCGCCGGCGATGTGCCCCAGGCGCAGCCGGTCGAGCAGCGCGAGCGCGCCGATCGTCTCGCTCAGCGTGCCGCAGGCCGGCACCAGCGCGCCGACCTCGGCCAGCCGTTCGGCGGCCAGCGCGGCCAGCCCGCAGACCGCCGCCGCACGTAGCCCCTCGATCACCGCGCTCGCGGTGGGGCCGCCCCCGGCCGCCTCCCGGCGGCGCCGCTCGCGCAGCGTGCCCTCGGCGGCCTGCGCCAGGACAACACCACGAACGCCGGTCACGTCGAGCATCGCCTCGGTCCCGGGCGTCCAGCGAAGCCGCCACCGGGAGGTCAGCGCGTCCCCACCGCCGAGGCCGACGACCTCGGTCGCCTCGCCGTACGGGATGTCGCACGCGGCGAGGCGGTGCAGCGCGACCTCCCGGCGACGGTCCAGATCGGACCGCAGCGGGTCGAGCCGTACCTCCCGCTCGGGGTCGCCCGGACCGGGCAGCCGCAGCGCCGCGAGTAGGTCCCGAACGGCCGGACCCAGACCTGAGCGGGGGGTGCCGGGGGCGAGCGCGCCTCTGTGGTCTCCGATGAGGACCCGTTCCATGGCTGCGGCGACGACCCGGCCCCGCCCCAGCACCTCGCCCTGCGCGAGCACGGTTTGCAGCGCCTCGACCAGCTCGCCCCGGCCAGGTGCGGGGAGTCCCCGCAGCCGGGCGAGGTCGCTCGCCAGCCGTATAGCCTCCCGGGCCTCGGCGGGACCCGCCGGGTGCCCGGCGTCACGTACCCGCGAGCAGATCCGCACCACCGACCCGGTCGCCGCGGCCTCGATGACGAGCGGGTCCCCGGCCGCTTGCAGGACCGCCTGCTGCCACTGTGGATCCCGGATCCCGGCTGGATATCCGGACCGCTCGTCGAGCAGCTCGAAGGTGTAGGGGACGAGCGAGGTGACCACTGTCCCCGGCGCCGGCATGCGACCGTCGGGCGGCGCCCCGGCGTCGGCCTCGGTGGGCAGGAGCGCTGGGGCGTGAAACGCGCCGACCAGTGCTGCGGCCCGTTTGCCCGCCGCCTCGGCGAGACAACGGCGCATCCACGCCTCCCGGCGCAGGTCGATCCCTGAGACGCCGCCGGCACGCTCGGCATCGTGCCGCAGCGCCCAGCCGACGAGCAGCGCCGCACGGCGGATCGCCTCCGCATCGGCACCGGGGGCCCGCGCCTCAACGGTACGGTCCCACATGTCCTCGTCGGCGCGCCCGCTCGCGGCCGCCTTGAGCCCCTGGGCCAGGGTCGGCCCGTGGTCCGGCGGCACATCCCGCGCCTGGTCGCGCCATGCGGCATCGGCGAGGGGAAGGTCGCACGGCACTACGGGAACCCCGTGCGCGACCGCCCAGCGGATGGCGACAAGCTCGGGGGAGAAGTCGGCGAACGGGTAGAACGCCGGACCGCCGCCGCCGGCCACCACCCCGGCGAGCGCGACGGGTGCGGTGGTACCAGGGTCGGCGAGCCACCCCAGCCAGTCGGCGAACTCCGCGGGAAGCTCGACGAGCAGCATCTCCGGCTGGTACTTGGCGAGCAGGTCGGGCAGCACGACCGACAGGGCCGGCGAGTGGTGCCGGATCCCGATCAGGTACGGCCGTTCGCAGCCGTACAAGGTGTCGAGGGCGGTGTGGACCTCAGTCCGTGAGGACATCGCGCAGCTCCCAGAGCTGGCGCCACAGCCGGGCACCGTCCTGCGCCCGGCGCCGGACCGCGCCGTCCCAGTAGCCGAGCAGCTTCGCGCCGTCGGCCGGGTCGTCCTTGCGGACCACACCGAGCAGGTGGCCGGGCAGCAGGGACAGCACGTCCCGGTCGCCGGGGAAGTACGCCGCGGCGAGCCCGATCGAGCTGGCCACCGCCACCGCCTCGGCGGTGCTCATGACGGTCGACGGTCGTTCGACGTCCCAGCCTTCCACGGAGCGCCCGGCGCGCAGGTCGCGGAACGCCGTCACGAGCGCCTCGACCACCGCCTCGTCGACCCCGAACGGCGTGCCGACCCGGTCGAGCACCGCCCTGGCCTGCCGGGTCACCAGCGCGGTCTCGGCGGCCAGGTCAGGAATCGGCCCGACCGTCTCGAAGTTGAAGCGACGCTTGAGCGCGGCCGACATCTCCGACACCCCACGGTCGCGGAGGTTGGCGGTGGCGATGACGGTGAACCCGGGTCGCGCCGGCACGGTTGCGTGGGTGGTCCCGGCCAGCTCCGGCACTGCGATACGCCGGTCGGACAGGATCGACACGAGCGCGTCCTGCACCTCCGGCAGGCACCGGGTGATCTCCTCGACCCGCGCCACCGCACCGCTGCGCATGGCGGTCAGGACCGGCGACGGGACCAGCGCCTCGGGGCTGGGACCGTGCGCCAGCAGGAGCGCGTAGTTCCACCCGTACCGCAGCTGGTCCTCGGTGGTGCCGGCGGTGCCCTGGACCACCAGCTCGCTCGTGCCGCACACGGCGGCGGACAGCAGCTCGGACAGCATCGACTTGGCGGTGCCGGGCTCGCCGACCAGCAGCAGCCCCCGCTCCCCGGCGAGGGTCACCACGCAGCGCTCCACCAGCGCCCGGTCGCCGACGAACTTCGCCTCGATCGCGCACTTGGCCGGCAGCCCCTGCCGCTTGGCCCCCTTGGGAAGCTGGAGGACGTCGGCGGCGCCGGCGATGAAGGTGACCACCGCCCGCGGCGTCAGGCGCCAGCCCGGCGGGCGCGGCCCATCGTCGTACGCGGCGAGGAACGCCAGCTGGTCGGCGTACGCGTGCTCGGCCGGGTCAACCTGGCGGACCCGCTCGACGGTCTCGGTAGTCATCGGCGCCTCTCTGTGGTGTTCAGCTCGTCGAACCGGGGAATGTCGCCGCCGGCCACCCGCTGCCAGGCCAGCTCGAAGATCCTGGGAAGCGGAGCGACCGGCACCACCACGCCGAGGGCGGGGCTGCCGTCCTCGTCGAGGGTCAGCAGGGGGATCTTCCAGCGCTCGACCGGCGGGTGTGGGGTCTTGAGGGCGAGCCAGCCACCGGGCAGGAACAGCGAGCGGCCGGCGCGGCTGCGCTTGGCCTCCACCAGCAGGTCGCTTGCGGCGAGCTCCTTGCGGGCGGCGGTGAGCCGGGCCGGCTTCCAGCCGGTCCAGCGGGCCACGTTGCGGTCGGTCGGGTCGGGCAGGGCGAGCAGCTGGAGGTAGACCGTTGCCGCGTCGGCGCTGAGCTTGAGCTTGCCGGCCACCTCGGCGACCAGGTCTGGCACGCAGCGGCTGGGGTCGTGCAGGAACTGCCCGTCGGCCCGCACCGGCCCGGCCTGCACCGGCTCGCCTTGCACCGGCTCGCCCTGTACCGGCTCGCCATGGATCGGCGGGACGGCCACGGTCTCGGCCAGCCGGCCGGCGAGCAGCAGCCTGATGGCGGCGAGGGGCTGGTCCTCGGTGTCCTCCAGCCGGGTCCGCACGACCGCGAGCGCCGGGTCGTCGGGGCCGGACAGCAGCGCCGGGCATACGCGCACCGTGCGCCAGTCGTCGGTCGCCTCGATCTCCACCGGCCCGACCTGGATCCACTCTGGACCGGTGACCGGGTCTCCGCCGAGCGCGGTGACGAGCCGGTCCACCTTCTTCTCGTCGAGGTAGCCGACGTCGATGCGCACCTGGGGATCGAGCAGCCGCTGCCGGGCGCGCTCGGCCACCGCCGGCAGGTTCGGCCTGATCGGGTGGTCCAGTGGCAGGTGGTACGCGAGCCACGGCAGCGCCCGGGCGACCGCCACCGCGACGTTCTCGGCGGTGATGCCGGCGTCGTCCGGATCGAGCCCGTCCGCGCCGTCAACGTTCGGCCTGTTTGCGCCGTCCGCGCCGAGCCACCGGCAGGTGTCCGGGTTGGCGATGCCGTGCAGCAGCTCCGAGGCGGGAATCGGGTCGGTGATCCCGGCCCGGTGCACGGTCTCCAGCAGCTCGTCCGGCACGGGGGTACGCCGTCCGTGCCGCTCGACCCGCCACGCGGCGAGCCGGTCCAGCCGGGGGCCGTCGGTCCAGAGTGCGGCCGGGTCGTCCGGCAGCAGCAGGCCCAGCAGGTCACCGGCCCGGCCGCTGCCTTGCCAGGCTTCGCGCGCCGCCCGCAACAGGTACGAGGTGAGCTCCAGCGTGCCGGCTTCAGCCTCAGCGGGCAGCCCCGCGAGCAGCAGCACGGCCTCGGCATGGCTGACACCGGCCGCCTGCGAGCACTCGGCCGCCAGCTCCGGGCGCCACTGCGGCGGGCCGTTCTCGCGTACCAGCCGGACCAGCGTCGGCACCTCCGCGGGAAGCGTCATCGGCACCTCGGCCGTGATGGAGAAGCCCGGGATCGGCCCGAACTGTCCGTCCGGGGCGTACTCCAGCGCGGCGCCTGAGTCGTCGTACCAGGATGTGACCAACAGCCGCCGGCGCTCCACCTGGAGCACCGAGCCGGCCTTCAGGCGTGCCTTCTTGGGCGACTGGAGGGTCAGCTTCCGCAACCGGCCGCCGGGTGCCGCCAGGCCTGAGCTTGCGTAGGTCTCCAGCAGGGCGAGCAGGGCCGCCCGGTGCTCGGGTGCGGTGAGCGGGGCGGCGGCCAGGTACATCGCGGCCGGCAGGAGGCCGAACAGCTCGTACCAGTCGGTGTCGGTGCCGCTGTGCGCCCACTTGCCCGCCGGCGGCTTCGGCGCGGTCAGTGCCGTTGCCGCGGCCTCGATGAGCCTGACCGCGCTGTCACCGCGGTCGTAGCAGTAGGGGAGGAACCCCTTCAGCGCGCCGGACAGCGCCTTGTCAGTGGCTGCGGTGACCGGCCGCGCCGCGGTGGGCTGGCGGTCCTTCTTGGACTTCGGGTAGATCGTCTGTCCACTGAGGACAAGCGAGAGCTCGCGCAGGGTTGCGGCGCGCTTGGCGGCCTGCCTCACCACGCCGGCCACGCCCTCGACCAGCGCCGGGTGGGTCAGCTCCGGCAGCTCTCGGGCGATGAGGGCACGCACCCCGGCACGGTCGAGCCCGGCGGCGCCGGCCAGCAGCGCGCCGGCCCGCTCGTCAGTCAGCGCCCGCAGCGCCGCCGAGCCCTGCGGGTCGCGTGGGCGCTTGTGGTGCCAGAACAGCAGGGGCGGCAGCTGCCGGGTCCCCCGCGCGAACTTCTGCTTCGGCTGGCCCAGGTCGTACCGGCCGATGACGAAGCCATCGTCGGCGCACAGCGTGACGGACTCGCTGTTCCAGCGGTGGTGCCACAGCACGCCGTACGTGGTGTCGGAGCCCGGGAACCGAAGCGCGGCACCGAGCTGGCCGGGCGGTCTTGTCCACCTGTCGCCGCGAGCGGGCAGCGTGAAGCTGCGCCCGTCAATGCCGGTCCCGGCGTATCCGCCCTCGCCGACGGCCCGGACCCGCCAACCGACCAGGCCGTCGCGCTGCCCGAGCGGGCCGGACTCCGTCGCCGTCAGCGCGGGCATCAGCCAGCACTCGTCGAGCTCCAGCGGCTCGCCGTCGACGGCACCGTCCTCGAGGAAGCGGGGGAGCGACACCCGGCCCTGCCGGCCGGTCGCCACGTCGTACTCGACCCAGACCTGCCGCTCGTCCTTTGTGGTGAGCAGCCAGTACGAGGCTCCGTCGCTGACCACCGCGCCGGCCACCTCCTCGGCGCGGTCGCCCACCCGCAACGGCCGCCCGCCGAAGGTGCGCCCGCCACCGGGTACCGGCAGCGAAGCCCTGGCGTACATGGAGAACGCGTCATCGGGTACGACGAAAACGTCGTCGAGCTGGTTGGTCCAGTACCCGGCCCGGTCCGGCCCCTTGTCCCAGCAGACCAGCAGCTCGCCGTCGACGTGGCGCAGCACCAGCCGCCAGAGCCAGCTGCGCTGGCCCATCGGGATCTGGGTCCGGTGCTCGGCCTCGATCCCGTCGGCGCCCACGGCCAGCACCAGGTCGCCGCGCCTGGCGAGCAGCACCGGCCACTGCCCGACCAGGCTCACCTTGCCGTCGTTGTCCTTCGCCTTGGCCTTGTCCGCCGCCAGCCGGGCGGTCGCCTCGTCCCACGCCGGCCAGCCGTACTCGTCCAGGACCCCGGCGCGCAGCGTACGGCCGAGCACCGGTCCGAGGTCGTGCTCGACGGCCCGGCGTACCGCGTCGGGGTTGACCGCGAAGCCGGCCGGGCTGGCGGCCAGCTTGAGCCGGTCGAGCTGGGCCCCGAGCGTCGGCAGCCCCTGACGCACGACGCTGGCAGCCACGTTGTCCAACCAGACGTGCAGCGCCCGGCGTAGGCCTGGCACCGCGAGCACCGCGGCGACCCGCGCCGGGTCGTGCGCGCTGCCGAGACTCTTCTCGACAGCGGTCGCAAACAGCGCCTGGAACCGCTCGTCATCCGCGATCGCCACGAGGTCGCGGCGCCCGTCGGTCTCGTCGGCGAGCCAGTGCGTGATCGGCAGCCGGGCGCTGCTGTCCGGACTGGCCACCGGCACACCGGCGGCGAGGCAGGCATCGAGCAGGTCGAGGTCGACATCGTCGTGCTCCCCGCAGAGCACCACCGGCCGACCGTCGGCGATCAGCCGCCCAGCCATCCGCTCGACGAGCAGCAGCAGCGCGGGCAGGCGCTTCGTCTCGCGCCATGACCGGTCCTCGCGGTGCGCAGCGAAGCGGGTCAACCAGCCTGCCGGGCCGTCGGCGCACGCAGCCTCGGCGGGCACGGAGCCGGCCGGGCCGGTCAGCGCGGCGCTCGCGCCGGAGGAGTCCAGCACGGTCAGCCACACGTCGTCGGTGCAGTTCTCCGGGAACATGCCGAGCAGCCGGCCACGCAGCACGGGGTCCGCGGCAGCACGCTTGATGAGCGAGCCCTGGTATGCCGTCCAGAAGGCGGCTGGCGCGCGCAGCATCGCCGGGGCGGCCAGCAGGTCGCCGAGCACGGTCCCGTCGGCCTCCACCGGGTCCAGGCCGGCTGCCTTGGCCAGGCGGCGCAGGTCGGTGTGCATCCCGGCGTAGGGTGGCAGCCCGCCCAGGGTCCGCTCGACACACAGCCGCCGGAACCGGTCGTACGCCGCCGCCGGCTCGCAGCGTGCGGCCAGGTCCCGGGCGTGCGCGGACAGCGCCTTCGCGGTCAACGCGCCGGCGAGCGCAAACTCCAGGAACACCGCGTGCTGGCGCTCCTCGTCGATGGTCAGCCCGAAGGAGCGCTCGGCGTCGCGAGCCTTGCCGAACATCATCGCGGCGTAGGACGGGCTGTCCGCCGCGAGGAACGCCCGCCCGGCCTCCTCGTAGAAGGTCGGCAGGAAGTGCGGCACCGAACGGGCCAGCCGCTCGCCCAGCGCCGTGAAGCCTTCGTTGGCCGGACCCACCCGGGACTTGGCGATCCGGGCGAGCCGCTCGATGTCCTTGACCAGCGCGAGCGCGTGGTGGCCGTTGGCCGGGTCGTGGACCAGCGCCCACGCCGGGAACCCCAGCGCCTGCTGGCGGACCAGCCCCACCTCGTCGACCCGCTCCGGAGCGCCGAACGTCAGGAACTCCAGGCTCAGGTCCTCGGCCTCGCCCAGCGTCGCCGGCACCAGCCGGACCACGACCCGCCCGTCGAGGGCCGGGTGCCGGTAGGCCCGCGCGGTCAGCGTGTCGACGGTGTCGTCCTTGGTCACGGGTGCCCCGGTCGGCAGCACCGCACCCGCGTCCAGCAGTGCCTCGGCGTTCACGCCTGCTCCTCGCTCTTCTCCACGACCCGGCCGGCGTACAGGGCGGAAGCCATCCGTACCCCTTCCGACCAGGTGACCGGACCGACCTCGGCGAGCTTGAACGGGCTGCCGGCGCGATCAGTGAAGACCAGGTCGCCGGTCTCGGTCTCCCACGACGGGTCGTCGGAGCCGACCCAGAACCGGGCCTCGACGGTACGGCCAGCCTCGAAGACCCGGCAGACCGCATACCCGCCCCGGACTGGATAGCCGAGCGTCGCCGCCCTTGCCAGCAGGTGGCGCAGCTCGGCGTACTCGCCGCCGGAGTACTCCTCCAGCCGTTCCCGCTGCGGGTCGATCTTGGGTGGTCGGGTCCAGGTGGCCCGGAAGAGCTGGTCGACGGACTGCCGTACGCCGAGGTCGGCGGCGAACTCCCGCAGGTCGTCCAGGTCGTCCAGCAGCACGGGATGCGGGATGAGCAGCTCGGTGGCGGGGATCCGCTGCGTCTCCCCGTCCAGGTTGACCACGCCGATGCCCTGGTCGTCGATGTCGCGCAGGAACCCGACCTCCTCGGCGCCGGGGACCGTGACGACCAGGTCGGTGAGGGCGGTGCGCCAGGCCTCGTCCGGCCACACGGATCGGAGAACCGCGGCGGGTACGGGCAGCGAGCGCACCATCCACCGCTCCACCTCGGCGCGGCACAGCCCGTCGTGGCGTGCCAGCCACTCGGTCAGCTGCCGCAGCCCGACCACCACCGGGTCGTCGCGGATCGCCGGGGGTACGGCCTTCAACGCTCGGCCTGCCGCGTTACGGCAGGCCACCTCCCCGGACTGCAGAGTCACCTGATAGCCACCAGCCGTTGCCAGCCATGCCACGCGGACCATCTCCCTGGATCGGATCGACGCCGCAGGCTAGCGCCCCCCACCGACAACTTGCCACGCGGCTGGCAACGGCCCTCCGGCCGGGAACTTTGTCCTACGAGAGTTTGCGGAGCCCGTGGAAAGTAGTCGCTCTTACGGAAAGTATTCGAACCAACAAATTTCTGTTGATATTGCAAGAAATTATTGATCATTACTTCGTTGATCGTCCCAGTCGGTACTGCGGCCGGTGCATGGCTAAGCCGGTCGTACTGGCATGTTTGTTACTGCGAGGTGATGGCGTGCGAAGCTGGTGGGTAACGGGTTCTGGGCGGCGACCATGCCCAAGATAACCAATTCACCTGAATATCTAGGTCAAATCCCCGTAGTCAGTCGGGCTGGTAGATCCTGTCGAGGCCGACGAGAGACACGCGCCCGTCGCCGACAGCCGATCCGGCGGGATCATCGTTGAAACCGGCGCCTGAGTAGCAGGCGAGGACTGTGTCGCGCGTGTCGTAGCCCCCGCGGGCGAGCAGGTCGCGAGCCCTGGCCAGGCGCCGAAGATGACGGTGTCCCATGACCTCGCCCCACTTGGCCTCGCCCAGGGAGAGAATCCGCCGCGGTTCACCCGGCTCTGACGCGGCCAGTACAGCGACATCGATTTCGATCTGTGTACGGCTCGCCGGATCGTTCACCACGCCGTGTCCGATCTGAGCGGGGACCGCGCCGAAGAGCGCGTTGCCGGCCTCCACCGCGAAGTCGCGGCACAGTTTCTCGAAATGCGGGCCGACGACCTGCGCAAGGAATGTCCGCTGGGTCGACCGCCAGACCTCCTCCGCGCGGTGGATCTCCAACTCCGCCCAGCGCCGACGCATGACAGCCTCGTAGAAAGTTATCAATGGCTCGACGATCCGATACCGCGACCGGCCGCTGCGAAACAGATCAGGCTCCCGGGCGATCAAGCCGGAGTCCTCGAGGACGTTGAGCGGATGGGTGATCTGGTCAGACCTGCGCCCGATGTAGGACGCGATGCCACCGTTGGTCGTGTTGCCCGTGGCGATCGCGGCCAGCACCGAGTGGTAGAGGCCGGGGTCGCGGATTTCGGACTCCTCCGCCAGCAGGTATCGAGCCTCCCGGAACAACGGCGTCCGTGGGTCAAGGACGGTGCGGGCGACCCAGGAGTCGAAGTCGGCCAGATCAGTGGGAGCATCGCCCTGCGTGAACTCGTGTCGGTAGGCGGGTGTGCCACCCACTACGGCATGGACGAGAACGGCCAGACGCGGATCGGTGATCCCCCAGAACCGCGCAGCTTCCCTGTAGTGGAAGGGATGAACCACCAGCTCGAGCCCAGCCCGTCCGCCCAGCGGAGCCTGGCCAGCCAGGAGCTTGCCCATAACCGAGATCGCCGACCCGCACAGGATCAGGCGTGCGCCGCTGTCCCGCCCGCTGCCCCCGGGACCGAGCTCGCGCTGGATGATCGACGGCAGATTTGGGGACATCCGGGTCAGGTACGGGAACTCGTCGATGACCACCGGCGCTGCGCGGCTCCGGAACGCGCCGAAGAGGTGCCCTATCGCGTCGTTCCAGTCGCGGAATGGCGTCTCCGGCACGTCGCGGGTGTAGCGGGTTACGGCGCTGGCGAAAAGGCGCAGTGACTCGGCCTCGGTTGCCTCGGTCGCTGCGAAGTAGAGCCCGCCCGTGCTCTCGGCGAAGGCATGGAGCAGGAAGCTCTTGCCCTGGCGGCGTCGGCCGCTGACCACGCCGAGCGTCGCGCCCACCGCCGCAGACCCGGCCCGGCTGCCCGAGGCGAACGACTCCAGGGCCTGCCACTCCCAAGTCCGGTTGAACACCCAGTCAGGCTTGCCGGCCATCGGCCACTCCTTCAAGCACGCGAGAAGATCGGCGGTCATGGTAATACAGAACCGTACTTCCGAGAAGTACGGTTCTGTGATGCTGTCCGAGTCTCCGCTAAGCCCAGCTCGGCCGCCAGGCCGGCGATGCGGTCAAACTGATCGAGCGCGCCAGCGTCGTTCGCGCCCGCAGACGCTGGCGGTGCTCAGGCTGCGGTGTATGAAGCCAGCACCTGGTGAAGCTGACCCGATCGTGGTCGATACCGTGGTCGACCGCCGCCTGCGCGGCCAGGTCGACCACGGCGTTGTGGACGACGAGCAGGCCCATGCTTGAACGCGACAGCGGCTGACCGTCGGCCGTGTCGCAGATGTAACCTGGCGCGGTTACGTTCGAGCCGGCTGGTTACATTTCATCTCTATTTTGGCTAGGGCACCGCCGGCAGCCAGGCGGTCTCAGGCGTTGACCTGCGCAAGCAGCCGCCTGTGTCGGCGCCGTCCCGTTCCGTGCGTGCTGGTCGTAGGTATGTTTGCGTGTCATGGCGTGGTTCACTGAGGCGGATCTCCGCGGGATAGCAGGCAGCCGTTCGTACGCGCGAGGGGTCGGCTACGTCGATGCGGTCACCGGCCTCGGCGAGCTGCCGGACGGGGTGACCGCGACGGTGCCCGGCACGGCCGGTCGGTACCGGGTCCGGCTGACCGGTGAGCTGGATGGAGGGCTGGACGGCGACTGCTCCTGTCCGTACGGGCAGGAGGGAAACTTCTGCAAGCACTGTGTCGCCGTTGGGCTTTACCTGCTACAGACCGACAACGCGGCTCGCGAGCGGTCGGGTGTGGACAGTGACACTGAGGCGGGCCGGGCGCGCGGTGGCGCGAAGTTCGATGTTCGGAGCTTTCTGGGCACCATGACGCATACGGACCTGGTCGATCTGCTGGCCCAGCAGGCGCAGCATGACTCCGGCCTGTTCCGCAAGCTTCGGCTGATGGCCCTGACGGCTGCGCAGACCCCCGACCTGACGGAGCTGAGTCGGCAGGTGCAGCTGCTCGCGGTCGACTGGCTCGACTACGACGCGGCGGGTGAGTATGCCAAGGGCGCTGACGACCTGCTCCAGGCGATGGACCAGCTGCTGCCGGCAAACGCCGCCGCGGTGCAGCCGCTGCTGCGCCGCGCCATGCGCCACCTCGGCGAGGCGGCCGGCGCCGCTGAGGGCGACGCCTATTCGATCACTGAGGCGGCCGGACAGGCGTGGGAGCTCTACCTCCGGGCCTGTGAGACGGCTGCCCCGGACCCGGTTGAGCTCGCCGAATGGCTCATCGACTTCCAGCTCACCGGTCCCGAGTGGCCAGACCTCTCCCTGGCCGAGATGGTGGAGCTGCTCGGTGACACCGGTCTCGACCACTACCGCCAGTGCCTGGCGGCGGCACCTGAGCACGGCCCAGGTCAATGGCGGCTGCGGCACCTTCGGGAGGACCTGGTATCGGTAAGCGGAGACACCGATGCCATGGTCAAGTTCCTGGCCGAGGATCTATCCGGCCCACACCAGTTTGTCCGCATTGCGCAGCTGCTGCACGGCGACGGGCGTGATGATGAGGCGATCGACTGGCTGGAGCGGGGCTTCGCCACCGGCCGTGGACCACACGACCACAACCTGACGACCCTGGTCGACCTGCTGGCCGAGCTCTACGCGCAGACCGGCCGGGACACGCAGGTGATCGGGCTGCGGGAGCGGCACTTCACCGCCGCCGCGAGCGAGAGCAGCTACCGGGCGCTGCGTGCCGCAGCCGGCCGCACTGCACAGTGGCCGGCGCTGCGGACCCGGGCCCTGGACCTGCTACGCCGGCAGGCGCGGGGCCAGGCGGACTGGTCCGCCGCGGACACCCTGGCCCGGGTGCTGCTCGACGAGGATGAGGTCACCGAGGCATGGCAGGTGACCCAGGACCACCACTGCACGGAACCGGTACGGCTGGCCGTCACCGCCCGCCGCGCCCAGACCCACCCGGCCGACGCCATCGCCGTCTACCGGCCGATGGTCGCCACCGCGATCCAACAGACCAACAACGCCGGGTACGAACGAGCCGCCCAGCTGCTGCTGACCATGCGTCCCCTGTTCGCCCGCACCGGAGAGGACTTCTCCGACTACGTCGCACAGCTACGCGAGGCCAACCGCCGCAAGCGGAACCTCATCGCCGAACTGAGCCGCAACGGTCTGTGAGCCCACCGGAGGCCGGTGGCAGCCGCCTTGGCAGGTGCGGAACGCGGACGGACCGCGTCAGCTCACGGTAGACCCGTACTGGCTCCTCGTGTGTCGAGCAGGTTCTTGGCCAGCTCGGCGCTACCCGCCGAACACAGGACTACGTACCGGCCCTGGACCGTGGGGGAGGCGTGCGATCGGAGGAACTGTTGGAAGCGGCGGTTGTGCAGGTAGCCGGCGACGGCGAGGATCATGCCGAGCAGGACTGCGATGGCGGCCCCAATCCATACCACGACGACCACGAGCTTCATCCAGCCGCGGGCACCCTCGACCAGACCAACCGGCACACCGACCACCACGCCAGCAAGCACGGCGACAAGCCCGTACCACCAGGTCGTGACGCCGACGATGGCGAGGTCGCTGCGCGGGATCTGCCGGCCCACCAGGAACGCAACCGCTTCCTGGGCCTGGGCATGCGTTTCGTACCCGCCGGCCGGCTGGCCCGCCGGCGGCCACGGCGCCTTGCCGTGATGTGGGGGAACGTAGATGAATGTCATGTGGTCACCGCCGTACGCCAATGCGCTCCGCTTCGGCTTGAGGGAACCGCGGTGATCGTACCCACCGGTCAGGAGTGGGGTTGACGGAGCCCGGCACGCCGACGTCGACCACCTAGGTGACCTCGAAGTCGACAAGGAGTACGCCGCGAGCTACGAGGATGCGGCGCAGCTGGTCCGTCTGCGTCACGACGTTCTTCCGGACGACCGGGCTCACGCCTGCCGCCCGTGCAGATGTGTCTGCCGCGTCCGGGAATGCCGCGTCTACGCCGTAACACGGGAACATTGCCATGGACAGCACGATGGCGGACATCGTCCCGGCCTGGTGCATCGACGCCATGCCGGCCAGGAACTTTTCGGCGTACCCGGTGAGTAGGTCCTCCTGGCCGGGTCGCCAGAACGCGGTGACGAGATCGAGCATTGAGCCCATCGGCACCTCGCGCTTGTCGACAATGGCCTCCCAGACCCGTTGCTTTGCCACCGGATCCGGCCGTGCGGCCTGCACCGTCAGGGCGCGTACCCAGGTGTCGGGGTTCGGGTCCCGTCGGGCCAGGGCCTCCACCTCGGCTTGGTCGTAGTGTCCGAGCTCGGCGGTGCGGACGAGGGTGCGCCAGCCCAGGTCGACGTCGTCCCCGGCCGCGACCCGCAGCGTGTCGAGCTGGCCAGGACTGGTCGCGGTGCGGGCCAGGGCGCGCATCGCGACCCGGCGGCGAGCCGGGTCGTCCGCCAGGGCAATGCACACGTCGGCTACAGATGACATCAGGTCAATGCGTGACGTTCGGGGGCCCAGCGTTCGGCGGCAGTAACGGCGAGCCGCAGGAACGGCTCGACCAGGCTGTCGTTGGACTCGTAGGCAAGTGCCCCCGTCACGCATCGGATGAAGTCCGTGGTGGCGATGTCCGCGGTCACCAGCTTCCCAAGCGGTGGTGACGGCGACCGCGCGGGCCACCGCGGACGGCAGCCGCCCCGCCGAGCGCAGCAACGTCTCCCGGGAGACTGGATCGGGACGGGTCGACGCGAACGTGAGATCTTCATCGTTGACGAGCAGCAGGTCAAAGGCCTTGACCTCACCGATGTCCGTCCGAACACCCGAGGTCTCCACGGGGACGAGCCGCCGGCGTACGAGGCCGTCTCCGTCCCAGTCGTAGACACCGATGTCGAGTCGGTGTGGTCTGGGTTGGCCACCGTTGGGCCCGGTCGCGCGCATCGACGCTGCACCGTCCGGCGTGGTCTCGACCACGAGTCGGTCGGTGCCGGCGGTGTCGAGCCAGCCGCGGGTCCATGCGCTCAGGTCGCGGCCTGATGCGGTCTCGACCGCCCCGACCAGGTCGTCGAGGACTGCGTTGCCCCATGCCCGTTTGCGGAAGTATGCCCGTAGGCCGGTTATGAACTGGGGTTGTCCGACGTAGGCGACGAGCTGTTTGAGGGCGCTGGCGCCTTTGGGGTAGGTGATCCCGTCGAAGAGGGTGACCGCCTCGGCGGCGTCGTGTACCGGCTGGCGGATCGGGTGGGTGATCGGGGCCCGGTCGGCGTCGTACCCGCCGAGCTTGCGCCCGGCCAGGAACGACGACCAGGCGTCGGTGAACGGGGTTGCCGAGGTCGCGGCCCAGTGCGCGGCCCACTCGGCGAAGGACTCGTTGAGCCACAGGTCGTCCCACCAGCGCATGGTGACCAGGTCGCCGAACCACATGTGGGCCATCTCGTGCAGCAGGACCACCGCGCGGGTCTCCCGCTCCTGGAAGGTCGGGTCGCTGCGGTAGATGAACGCATCAGACCAGGTGACGCACCCCCAGTTCTCCGTCGCCCCGCCCATCTCGGGGGCGAAGACCTGTGCGTAGCTGCGCTGGGGGAAGGGCAGGTCGAACTGCTCGCCGAAGAAGGCCAGGCCGGCGGCGGTGGTCGCGAACAGCTCCGCCGCGTCGCGGTCGAGCAAGCCGGCCAGCGACCGCCGCACGAACAGGCCAAGGTCATAGCCGCCTTGCTGGCAGCGGACCTGGTGGTAGGGGCCGGCGTTGAGCACCGGGACGTAGGTTGACAGCGGTGGGGTGGCGGGGAAGGTCCAGCGGCGGTCGGTGCCCAGGTCCTCCACCTGGGGGTCGCCGCTGTTGCTGATGACGGTCCACCCGGCTGGTGCCAGGACGGTGAACGCGAACGGCGCCTTGAGGTCCGGCTGGTCAAAACACGCCCACACCCGCCGCGCATCATCAGGTACGAACGAGGTCCAGATGTATACCTCCTTGTCGGAGGGGTCGACGCAGCGTTTCACGCCGGCGCCGAGGCTGGTTGACCGCTGCACCGACTCGACCACGAGGGTGTTCTCCGTGGCCAGGCCGGTCAGGGTGATGCGGGCGTCGGTGATGGCCTGTGGGGGGACTGGTACGCCGTTGAGGACGGCGGAGACGACCTCGGCGGCGCAGTCGACGAACGTCGAGCCGCCAGGGCTGGAACAGCAGAACCGCACCGTCGACACAGCACGAAACGCATCACCCTCAGCGAGATCGGTGAGGTCAACGGCGATGTCGTAACGAGCCACCGAGATGACGGCGGCCCGCTCCTCCGCCTCCTCACGGGTGAGGCTTGGCAGCTCGGTCACGTACGATCCTCCCGTTCCTCCGGGCAGGCGCGATGATGTCCACGACGCTAGCCAGTCGACCTCCGCCATGTCGATCGGGTCCACGACTCGTTCGACCGCGACCCGGCCGGTGGACGGCGTCGGTACCGCCTGAGCGGGGACGGCTCCTACACCGTGGCTGACCTCAATGGTCCCCCCGGCGTCCTGCGTCAACGCTGTGCGCACTCGGGGTGGGTGGCACTCTCCGAAGTGGTGCGTGGGCATCCTTCCCGGCACGACCGCGCGGCTCGCGGGGCGTACGTGTGTCCACGCGTGCTACTGCGGGTGTTCTCGGTAGAAGGAGTTCACCGCTGGTTGACCGGTGTAGTTCGCGCCGGCGCGGTCGTCAGCGCCGAGGTAGGTGTAGGGCAGGTGGACGTCGAGCCGGCCGGTGCGACTGATGCGGTGGCGGCGGGCGTTGTAGCTGAAGCCGGCCGCACGTAGCCGTGTGGCCAGGCGTCGGCCGGCCGGCCTCCCGTCGGGGAGGCGGATGCTGCCAGGTCGAGGTCGGCGACCAGGCGGCCCGTCACGGTCAGCCAGCGGGCGGCGCGGGTCAGCATGGTGAGCTTGTCACCGAGGTAGTGCAGCCCGTGCACGCAGGTGACCAGGTCGAACGACCGTGCCGGCGTCCATGCCAGCACAGGAGCGCAGACCAGTTGCAGGCTCGGTACTGCTGGCGCCGGGTCGAAAGCGTCCAAAAGATCGACGCCCATCAGGTTGGCTCGTTCGGCCAGCCCGAGGTGTGCCAGTTGGTCGGCGGCCTGGATCAGCGCGCGGCCGGTACCGCAGCACAGGTCCAGCCACGCGGCCGTCGAGCCCGTCGAGGGCGGGTCGGCCAGCGTCGCAGTGAGGATGTCAACCGGGTTGAACCCAAGCTCGCGGGTATAGCTGTTGACCCCGCTGAGCTGGCGCTCCCGGTTCATCGCGCAGTTGGCGACCACAGCGGAAACGGCAAGCTGGTCATCATCGAGCAGATCCACCCGTGGCTGGCGGCCGGTCACACCCACAGCGTCGCAGGACCGGATCAACCTCGTCGCGCGCGGGTGGGGTTGGTGCTCCACGCCATGCCGGTTCGTGCCGGGCGCAGCTGTGGGCGGGCGCCCGGCACCGACCGTCGGTGGCGTTTCCCTCAGTCCTCTGGGGACAAGCGCTACGGCGGCGGCCGTCCCAGGTCAGCCGAGACTGCCATGACGGACTCGGCCGGCATGGATCCGGCCACGACCCAAGCCAGGGCGTTGGCATCCATACCGGCCAAGCCGGACATTGTCAAGGTGAGCTGTAGTAACCGTTCACCCTACGATTACAGGTCTTGAAAGGTCAGGGTTGACCGTAGCGCCGGCCACGCCGGGGTGGCTGTGGCCGCGCTCCTGCCCGCCGCCCCGGGGGGCACGGCATCCGGGGCCGTGCCCGAGAGGTGCCCGAGAGGTGCCCGGGGTATGCCCGCGGGGGCGCTTATGCTCTGCTTCGCCGACGCGAGCAGAGCAACCGTCGCCGGCCAGCCCCCTACCGGCCCCGGGGGCAGACAGCCGGCTGGGCTCTGCTCGCGCAGATGGGGCAGAGCATAAGGCGCCAGACCACCACCCCCACCCCACCCACAGACCCGCCCGCCC
>DASSUC010000427.1:0-38628 GCA_035707405.1 Micromonosporaceae bacterium | reverse complement strand
GCGGGCACGGTACTCCACGGTGTGATCTGAAGGCGTCGACAACCTCAAGATCATCGGAGCTGTGCCCGCCCTGTCAAGTCCACCCTGAACCTTCACGAAAAGCTCCCAGGCGCACACTCTCCGACTTTGCCGTGACCGTGGTCTTCCCCACCGGTGCCCATGTCTTCCCGACCGGGGCGTCCGACCGCAGACCCGTCTGGTCCAGCCACAAAATGACTGCCTTCTCCTTCCTTGCCCGTTTCGCGATCGCGGGGTAGTCCACCTCCAGCCACCGGGCCACCGCCTCCGGGTTCTGCTCGTAGGCCTTGCGGACCGGCTTCTGCGGTGACAGCCGCCACGACCGCAGGTACTTACCGATCGTGACCAGAGACAGGCCGACACCAAACCGCTTCCATATCAGGTCCCTTACCTGAGGACGGGTCCACACTAAGCTGGGCAAAGCCATCTGGTCGGGATTCTTGGTGAGAACGGCTCGGCGGGCCCATGCCTCCTGCTGGGGGGTCAACGCCTTCTGCTCACCCGGCCGCCGCCCCCGCCGCCCGGCTTTCAGGCCCTTGTTTCCCTTGCTGCCAAAGGCGTTCACCCACCGCCAGACCGTCTTCGGTGATACACCGAGCACAGTGGACACTGCTGCCTGGGACATCCCGTTCCTGACCGCCGCGACTGCCCGCCGGCGCAGGTCCTCTTGCGCCTGCGGGGAAAGCCGTCGCGCGTCCTTCACTACGACATCCATAGCAGGTACCCTATCACGGCATGTTTGCCTTACGGATCAATAGCCACCCTGGCCGCCCGGCACCGCACCGGCGTGGCGGCGGGCCGCCTGCCGGTGCGGTGCCTGGTTGACACGGCGGTCGCCCATCTCGACCGGCACCTGGCCAACCGGGACAGCAACCCGCTGCGGCGGCCCCGGCCGCCCACCGACGACACAACGTTCACTGCTGAACGGGACCGGCTGGTCGACGGCGTCGTACGCGCGGCCTTCACCCGGTACCGCCGGGTGCTTGCCGAGGAGGTCGCGCCGCACAGCCGCCCGGACGAGCGCGCCGGCCTGTGCTGGCTGCCCGATGGCGAGGCGACCTACGAGCGGCTCATCCAGACGCACACCACGCTCGCCCGCTCCGCGGAAGAGTTGCACCTGACCGGCCTGGAGCTGGTCGAACGGCTGGCTGAGGAGTACCGGTCAACCGGCGGGCGGGTGTTCGGGCCGATCGCGCTGCCCGAGATGTTCGAGCGGCTGCGCACCGACCCGGCGCTGCGGTGGCGTGACGCCGCGGAGATCCTGACCACCGCCCGCGCCATCATCGCGCGCGCCGAGCGGGCGGCGCCGCAGTGGTTCGGCCGGCTACCTCGCCAGCGCTGCACGGTCGAAGCGGTCCCCGCCGATGAGGCGCCGGGCGCGCCGGGCGGGAACTACTCGGGTGCGGCGCTGGACGGCAGCCGGCCAGCCATCTACTTCGTCAACACCTACCGGGCGGAGGAGCGCGAGCGCTACAGCGCCGAGGCGGTGGCATACCACGAGGTCATCCCGGGTCACCACGTCCAGGTCGCCCTGGCCCGGGAGCTGACCGGCCTGCCGCTGCTGCGGCGCGTGACGCCGATCAACGCGTTCGCCGAGGGCTGGGGCCTGTACGCCGAGCGGCTCGCCGATGAGATGGGCCTGTACTCCAGCGATGTGGCCCGGCTCGGGATGCTGGCTGGCGACTCGGTACGCGCGGCCCGGCTGGTGGTCGACACCGGCATCCACGCCCTCGGTTGGAGCCGCCAGCAGGTGGTCGGCTTCCTGCGCGCCAACACCCCGATGCCGCCTGTGGACATCGAGCGGGAGACTGACCGGTACATCGCCGATCCCGGGCAGGTGCTGGCCTACATGGTGGGCCGGCTGGAGATCGACCGGATCCGAGCCAGGGCGCGGCAGGTGCTGGGGGAACGGTTCGACATCCGTGGCTTCCACGACGCCGTGCTGAGCAATGGTGAGCTGCCGCTCGGCGCGCTGGCCGAGGTCATCGACGATTGGGCCGCCACACAGCTTGGATGAGCGCAGGTCTCCCTTGTTGCCGGCATCTCGACGCCGATAGCGTGCTTCGTCTGCGAAGGAGCCGAGCAGGTCGCCGGAGCTACCCGCCGATCTGCTCGGCGGTCAAGCCGGTGTCAGCCATAACATTGCGCAGGGTGCCCTTGGGCATGTCCTTGCCCGAATGGACCGGCACGGCCGTACCCCGCCCGTCCGGGTGGCGCATGATGACGTGGCTCCCTCGGGTCCGTAGGGCCTTGAAGCCCAGCCTCTCCAATGCCCGGACGACCTTGGCGCCGGGGACGGAAGGAACCGGTGGCATCAGGCGGCGTCCGGCACGGTCAGGGTCAGCTCCTTCGGAGCGCCGAACTCTTCGATCAGCCCGAGAAGCCCTTCTCGCAGGTCGTCGACCGCGGCCTGTTCCGTGTCGCCGTCACCGTAGGCGACCACCCCGGGATGAAGCTGCGCCCGAGCACACCAGACCCCATCCTCATCCTGCTCCGCAGAGTAGGCGACGTGCACGATGCGGGGTCCTGCCATGCCGAGAGCCTACCGCCAGCGGCACAGCCTCACGATTATGTACCGCTGGTTTGCTGACTTGTGCGTTCGCGGACGAGATGCCGTTACGTCGTCGCGGAGGCCAGCTCGGCCAGTGTCGCCCATGCGGCTGGCACGTCCAGGGCGCGAGCGGCGTACGCGGCGTCGAGAAGCTCGTCACTCAGGTACCGGTCGTACTTGTCGCGCGCCTTGGCCCGTACCGTGCGGGCCAGGGCGCACGGATCGGGAGGGACGCCCGCGGCCAGCTCCCGGACCAGCTCACCGACCTCGGCGGGCGAGCGGTTCGCCACGGTGATCGCGAGCCCGTCCTGGCCTACGTGCAGGCCGCATCCATTGAGGACGACAGCCAACGTGTTCATGATCCGGTCGCCGCGCCAGGGGAACAACAGGGTCTCCGGCCCGCGGGCGAAGACCCGGTTGGTGGCGTGCCCGGCCGCATGGAACGCGGCCCGCCCTTCAGCCAGCAGGGTCCGGGCGGTGGCGTCGAGGTAGGGCGGGACATCGGCGGACCGGTACACCCGGCGCATGGTCCGGCGTACCTCGTCGGCGATCTCACCGCCCGTGCCGGGGAAGACGGGCGGCCGGCCCGCCTCGGCGGCCGTCAGCTCGATGACCCTCATCGCGGTGTCCACCGCCACCACCCGCCACCGCGCGCCGCTGAAGATGAGCAGTGCCCCGGGCAGGATCGGCCGGTCCACGGGCAGCGTGCCGAGCGTGTAGCCGTCTGCGACGAGCCGGTAGTCCTGCGAGGTGCGAAACGACACGTAGAAGGTGTAGTGGCTGATGAGCCGGTCGCCCTCGCCTCCGGGCAGCAGCAGGCCGCCGTCGTGCTGGCGGATCAGGTCGTGGTGGCCCATGTCGCGCAGCAGCCGGGCGAACATGGGCCGGTCGACCCGCCGGAACGGGCCCTCGCCGCAGAGCATGGCGTAGAGCTGTCCGGCCGTGGCACCGCCGCGCTGCGCAATGATGGACAGGACCTGCTGGACGAGCGTTGACAGGTGCAGGCCGGCGGTGTCCGGCGGCTCGTACCACCCGCTGGTGAGCAGCTCGACCATTGCCACGCACTGGACCAGCTCGGCCCGCAGCGCATCGGCCGGGCTGACCCCGGGGGCCAGCTCGCGCTCGGCGACGTAGACGCGCAGGACCGCCGGCCGGCCCGCCCGGCGCCCGGACCGGCCGAGGCGCTGGCGCAGGCCGGCCACTGTCGGCGGCGCCCCGATCTGGGCCACCGAGTCCACCGAGCCGACATCGATGCCGAGCTCAAGCGTTGACGTGCAGATGGCGGTCACCGGTGTGAACGGGTCCTTGAGGCGCTCCTCGACGTGTTCGCGGATCTCCTTGGACAGGCTGCCGTGGTGGGCGAGGAACTGCGTGCGTACGCCGGCCCGTGCCGCCCGCTGGCTGAGCATGTCGGCGTACACCTCGACGGCTGCGCGGGAGTTGGCGAAGACCAGGTTGTCGCTGTCGCAGAGCATCCGGAACAGGTGGTCGGCGATGGCGGCGCGGTCGGCCGGCTCACCGCCACCGGACCTCGCGTCCGCCGGCGCGGCGGCGGGCTTCGCCGGCCCGGCAGGCGCATTCGCCGGAGCGGCGGGCTTCACCGGGGCGGCAGACTTCGGTTCGAGGTAGCCGCGGACCTGAAGGCGGATCTCGCTGCCGGGCTCGGCCGACGCGACCACCGCAACGTCCGCCCCGCCGCCCGGCCGCAGGAACCCGGCCGCCGCGGTGAGGTCACCCAGCGTCGCGGACAGTGCGATCCGGGGTACGCGCCGGCCGGCGCTGCGCTCCACCCGGTGCAGCAGGGACTGCAGCTGGGCGCCGCGTTCGGTGCCGATGAAGGAGTGCAGCTCGTCGACGACCACGTACCGCAGCCCGCCGAAGATCCGCTGGACCCGGCTGCCGTGCCGGACGAACATCGCCTCCAGCGACTCGGGCGTGATCAGCAGGAGGCCGGCCGGTGCGCGCAGCACCCGCGCCTTGCCGCTGGCCGGGGCGTCACCGTGCCAGCGGTGCACCGGCAGGTCCAGCGGCTCGCAGAGCTCGACGATCCGGTCGTACTGGTCGTTGATGAGTGCCTTGAGCGGGCTGACGAACAGTGCCTGCACGCCGGCGGTGCCGACCTCCTGGTGGTGGGCGAGCACCGTGCAGATCGGCAGCAGGGCCGCCTCGGTCTTGCCGCTCGCGGTGGCCGACGCGAGGATCACGTCCCGGTCGCCGTCGATGATGAGCCTCGCGGCGCGCTCCTGGACGTCGCGTAGCCGGTCCCAGCCACGTTCGTAGATCCAGCGCTGGAGGTACGGGTGGTACAGCTCGTACGCCAGGGACTGCGCCGCCGGGGGCGGCTCAGAGGCGGAACGAGGTGAGCTCATCATCGGCGGCGAGGTCCGGGTCGTGTGGCGCCGCGACCTCGACGGTGCCGAGCAGCGTTGCCCAGCTCACGTCCTGGTGCTGGTCGACGAGGGCCAGCAGGTCGAGGAAGCCACGGACGGTCTCCCGCGGCGTGCGGAAGTACGCGTCGCCGATGCGCCGGGCGCAGTGCGCCATGTACGCGGTCAGCGCCTCGTCGGGCACGAGGTAGCGGGCCGCCTCTCCCCCGGCGTACACGTGTCGCAGCTTGGTCAGCAGCACGAACACGTCCTCCGGGGTCAGGTTCGCCAGCCGCAGCACCGGCCCGGAGTAGTCGACCAGCTCGGCCGAGGAGAACGCGTTGGCCGCCAGCCGCGACGCCAGCGCCGGGTACGAGAACAGGCCGCGCCGCGTGTCGAGCAGGAACTCCGGCGTGCCGCCGAACAGGAAGCCCAGGTGCGCCGCGCCGCCCTGCAACGTGTCGTTGACGATGCGCAGCACCTGCTCGTAGTTTGCGTTGCGGGCGGCCGAACCCGTCAGCTTGTAGAGGTTGACCATCTCGTCGACGCAGACCAGCAGCCCGCCGAAGCCGGCGAGCCTGACGAAGCGCGCCATCAGCTTGAGGTGGTCGTAGACCGTCGCGTCATCGACGATCGTCCGTACGCCGAGGGCGGCCCGCGCGTCCACCCTGCTGGTGAACTCGCCACGCAGCCAGCGCACGGCGTCCGTACGCAGCCTTTCGTCACCGGTGTCGTAGCCGCGCCAGTACGCCCCGACCACGGCGGCGAAGTCGTACCCGCCGGTGAGCTCGGACAGCACCGCGAGCCGGGCGGCGATCGCCTCGTCCGGCCGGTCGCCGGCGGCGTTGGCCTCGCTGATCGCCCCGGTCACAAACCGCTCGACGACGCTGGCCAGCGCGCCACCCTCGGGGCGGGCCCGGGTGGCGAGGTTGCGCATCAGCTCGGCGTAGAGCGCCCGGGCCTGGCCGGAGGCCGCATGCAGCCGGCGGTCGGGTGACAGGTCCGCGTGCGCGGTGACCAGCCGCCGTTCCAGCGCGATCGAGCGGGTCAGGTGCAGGAAGAAGGTCTTGCCCGAGCCGTACTCGCCGATGATGAACCGGCAGGCGCCGCCGCCCTCGGCGATGCGGTCGACGTCGTGCAGCACAGCCTTCACCTCGGCCGCCCGGCCGACCTGGATGTGCTGCTGGCCGAGCTGGGGCACGACCCCGGCGCGCAGCGACGCGACGATCGCGTCCCGCTCCCGGGGGCGGATGCGCTGGGCCTGCCCAGTCGTGCTGTCGGGAGTCATCTGAGCAGCTCCTGGAGTAGGTCCACGTCGACGGTCAGCGTAGCCTCGCCCTCGACGACAGGCCCGCCGACGGCCTCGATCGCGGCCTCGTTCAGCAGGTCGAGCGCTCCGTCGGGCAGGATCCCGTGCGTAGCGGCGAGTGCGGCGAACTCGTCGCGGGTCCACAAAGGGCGCACCGCGAGCGCCCGCAGCAGCTTACTGTGCTCGCGGTCGAGGCCCACGATGAGATCGGCGCCGTCATCCTCGGGGGGCTGCGGCGCGGGCGGGCCATTCCCTGGATCGTCGTCGGCGAAAACCTCGGCGAGGAGGGTGCCGACCGCCGCGGTCTCGGCGATCTTGCGACTGACCACCGCCTGGTCGAGCGGAACGGATGGCTCCGTGGCCGTCCACGGCAGCGCGTACCCGCCGGTGACCGGGTCGGCCGGCCTGATCGTGACCAGCTCGTCCCCTTCGGACGGTGCGGCCAGCAATGGTCGTCCGGTCACGCTCTGCTCGTGCACCCGGCGGAACACCAGGTCCCGGTCCAGCCCGAGCATCTGGTACATCCGGGCCAGGGCGGCGATCGTGGCCGGCGTGGTGGCCGGGTCCGCCGCGGCGGCGACGCGGACCAGGTACCGGCCCGCGACCTCCCGCCCCGCCGGGTCCAACGGCGTCACCTGCCGCGGCAGCCGGTCGGCGTCCACCCCGGCCGCCAGCAGCCAGTGCAGGCGGGCCGCCAGGCGCGGCTGCTCGGCCGGGGGCAACCGCAGCGCCATCGCCAGGTCGGGCACGGTGTCGAGGACGGCCTCGCAGCCCGTACCCCGGGGGTCGACGGGCCGGGCGGCCGATGCCACGGCGGCGGCACACCGCACGACGAGCGCCGCGGTCGTGAACCGGGCCCCCGGCCGGTCCGGCGCACCGGCCTCGTGGCGGAACAGGACGGCCGGGCCATCGGCCAGCGCCGGTGCGCCGAACCGTACGTCCGGCTCGATCCCGATGCCGAGCAGCGCGAGCACCTCGATGAAGGCGACGGCCTCGTCGCGGGCCATCCGCCCGGGGACAGCCGCCGACCAGTGCTGCCGCAACTCGGCCGCGTCGATGACCGCGGTGGCCCGGTCACCGAGGTGTGCCTGCGCCCACCTCCGAAGGGCACCGAGCCGGCCCTGGTCGGGGTCGACCAGCTCGGCCGGGAGCAGGGCCGTCGCCGCGAGCGAGCCGTGACCGGCCGGGAACCTGGCCAGCCACCGGCTGTACGGTTCGAGCGCGGTCGCCACCTCGTCGACCAGCCGGACCAGCTCGCGGGTGCACCGCGGCTCGCCGAGCACGTCGGGTAGGTCCGCGCGGCAGACCAGCATGGCGGTCAGGCCCGGGTTGGCCGGCTGGTACCTGACCCGGATGCCCGGCCCATCGTCGGGTGGGACGAGCCCGTCGCCATGGCGGGCGCGGTAACGCAGCGCGAACAGCCGGTCGAACTCGTCCGGGCAGCGTTGCTGGGCGGCGCGCCGGGTCAGCGCCGGGTGATGCCGGACCCAGGCCAGCGCCCAGTCGGCCGGCACGGGTGTCCCGGTCGCGGCCAACCGGCCCAGCTCCACCCGCACCTCCGTCGCCGACCTCTCCGCTGCCGACCTCCCCGCTGCCGGCGCGGAGCCACCCGGTTCAACCCGGGTCACCCGTGGCTCGGTGAGCAGCGCCAAGAGGCCGAGCAGGCGGTCGAGCGCCTCGCGAAGGGTCGGGCCGGCGTCGCCGTACCGCGCCCGCAGCCGCCGCGCCTCGGCGGTGATCGCGCCCAGGTCCCGGTCGGCTGCCGGATCCTCCCCGAGGTCGGCGACGACGCGCCGCTCCAGGCCGTAGCAGAACAGCAGGACCAGGTCGACGGGTACGTCGGTCCGCCGCCCACCGGCGAGCCACCGCAGGTACGCCGCGCGGGCCGCCGGTGAGATCAGGTGGTACGCCGACGCAGGCCCGGACAGGCGGCCGATGGGCGGTGGGCCGGTCATGGCGACCTGGAGATCCGGATTGACCAGCGCCGGCTCGACACCGCCGGTCATCGATCGCAGGTGGCGCCCGACGTAGATCATTCCACCAGGGATATTGTGTCCGGCGATCATTGTGTGCAGCTCCGGCGGAACCCACCGCCACTCGGCCGGAGACCGGTGTCGTTGGCCCACCACGGGCTCGACTGTATCTTCCGCCGGAGACACGACCCGAAGCGGAATGAGGCTCACCAACGGTGACACAGACAGAGACTGAGAGATATCCGGTAGCCGGCCGGGAGGCCGGCGCGTTCGAGGCAGCCCTCGCGGAGACCGAGCGGCAGGTCGACACCGCGCTGCGGGCGGCCAACACCGTGGTACGCGAGATGAAGCGCGCCCGCGCGGCGGCACGTACCGGCCAGGTCCGTGACCTGCGGAAGGCCCTTGCGGCCGCGCAGTCGGCGGCCGGTGGCCTTGCTGCCAACACCCGCGAGCTCGAGCTCACCTTTGACGAGCAGGCGCACCTGGCCTCCGGCGGCTACGTCAAGGAGCTGCTCAGCGAGGCGGAGGCCCAGGGAGTCGCGATCGTCGAGGACGACGACCAGCTCCTGTGCTACCCCTCGTTGCTACGCCTCCTGCCGACCGACGCCGTTGTCCAGGTTGACAAGGCCCGCGAGCGGCGCCTACGCCCGTCGGTGCTGGTCGCGGCGCTGGCGCGGGCACAGGAACGCGGTCCCCGGTTCAAGGCGGAGCAGTTCCTCGACAGCCTGCGCTCCGGGTATGAGCTGTGGGTCGCCAGCGAGGACAAGAAAGCCGACGCGGTCGTCCGGTTGATCGACATCTGGGGCGTGCTGACCATGCTGCCCGGCCAGCGCAGCGCGTACTCGAAGCAGGAGTTCGCCCGCGACCTGTACCTGCTCGACCAGAGCGGGGTCACCACCACCAGCCGCAGCGCGCGGGAGCTGCGGTGGTCGGCGAGCACCGGCACCAAGGGCACTGGGACGCTGGTGACCGTCTCCCGCACCGGCCAGCAGCAGAAGTACTGGGGGGTGTCGTTCACGATGCCGGAGGAGGTGCCCGAGTGACCGGCGAGACCCTCGGCGCGGCCGAGTACCTGGACTTCGCCGAACGCGAGTACCTCGAAAGCTACGTCGCCCTGGGCGGCAGCAGCGTGAAGCTGCTGTCCGTCGCCGACGACAGCGTGGTGCTGGAGCTGACCGGCGGGCTGGCCAGCGTTGGTGGCGACTTCGCCTGCGTGTCGGTCGACGCCGCCACGACCCGCGTACACCTGATCGACCAGGTTTTCACCGCGATCGCCCGGCAGGTTGACTGGGTCGGCCTGGCCGAGGCCGTGGTGCGCCGCGTACTCGACCAGGCGGCGTTTCCCGTGCCCGCGGAGCATGACGGTGTCGACCTGGCCGCGGTGGCCCGCCACCACGAGATCGACGCTGCCGAGCTTTACCGCACGGTGCGTAGGGCGATCGAGCAGACGGTGCTGCGGGATACCGCGCTGAGCCACGAGTTCCGCGTGGCGATGCTGCGGCTGTGCCAGGAACGTCTCGGGCGTGGCGATGTCAGCGCCACCGAGCGGGAGACGGTCATCGGGTGGCTGTGCGGGGACCGGCTGCCGGCGGCGGACCTGCGCCGGGTGTCGCTGCACAGCAGGGTCGCTCGGCACAACGCCTGGCCGTTGCTGGCCTCGCTCGGTCGCTGGGTTCGTCTCGCCGGGCGGCCCGGGTTGGTGCTGGGCCTTGATCTGAACCGGCTGGCGGTCGCCCGACGGCCGCCGGTCGGGCTGCGGGACGGGCACTACTACTCGAAGGCGGCGATCCTCGACGCGTACGAGGTGCTGCGTCAGTTCATCGACGCAACGGACGAGCTGGAAGGGCTGTTCGTAGCGGCACTGCTGCCGTCGGTGCTGGTGCACGACGACAAACGCGGGCTATCCACGTACACCGCCTTGCAGATGCGCGTCGCGGACGAGGTCCGGGACCGGCGGCGAGCCAACCCGTATGCCGCGCTGGTGCGGGTCGGGCCGCAGATGGGAGCAGCGGCATGACAGATACGGATATTCGCGGTGATGACGTGCTCACCTGCCGGCGGATAGTCGAGGCGCTCCGGGCCGGCGTGCCCAACCGCAGCGCCGTGGCCGCGCTGGGCAGCGAGCAGCCCGTCATCGAGGACCGGTTCCAGGCCCTGTGCCAGGCGGCGGCCGGTGGCACGGCCGGTGGGCTGCTGTTCGGTGGCGGGTTCGGCACCGGAAAGAGCCACCTGCTCGAGCACCTGGCCCAGCTCGCCCTGGACGCCGGGTTCACGGTCAGCCGGGTGGTGGTCAGCAAGGAGATGCCGCTGCACGACCCGGTAAAGGTGTTCCGGGCGGCCGTGGAGACCGCGGGCCGGCTGGACCAGGCACGGCCGGCGCTGGTGGAGGCCGCCGCCGCGCTGGACCTTGACGGGCGGGCCTACGTGGAGCTGCTGCGGTGGGCCACCTCGACCGGGTCCGGGCTCAACGAGCGGTTCCCGGCGACGCTCGCGCTCTTCGCGCACCTGCGCGAGAAGGATGCGGCGTACGCCGACACGATCGTGCGGTTCTGGTCTGGTGACCCGATCGCGACCGCGGAGCTGCGGCGGCGGATGCGGGAGATAGGCGAGCAGCGCCCCACGCTGTCACCGGTGTCAGCAGCTGAGCTGGGCCGCCAGCGGTTGCGGTTCGCTGCCCGGCTGCTTTCCGCCGCCGGCTCGGCCGGTTGGGTCATCCTGTTCGACGAGGTCGAGCTGGTCGGGCGGTACTCGCTGCTGCAAAGGGCCAGGTCGTATGCGGAGCTGGCCCGGTGGATACGCGGTGACCTGGGCGGGCCGGGGGTTCCGGTGGCGGCGGTGTTCGCGATGACCGACGACTTCGAGGCGGCCGTGATCACCGGCCGCAACGACCGGGACCAGGTGCCGTCGAGGCTCCGGGCGAAGGGGACGCCGGAGGCCGAGGAGCTGGCCGCGGCGGCGCAGCTCGGCATGCGGATCATCGACCGGGAGATGCACCTGCTCACCCCGCCGGATGAGCTGGAGCTCAAGCAGGTGTACACCCGGCTGCGGGAGATGCACGGACGGGCCTTCGGGTGGGAGCCGCCGGACGTGGCCGGTCTGGAGCGCCTCGGCGCCACCCGGATGCGCCAGTATGTGCGGGCCTGGATCAACGAGTGGGACCTGGTACGGCTGGAACCGGCCTACCGGCCGCAGACCGCGATCCTGGACGTGGCCAGCGACTACCGCGAGAACCCCGACCTGGAACAGACCGGAGCCGAGTAGCCGAATCGCCGATGAGCTCGTTGGGCTCTGCCCGGCAGTTCGTCGTGGACAGTCACCTCGTCCAGGCCACCGGTCAGGACCGCGCGGGTGAGGGCTTCTTCCGGGCAGTCCTCACCCGCGGCTGACTGCTTGGCTACCGGCCGCACCACGGCGTCTGGGGTCGCCACCGTCAAGTAGCGTACGGCCAGACTGTGCGATGGCGGACTGATGGGGTGGGATGGTGGGCGTCAGGAACCAGCAGCGCCGGCGGGCCAAGCAGAAGGCGCGCCAGCAGCGCAGCCGTCAGGAGCGGCCCGGCTTCGAGCCAGCCGGCGCAGCGTGGGCTGGGCCGGTGTCCGGGCGGCCGTTTGGCCTGGGCACCGACGGTGTGCGACCGGCGCAGGTGGTGGACCTCGCCGTCGGCGAAGCGATGCGGGCCCTGCACGCCAAGAATGACGACGCGGTGCAGGTGTGCTGCGACGTGTTGGTGGGCGGGCCGGGCGCTGGCGGGCCAAGGGCGGTGGACGCGGCGTTGTTCGTAGTCCTGCAACGCACGCTGACGGCGGTGTGGCGGCGGGGCTGGCAGCCTGCCGACGTGGTCCGGATGGCCCAGCGCAGCTACGGCTCCCGGCATGCGCGGGTCGCGGCCGACGTCATCGCCGGGGAGATGCGCGGCTACGCCGCGGCCACAGTGGACGAGCGCTGGGAAGCACAGGTACGCGACCTGGGGGCGGTGGTCTGGTGGGAGCGCGATGACCAGTACCTGTCGGCGCTGGGCGAGCGGGACGGCCTGGGTCGGCCGGAGCTGATGCGCTGCATGCTGGAGGTGCTGTACGTCTTCAACACGTGTCCGCAGATCGAGAAGCTGTGCCCGCTGCCGGGTCAGGCGCGTCGCGGCTCGTTGGGCGCGGCCACGGACCAGGAGCGGGCGGTCCACGCGCGCCAGCTCGACCGGGTACGGGCGCTGCTGGCCAAGGCGGAGTCGACCGGGTTCCCGGAGGAGGCCGAGGCGTACACCGCCAAGGCCCAGGAGCTGATGGCCCGCCACAGCATCGACTACGCGCTGCTGTCGGCCGGGACGGGCAGCGTTGAGGAGCCGGTCGGGCGGCGGGTTGGTGTCGACAACCCGTACGAGGCGCCCAAGGTTCTCCTGCTTGATGTGGTGGCCCGGGCGAACCGCTGCCGTTCGGTCTGGTCCAGTGCCTTCGGGTTCGTCACGGTGCTCGGTTTCCAGTCTGATGTGGACGCTGTGGAGATGCTGTTCACCTCGCTGCTGGTGCAGGCGACCGGCGCAATGGTCAGGGCCGGGTCGCGACGCGACGCGTATGGCCGGTCCAGCACCCGCTCGTTCCGGCAGTCGTTCCTCACCGCGTACGCCCAGCGCATCGGTGAGCGGCTGGCCAAGGCGACCAGGCAGGCAACCGAGCAGGCCAGCCAGGATATCGCCGGCCGGCCAGGAGCCGACCGGTTGTTGCCGGTGCTCGCCGGCCGGGAGGCGAAGGTCGGTGAGCTCGCCGACGAGCTGTTCCCCGACCTCGTCGGCAAGCCGGTGCCGGCGACCAACCGGGAGGGATGGGCATCGGGCCGGGCCGCAGCCGACCGCGCCAACCTCAACACCCGGGATGCGCTCACAGCCAAGGCCTGAACGGGGCACTGTCGGGCACCGTGGCACGCACCCGCCATACCCACGGCTACGGGGTGACGGCCTGGTTGGCAGGCAACCGGTGGTCATGGCGGTTGGCGACATCTGGCGAAATGATATCGATACGATAAAATATATAAGCAATACTATCTCCACCATCACCGCCGACACTGGCCGCCCGCAGTGAGAGGAGTGACGATGGTACATCTGTCGCGACGAGCCGTGTTCCGCCTGACAACGATGGTGATGGCGGCGCTGGCAACGCTGCTCATGGTGCCCGCGACCGGTCATGCCTGGAGCTATGGGTTCAACCGGGTACAGACCGCGACCGAGGACTCATCAGCCGCAACTGGATACGGGCCGGGCTGGGTCGGCCTCAGCTACAAGAGCAACGGGCCGATCGTCGGGTATCTGTTCGCAAAGGACTTCCGTTTCTCCGACGGAACCATCAAATCCGCGTTTGATCACATGGACATACGCGGCACGAAGGACTACGTCGGCGGACACCCCACGATCACCCGGTGGCCGTGGGGCTACGCGCACGGTTCCTTCGATGGCTGCGCATACGCCTACGGCACCTCCAAGTTCGCCATCGTCAGGCCGAGCTTCTCCTCGTCGAGCTGCGCCGGCGGCCCCAGCGCCGGTCCGGACGGCACCTGGTGGCACAACGAGACCATCTTCTGCACCGCCAACTCGACCGACTACCTGTGCAGCCCGGCCGGCGTGTGGAGCGAGGGCAAGCCAGCCGGCAACACCGGACCGAAACCCGTCATATCGAGAGGCTGCCATGCCTACGGGAACATCGGCGCTGCCGGCGCCTACGGCAGCGGGACACCTACCCCGATCCATCTGCTCGGCTACGTGGCCGCCGGGCAGTCGCTGGGCCTGCGTTACGTCACCCGCAACCGCCAATGGGTGATGGCCATGTGGAACGGCGGCAGCCTCGCCGCCGGCATCCGGTGGGCCTTCTTCCCCCGCTCCTGCGTTTACTGACGTACGACTCCAGCTACAGAGACTGAATGATCAGGATTCAGGCGGGGCGGGGCTGGGTCCGGTCCGGGTGGGAGGCATCGGTGTCCTCGGGTCGGGCGGGCGGGTCTGTGGGTGGGGTAGGGGTGGTGGTCTGGCGCCTTATGCTCTGCCCCATCTGCGCGAGCAGAGCCCAGCCGGGCTGTCTGCCCCGGGGCCGGTAGGGGGCTGGCCGGCGACGGTTGCTCTGCTCGCGTCGGCGAAGCAGAGCATAAGCGCCCCCGCGGGCATACCCCGGGCACCTCTCGGGCACGGCCCCGACGCGATGCCGTGCCCCCCGGGGCGGCGGGCAGGAGCGCGGCCACAGCCACCCCGGCGTGGCCGGCGCTACGGCCAACCCTGACCTTTCAAGACCTGTAACCAACCGACTGCGCACCGTCGTCGCAGTAGCGTGCATAGTCACTGCCTGTCTCTTTCTCGTCTTCGCCCGTCCCGGTTTCGTGGACCGCGGGGGGTATAGCGGACCTCCCTGCTGCGTGACATTGTTGCCTGCCGTCTTCGCGCACGACGTATAGCCAGGGAGATGGTGGCTGCCGACACTCCAAGAGCGCTAAGAACTCCACCGACTCCGGTGGCAGCTTCAAGCGTACGATGCCAAGCCAGATCCAGGCTACGACCAACGGTCACACGAGCTCTAAGGCTTATCGGTAGCGTCAGGTCTGGCAGGAGGGCGTCGTCCGTATCGGCGGCGAGCGCGGTAAGATGAATGCGAAGCGTGAACCTCCCCGCCTTGGCAGGCGTAACCAGCCAACGCCATTCCGCCAGGTCTTCTGCCGTCAGGACAGGCTGCACCGTCGATGACGTCTGGGTGATCTGCCCAGGCATGTCCGAACTAGCTCGGACCAGCATCCGCGCACCAACCTTGGTTGTGCCAGGAACACTGGAGCCAGGAGCCGAATGATCGATTCCGATATGCCCGCAGCCAGCTGAGAGCCCACAAACGTGCACCACCAGGTCCTGCGGCTCTCCGACCTCCCCTGCCATGGACGCCGGATAGAGGACACGGCCCTCGATCAGCTGGCGGCGGTCATTTTCGGCCCGCCATAGGTAGTCCTCCTGGCCGATAGGGTGAGGAGGGTCAAGGGGGGCCCCACAGGAAGACAGAGAAAAGCCGGCGAGAAGAAACAACGCCGCAAGGACGGTCACGCTAGTGGCTCTACGTTGAGAAATTCCGACCCCCTTTGATGGACACCCGAATTACCTCAAGGCCCCAAGGCGCTAGCTGACGAACGAGAGAGACGAACGTCAGTAACGGCTAGGTACTAACATGGTAGCGGCTTGGGCACTAATACGATAAGAGGCCTATCATCTGGTTTGTCCCCCAGGGTCGGCAGCGATGCGCGGGACTTACCCCATCGGCGGGTGGACGTTGAACACGCTGTACGCCTGCCGGATCACCGGGTGCGCGACGTTGCGGACCCGTACCCCGCCGGGGGTGGTCCCGCGCTCGCTGCCGGCGTGCGCGTGCCCGTGGATGGCGAGCGTAGTGGGTGCCGCGTCGATCGCCTGGCCCAGCAGGTACGACCCGAGGAACGGGTAGATCTCCGGCGGCTCCCCGGCCAGCGTGTCCGGCACCGGGGCGTAGTGGGTCAGCGCCACCCGCACGTCGCACTCCAGGTCCTTCAGCGCCGCACCGAGCCGGTCCGCGGCGTCACACGTGGTACGCACGAACGCCTTCATCTCCGGCTCGCCGAAGGCGCTGGCGCACCGGCCGGCGAACCCGCCGCCGAAGCCCTTGACGCCGGCCACCCCCAGCCGGCCGCCGGCTGTCGACAGGCATACCGAGGTGCCTTCCAGCACCTCGACGCCGGCCGACGCCAGCACGTCGACCAGCCCGTCCACCTCGTCACTGTGGTGGTCGTGGTTGCCGAGCACCGCGATGACCGGCACGCCGAGGCCGCCGAACTCCTTCGCCACGCAGCGCGCCTCGCTCACGGTGCCGTGCCGGGTCAGGTCGCCGGCGAGCAGCAGCACGTCAGCACACCCGGGCAGCTGCTCCAGGGCGGGGCGGAACCGGCCCACCACATCGACGTCCATGTGCACGTCCCCGACCGCGGCGACCCGGATCATCGCAGCTCCTCCGCGCCGGGCGGCGGCTGGGCGCGGGTCACCGCCAGGTCGGCGTGCACCTGCACGCCAGGGAAGTGCGTGGTCACCAGCCGCAGGATCTCCTCGCACCGGTGGGTGCTCTCCACGTCGCCGTGCAGCACCAGGGTCTGCTCCCGCCGGATGACCGTGATCCCCTGCTCGGCCACTGACTCGTGCTCGGCGAGCAGCCGCTGCACCGCCGCCTCGACGTACTCGTCAACCGGCTCCGTCACGCCACTTCCACCAGCCCTGACGGGTCGTCGTCCCCGCTGGCGCCGACCGCGAGCGGCACCACGCCGAGCCGGTCGAGCAGGACCAGAAAAGCCTCCGCGTACGGGGAGTGCGCGGTCTCCTTGCGCACCCGGGCCCAGTCGATCTGCTCCCGCAACGACCGGGCGAGCGGCAGGCCCTTGGCGAAGTCGCAGTAGTGCTGCGAGAACGTGAGCAGCTTGTGCACCATCAGCAGGGTCGCCGACACCACCGGCAGGTAGACCGCGTTGACCGGCCGCATCACCGTGTCGGCAAGGGTCTCCTCGGTGACCGGCTGCTCCACCGGCCGGTGGATGAGGTCGACGAGCCGGCCGTCGTCGTACACCTTGACCAGCCAGTCCTCCGGTGGCCGCTCGGTGGTGAAGCCGGCCTCGGCCAGCGCCTCCAGGGCCCGGTCGGCGTCCTGCTCCCGGAGCAGGAAGTCGACGTCGTGGTCGCTGGAGGTGCCGCCATGCGCGTAGGCCGCGAACCCCCCGGCCAGCGCGAACGGGATCCCGGCCTGTTTGAGCACGGAGGACACCCGCTTCAGCGTGACGAGCAGACCATCATCCATGCGGTCGGTCATGGTGAGCTCCCAGTTCGGCCATGAGGTCTGGCAGTACCCGCCACCGCCGCCCTTCACACCTGGCCCGTGCCCTGGCGGCGGGGCGTCGCCGGGCACGCCGTTTCGGCCGCGCCGGTCCGCGGGAACTACCGGCCCATGCCGACGCCAGCACCGCGACGCACACCCGACCAGGACGACCACGGGCCGGATCAGGACCAGCGACCCTCGTCCAACCATCCGGACGACATGCCGTCCTCGGTGAGTGGGCACCTTTCGTTCTTCGACCGGTTCGCGACCACCGCCACCGGCTACGTCTCCCGGGCGTGGTTCTTCGCGCTGTGCGTACTGCTGATCCTGGTCTGGGCGCCGTCGATCGCCCTGATCCGCAACATCGACACCTGGCAGCTGATCATCAACACGGCCACCACCATCGTCACGTTCCTGCTGGTGGCCCTGTTGCAGAACAGCCAGACCCGGGCGGACGCCGCGGTGCAGCACAAGCTCAACGCGATCGCCGACGCGCTCGCCGACCTGATGCACGCCCAGGCCGGTGACGACCCCAAGCTCCGCGAGGACATGCAGGAGCTGAAGTACGCCGTGGGCCTGGAGCGCCGGGAGGGGTCCTGACCCTGCGGTCAGCCGTCGTTGGCCGGGTCGAGCTCCTCGCGCAGCGTGGACAGGGACCGGGCGAGCAGCCGGGAGACGTGCATCTGGGAGATGCCGACCTGCTCGGCGATCTGGGACTGGGTCATGTTGCCGAAGAAGCGCAGCATCAGGATCCGCTGCTCCCGCTCGCCCAGCGTGGCCATCGCCGGACCGAGGGCCACGCGCAGCTCGGCCAGCTCAAGGTCGGCGTCCTCCGCGCCGATCAGGTCGCCCAGCTCGGTGCCGCGGTCGCCGGTGGGCGCCGGCGTCTGCAGCGACACCGCGTTGTACGCCCTGGCCCCCTCGACCCCGGCCAGGATCTCGGTCTCCGGCAGGTCCAGGTGCTCGGCGAGGTCGGCGACGGTGGGCGCCCGGCAGAGCTGCTGCATCAGGTCGCTGGTCGCCTCGCTGATGTTCACCCGCAGCTCCTGGAGCCGGCGCGGCACCCGCACGTCCCACGTGTGGTCGCGGAAGTGCCGCTTGATCTCGCCGACGATCGTCGGTACGGCGTACGCGGCGAAGTCCACGCCGCGCGCCGGGTCGAACTTGTCCACCGCCTTGATCAGGCCAACGGTCGCCGTCTGGATCAGGTCGTCCACCGGCTCCCCCCGGCCGCCGAACCGGGTGGCCAGGTGCTGCGCCAGCGGCATCCATGCCTCGATCGCCTGCTCCCGCAGGGCCTCCCGGGAGGGGTGCTGCCTGGGCAGTGCGGCCAGCGTACGGAGCAGCTCGTTGGCGCTGTTGTCGAGCTGGGCGGCGGCCGGCCGGTGGCCCAGCTCCTCGGTTCGCACAGAGGTGGCGGTCACGGTCCCTCCCTCGAGAAGTTCCTCGCCATCACCGGCACGGATCTCGCTGAGCCGCAGCCACCAACAGCGCGACGCACCCGTCCGGATTAGTCGAGACTAACCATTCGGCCTGCGAAAATCCAGCCGAACGGAGGAACCGACTCAACCATCTGGTTAAGTGTCCATTATGGAGATTTATCCGCGGTGGAGCGGGTAAGAGCCACCCATGCGTGTTCTAGGGATCAACGCCGTCTTCCATGACCCGGCCGCCGCCCTTGTCGTGGACGGCCAGGTGGTGGCCGCAGCCGAGGAGGAGCGGTTCAGCCGCCGCAAGCATGGCAAGCGGCCGGTCGCCTTCAGCGCATGGGAGCTGCCGGAACAGGCCGCCGCGTGGTGCCTCGCCCGGGCCGGGCTGGAGCCGGGGGAGCTGGACGCGGTCGCGTACTCGTTCGACCCGGGGCTGTGCCACGACGGGCTCGACCTCGGCGACCGGTGGGAGTGGCTACGGCTGATGTACGCCCGCCGGGCGCCGTCCTTCCTGGCCACCGCGCTGCCAGGGCTCGACCCGGCGATAGTCCGGTTTGTCCCGCATCACGTCGCACATGCCGCCTCGGCGGGGCTGGCGGCGCCCGCCGGCGGCGGCCACGGCGACTGCGCGGTGCTGGTCCTCGACGGCCGGGGCGAGGTCGCCAGCCACCTGGCCGGGCGGTACCGGGACGGGGAGCTGGAGGCGCTTTCCGCCCAGGCGCTGCCGCACTCGCTCGGGCTGCTCTACGAGAGCCTCACCGAGCACCTGGGCTTCCTGCGCTCCAGCGACGAGTACAAGGTGATGGCCCTGGCCTCGTACGGGCAGCCGAGGTTCCTGGGCCAGCTGCGGGAGGCGGTGTACGCCACCGGTGACGGCGGCTTCGCCGCGCACCCGGTCGACTGGGCGACCCTGGCCAAGCCCCGCCCGGACGGCACCGAGCTGGGCGAGGACCACGCCGACCTGGCGTGCAGCGTGCAGACCCGGCTCGAGGAGGTGCTGCTCGACCTGGCCGGCTGGGTGTACGACGCAGCCGGCGGGCCGGACACCCTGGCCCTCGCCGGCGGGGTCGCGCTCAACTGCGTCGCCAACGCCCGGCTCGCCGCGCAGGGGCCGTTCCGGCGCATCTGGGTGCAGCCCGCCGCCGGTGACGCCGGCACCGCGCTCGGTGCCGCGCTGCACGTGGCCCGTTGCCTCGGCGAGCAGACCCAGCCGATGCCCGGGGCGGACCTCGGGCGCGGCTTCACCGACGAGGAGGTGGAGGCCGAGCTGCGCCGCGCCCGCCTGCCGTACCGGCGACCGAGGTCGATCGCTGACGCCGCCGCGGCGGTGCTCGCGGACAACGGCATCGTCGCGTGGTTCCAGGGGCGCAGCGAGTACGGCCCGCGGGCGCTGGGCCGGCGCTCGCTGCTGGCCCACCCCGGGGACGCCGCCAACACCGAGCGGCTCAACGACGTCAAGGGGCGCGAGCAGTTCCGCCCGGTCGCGCCGATGGTGCTCGCGGAGCGGGCCGGGGAGCTTTTCGACGGCGTGCTGCCGAGCCCGTACATGCTGTTCGTGCACCGGGTGCGTGACCCGTGGCGGGAGCGGGTCCCGGCCGTGGTGCACGTGGACGGCACGGCCCGGATCCAGACCGTGGACGCGGCGACCGAGCCGCTGCTGGCCGAGCTGCTGCGCGGCTTCGAGCACCGGACCGGCCTGCCGGTCGTGGTCAACACCTCGCTCAACACCGCCGGCCGGCCGATGGTGGACACCCCGCGGGAGGCGCTGGAGCTGTTCGGCTCCGCCCCGGTCGACCTGCTCGCGATAGGACCGTTCGCGGTCCACCGTGGCGGCCTGGCGACGTGACCGGGCCATCGCGCCAGCCCGGCGGCGGCACCGGTCGGATCAGCGTGGTCGTCCCGACGGTCGGGCGGGCGAGCCTGCGCCGGCTGCTCGCCGCGCTCGCCCCGCAGCTCGACGCCGAGGGCGGAGCGGTCGATGTGACCGTCGTCGACGACCGGGGCGGCCGGCAGGACACCCCCTTGCCCGGCACCGGCCGGGCGGCGTACCTGCGGGTCGTCCGCGGACGCGGGGCGGGCCCGGCGGCCGCCCGCAACGCCGGCTGGCGGGCGGCGCGCGGCGAGTGGGTGGCGTTCCTGGACGACGACGTGGTGCCCGCGCCGGACTGGCTCCGCCGGCTGCGCGCCGACCTCGACACCGACCCGGACGTGGGTGGCGTGCAGGGCAGGGTCGACGTGCCGCTGCCACGGGACCGGGCGCCCACGGACTGGGAACGCAACACCGCCGGCCTCGCCGACGGCGCATGGGTCACGGCCGACATGGCGTACCGGCGGGCTGCGCTGGCCGAGGTCGGCGGCTTTGACGAGCGGTTCCCGCGCGCATACCGCGAGGATGCCGAGCTGGCCTACCGGGTGCGGCGAGCGGGCTGGCGGCTGGTCCGGGGGCAGCGGCGGGTGTGCCACCCGGTGCGGGCCGAGGACGCCTGGGTGAGCCTGCGGGTCCAGCGCGGCAACGCCGACGACGCGCTGCTCCGCCGGCTCTACGGTCCACAGTGGAGAGCTTTGCTGGGCCTGGGGTGCGGGCGGCGCCGCCGGCACGCCGCGGTCACGCTCGCCGCGCTGGTCGCCGCCGCGTCGCTGGTGGCCTCGGCGGCGGCGCGGCCGGGCCCGGGCCGCCGCCGGCTGCGGGCGGCCGCCGTGCTGGCCGGGTCGGCCTGGTACGCCGGAACGGCGGAGCTGGCCATCCGGCGGATCGCGCCCGGGCCCGGCACACTCCGTGAGGTGGCCGTGATGGTGGTCACCAGCATCCTGCTGCCACCGCTGGCGGTGGCCTGGTGGATGCGCGGCTGGTGGACAGCGAGGCAGCTACCGCCATATCTGGCACGGGGTGCAGCCGTCCCAGATGATGTTTGCCCAAGGACAGCACGGGAAAGAAACGTCCGTGCATCGGCATGAAAGTTCCACCGGCGGGCTGATCGACGCGGTGCTCTTCGACCGTGACGGCACGCTGGTGGCGGACGTGCCGTACAACGGCGACCCGGCCCGGGTGCGGCCGGTGCCCGGCGCCCGGCAGGCGCTGGACCGGCTGCGGGCGGCAGGGCTGCGCCTGGGCGTGGTGAGCAACCAGTCCGGCGTCGGTCGCGGGCTGCTCACCCCGGACGACGTGGCCCGGGTGAACGCGCGCGTGGAGCAGCTGCTCGGGCCGTTCGACACGTGGCAGGTCTGCCTGCACAAGGATGCCGACGGCTGCCTCTGCCGCAAACCGGCCCCGGGCCTGGTGTACGCCGCCGCGGCGGCGCTGGGCACCATACCGGCGCGGTGCGTCGTCATCGGCGACATCGGCTCGGACGTCGCCGCCGCCATGGCGGCGGGCGCCAGCGCGATCCTGGTGCCGACCGCGGCGACCCGGGCCGGCGAGGTCGCCGCCGCACCGGCTGCCGCCGGCGACCTGGGCCAGGCGGTGGACCTCGTGCTGCGCCGGGCCCGGATCGGCACGGCGGTCGCGCCCCTGGCCGAGCCCGGTGCGCATGTCCTCGCGGTCCGGGCCGACTCAGCCGGTGACGTGCTCGTCACCGGTCCGGCGGTCCGGGCGCTCGCCGCGCGTGCCGGGCGGGTGACGCTCCTTTGTGGTCCGCGCGGGCGGGCAGCGGCCGAGCTGCTGCCCGGCGTGGACCAGCTGGTCGAGTGGCGCCTGCCGTGGCTGGACCCGCGACCGTCGGCTGTGGACCCGGCCGAGGTCGACGCGCTGGTGGCCAGGATCGCCGGGGAGGCGCCCGACGAGGCCGTCATCTTCACCTCGTTCCACCAGTCGCCGCTGCCGTTCGCGCTGCTCGCGCGGATGGCTGGCGTGCCGCGTACGGCGGCGGTCAGCGATGACTACCCCGGCTCGCTGCTGGATGTGCGGCACCGGGTGCCGCTCGCCCTGCCGGAGGCCGAGCGCGCGCTCTCGCTGGCCGCCGCCGCCGGCTACCCCCTACCGCCTGGGGACGACGGCGCCCTCGCCGTGCGCCTGAGCGCCGATGGCGCGCTGCCGGCCGCCGGCGCGCTCTCAGCCGATGGCGCGCTGCCGGCCGACGGTCGCTACGTCGTGGTGCACCCGGGCACGAGCGTGCCGGCGCGGGCCTGCCCTCCCGACCAGTGCGCGCGGATCGTCCGCGCCCTGGCCCGCGCCGGCCATCGCGTCGTGGTGACCGGCGACCGGCGGGAGCGGGCGCTCACCGCCTACGTGGCCGGTGCCGCAGGGCTGGACCTGGGCGGGCGGACCACCCTCGGCGAGCTGGCCGGCGTGCTGGCGCGGGCCGGCTGCGCCGTGGTGGGCAACACCGGCCCGGCCCACCTGGCCGCGGCGGTCGGCACGCCGGTGGTGAGCCTGTTCGCGCCGACCGTCCCGTTAGGACAGTGGGGCCCCTACCGGGTGCCGGCGGTGCGGCTCGGCGACCCGCTCGCGGCGTGCCGGCACACCCGCGCCACGGACTGCCCGGTCCCCGGCCACCCCTGCCTGCGTACGGTCGAGCCGGGCGATGTGGTCGCCGCGGTCGAGCTGCTGTGCGCCAGCAGGCCCGAGGCTGGCGCCACCGGCCCGGCCGGCACGGAGGACCGGGCATGAACATCCTGCTCTGGCACGTGCACGGCGCCTGGACCACAGCCTTCGTCCAGGGCGGGCACCAGTACCTGGTGCCGGTCACGCCGGAGCGCGGCCCCTACGGCCTCGGCCGGGCGGCCACCTACCCCTGGCCGGCGACGGTCGTCGAGCGGACACCGGCCGAGCTGGCCCGCGCCGACATCGACGTGGTGGTGCTGCAACGCCCGCAGGAGCTGGCCCTGGCCAGCCAGTGGCTCGGCCGGAGCGTCGGCATCGGCCGCGAGGTCCCCGCGGTCTACGTCGAGCACAACACGCCGCGCGGCGACGTGCCGGACACCCGGCACCCGATGGCCGACCGCGACGACCTGCTTGTCGTCCACGTCACCCACTTCAACCAGCTGTTCTGGGACTGCGGCGCCACCCCGACGACCGTGGTGGAGCACGGCGTCCCGGCGCCTGCCGCGTCGTACACGGGTGAGCTGCCCCGGCTCGGGGTCGCCACCAACGAGCCGGTACGCCGCTGGCGGGTCACCGGCACCGACCTTTACCCCCGGCTCGCCGAGGCCGCTCCCCTGGACGTCTTCGGCATGGGCCTGGCCGGGCTGGCCGACCGGGTAGGGCTGGGCCCCGACCGGCTCGCCCTGCATGACGACCTGCCCCAGGCCCGGATGCACGCGCAGCTGTCCCGCCGCCGGGTCTACCTGCACCTGACCCGGTGGACATCCCTCGGGCTCAGCCTCCTGGAGGCGATGGCGATGGGCATGCCGGTGGTCGCGCTCGCGACCACCGAGGCGGTCGCGGCCGTACCGCCGGGCGCCGGCGTCACCGCGACCGACGTCGACCAGCTCGTCGACGCGGCTCGCTGGCTCGTCGAGGACACCGCCGCGGCGCACCGGCTGGGTGCCGCCGCCCGAGCCACCGCCACCACCCGCTACGGCGTTGGTCGGTTCCTCGCCGACTGGGACCGAGTGCTGAAGGAGGTAGACCGATGAGGATCGCCCTGATCTCAGAGCACGCCAGCCCACTCGCCGCGCTGGGCGGGGTGGACGCGGGCGGGCAGAACCTGCACGTGGCTGAGCTCTCGGCGGCCCTGGCCAGGCTCGGTCACGAGGTGCGGGTCTACACCCGGCGGGACGCCCCAGGCCTGCCGGCGAAGGTGCGCATGCCGTCCGGCGCCACCGTGGTGCACGTGCCGGCCGGGCCGGCCGAACAGCTGCCGAAGGACAGCCTGCTGCCGTACATGAGGGCGTTCGGCGGGTGGCTGGCGCGCAGCTGGCAGTCCAGGTGGAGCCCTGACGTGGTGCACGCCCACTTCTGGATGAGCGGGCTCGCCGCGCTCGCCGCGCGCCGTACCCATCCGGTGCCGCTCGTGCAGACCTACCACGCCCTCGGCTCGGTGAAGCGCCGCTGCCAGCGCGAGCGGGACACCAGCCTGCCGGCGCGGGTGCCGCTGGAGCGGGCGCTCGGGCGCGCCGTGGACCGGGTCATCGCGCAGTGCCGGGACGAGGTGCGCGAGCTGGTCCGGCTCGGCGTACCGCGGGGGCGCATCAGCGTGGTCCCGTCCGGTGTGGACGCCGACCACTTCTGCCCGCACGGCCCGAGCGAGCCCCGCGACCCGGACCGCCCGCGCATCCTCTCGGTGGGGCGGCTGGTGCCGCGCAAGGGCTTCGACGACGTGATCCGCAGCCTGCGCCTGGTGCCGCGCGCCGAGTGCCTCATCATCGGCGGGCCGGGGCAGGGCGAGCTGGGCCGGGAGCCGGAGGCCGCCCGCCTGCGCGAGCTGGCCCGCAGCTGCCGGGTGGCGGACCGGGTGCGCCTGGTCGGCGCGGTGCCGCGCGAGGACATGCCGCGCTGGTACCGGTCGGCCGACGTGGTCGCCTGCGCGCCCTGGTACGAGCCGTTCGGCCTCACCCCGCTGGAGGCCATGGCCTGCGGCGTGCCGGTCGTCGCCACCGCGGTGGGCGGGCTCATCGACACCGTCGTGGACGGGCTCACCGGCGACCTGGTGCCGCCGCGCGACCCGACCGCGCTGGGCCGGGCACTGCGCGCGGTCCTCACCGACCCGGTGCGCCACATGGGGTACGCCACCGCGGGCGTGGACCGGGCACGGCAGTGCTACCCGTGGGAGCGTACGGCGGCCCGGCTGGCCGCCGTATATGCGGAGGTCAGCGGCGTGCCTGCGGAGAAGCCGGCGGCCGAGGCGGTGGCGTCGTGACGCCTGAGTCCACAGTGGATAGCGTCCGGCCGGACGGCGGCCGGCGGGACACCGTGGCCGCCCCGCTGCGCACGGTGCCGGTTGAGGCCGCGGAGCTGCTCCTCGACGACCACCTGGCCGCGCTCGCCGGGGCGCTGCTGCCGTTCCGCCGGGAGGCGGCGCGGCTGGCGCGGTGGGGCACCGAGCTGGCCTGGACCCTGGGCCACGGCGGGCGGCTGCTCGTCGCGGGCAACGGCGGCAGCGCGGCCGAGGCGCAGCACCTGGCCGCGGAGCTCGTCGGCAAGCTGCGCGAGGACCGGCCGGCGCTGTCCGCGATCGCGCTGGCCGCGGACAGCGCCGCGGTCACCGCGATCGGCAACGACTACGGGTACGAGGAGGTGTTCGCGCGCCAGGTGCGGGCGCACGGGCGGCCCGGGGACGTACTCGTGCTGCTGTCCACCAGCGGGCGCAGCCGCAACCTGCTCGCCGCCGCGGACGCCGCGGCAGAGGTCGGGCTGCGGCTGTGGGCGCTGACCGGCCCGGCGCCGAACCCCCTGGCCAGCCGGTGCGCCGACGTGCTCGCGGTGCCCGCCGACGACTCGCAGGTGGTGCAGGAGCTCCACCTGGTCGCGGTCCACCTGCTGTGCGGCTACGTCGACCTGGTGCTGCCGACGGTGCTCACCCTCGTCACGGCCTACACGGACGCGCGACCGCTCACCGCCGGCCCGCCCGGCGACGAGCGCCGGAGCGTGCAGCGGTGAGGCCGCGGCGGCTGGTCGTGCTCGGCGACGCGCTGCTCGACCGCGACATCGAGGGTGCGGCCGGCCGGCTCTGCCCGGACGCCCCGGCGCCGGTGCTGACCGAGACCGCGGCCGTGGACCGCCCCGGCGGCGCCGCGCTCGCCGCGGTGCTGGCCGCAGGCTTCGGGTACGACGTCACGCTGGTGGCCGCCTTCGCCGCTGACGAGGCGGGCGAGCGGCTGCACGGCCTGCTCGACGCGGCCGGGGTCGAGGTGTGCGCCCTGCCGCTGGCCGGGGCGACGCCGGAGAAGATCCGGCTACGGGCCGACGGCTACGTGCTGCTGCGGCTGGACCGTGGCGGCGACGGAGGGGTGGGCCCCCTCGCCGGCGGCGACCTGCCCGCCGCTGCCTGGGACGCACTGCGCCGGGCGGCGGCCGTGCTGGTCAGCGACTACGGCCGGGGGATGGCCCGGCTCGCCCCGCTACGCGCGGCGGTCGCGGCGCAGGACGGCACACCGGTCGTCTGGGACCCGCACCCGCACGGCGCGGTCGCGGTGCCCGGCGCTCGCCTGGCCACGCCCAACGAGGCGGAGGTGGCCCGCCTGGCCGGGCCGGCGGCAGCCCAGGGGCGGTTGGGCGCGGTGGCGGGCGCCGCGGCGGCGCTGCGCGAGAGCTGGCGGTGCGGATCGGTGGCGGTGACCCTCGGCGCGGACGGGGCGCTGCTGTGCCACGGCGGCGCCACGCCGCTGGTGGTGCCGCCACCGTCCGGTCCGGCGCCGGCCATGGTGGACACCTGCGGAGCCGGTGACTGCTTCGCCGCTGCGGCCACTGCCGCGCTGGCCGACGGCGCCCTGGTGTCCGAGGCGGTGCAGGAGGCGGTCTGCCGGGCTACGCATTTCGTAGCGGCGGGTGGCGTGGGCACGGTGCGGCTGTCCGGATCCGGGCCGGCGCGGTGGCCGGCGCACGCCGGCGTGGCAGCGGATGACGTGGTGGCCGCGGTGCGGGGCCGCGGCGGCACCGTGGTGGCGACCGGTGGCTGCTTCGACCTGGTCCACGCCGGCCACGTCGCCACCCTGGAGACCGCCCGCCGCTTCGGCGACTGTCTCGTCGTCTGCCTCAACTCCGACGCGAGCGTGGCCGCGCTCAAGGGCCCCGGCCGGCCGGTGGTGCCCGCGGCCGACCGGGCCCGCCTGCTCCAGGCGCTGGAGTGCGTGGACGCGGTGGTGGTGTTCGACGAGACGACCCCGCACGCGGTGCTGCGCCGGCTGCGCCCGGACGTGTGGGTCAAGGGCGGCGACTACTTCGACGGGCCGGCCGATGCGCCCGCGCTGCCAGAGGCCGAGCTGGTGCGCTCCTGGGGCGGGCAGACGGTGGTCGTGCCGTACCTGGCGGGCCGCTCGACCACCGCCATGATCACCGCGGTGGCGCGGCGGCGCACCAGGCTGGCGGAGAGGAAGGGATCGGCATGACGGCTCCAGGAACTGTGCTGGTGACGGGTGGGGCGAGCGGGCTCGGCGCGGCCGTGGTGGCCGCGGTGGCGAAGGCCGGGGGGCGGCCCTGCGTGCTGGACCGCCAGCCGCCCGGGCTTGACGTGCCCTACCTGCACTGCGACCTGGCGGACACGCGGGCCGCGGAGGAGGCCACCGGGCAGCTCGCCGAGGAGTGCGGCGGGCTCGACGGGGTGGTCACCGCGGCCGGCATCGACGTGCCCGGACGCCTCGCCGACGTGCCAGGGCACGTGTGGGAGCACGTGGTGGCCGTGGACCTGCTCGGCACCGCCGCGGTGGTCCGGGCCGCCCTGCCCTACCTGGAGCGCTCCGCCGGTCACGTGGTCACCGTGGCGTCGACCCTCGGGCTGCGCGCGGTCAGCGACGCCACGGCGTACTGCGCGGCGAAGTTCGGCGTGGTCGGCTTCACCCGGGCCCTCGCCGTGGAGCTGGCCGGCACGGTCGGCGTCACGCTGCTCGTGCCCGGCGGCATGCGTACCCGGTTCTTCGACGACCGGGAGGAGCGCTACCGGCCCGGGGCGGATGCCGTGCTCAACGACCCGGCCGATGTCGCCACGGCGGTGCTGTTCGCGCTCTCCCAGCCGCCCGGCTGCGCCGTGCGCGAGCTCGTCGTGTGCCCGGCGGTGGAGCCGTCGTACCCATGATCCTGGTGCTTCGCGCGCTCGGCATCGGCGACCTGTGCGCGGCCGTGCCGGCGCTGCGCGGGCTGCGCACGGCCTACCCGGACGACGAGATCGTCCTCGCCGCCCCGGCCTGGCTCGGCCCGCTCGTCGCGCTCACCGGCGCGGTGGACCGGCTGCTGCCCCAGCACGAGCTGGAGCCTCCACAGTGGAGCGTTCGGTCGCCTCGGCTCGGCGTGAACCTGCACGGCTGCGGGCCGCAGTCGCACCGGTTGCTGGCCACCGCCCATCCCCGGCGGCTGCTCGGATACCGCTGCCCAGGGTTCCCGAATGGTCCACAGTGGAGCGATCCAGAGCACGAGGTGCGTCGCTGGTGCCGCCTGCTGTCGTGGTACGGCATCCCGGCCGACCCGGCCGACCTGCGGCTCCTGCCGCCCCCCGGCGCCGGCGTGCCGGACGGCGTGACCATCGTCCACCCCGGGGCCAAGGCGGCGTCGCGGCGGTGGCCGGTGGAGCGGTTCGGCGCGGTCGCCCGGGAGCTGGCCGCAGCCGGGCACCGGGTGGTGGTCACCGGCTCGGCCGCCGAGCAACCACTCGCCGGGTCTGTCGCCGCCGCGGCGGGACTGCCCGCCTGCGCGGTGCTCGCCGGCCAGCTGGACCTGTCCGGGCTGGCCGCCCTGGTCGCCCGGGCCCGGCTGGTGGTCTGCGGCGACACCGGCGTCGGGCACCTCGCCACCGGGTACGGCACGCCGTCCGTGCTCCTCTTCGGCCCGGCCCCGCCGGCCTCGTGGGGCCCGCCGGAGGGCCGCCGCCGGCACCGGGTGATCTGGCACGGCGAGGTGACCGGGCACGGCGAGGTGACCTGGCACGGCGAGGCGGCCGGGGCCTCGGCGCCGGATGCGGTGCATCCGGCGCTGGCCGCGGCGACCGTGGCAGAGGTGCTCGCCGAGGCGGCCGCGCTCGACACCCAGCCACTCGACATCACGCCGCAGCCGCTCGACACCCCGCCCACGGCGCCGGGAGGGCGCCATGCGGCTGCGCCGCTGTGACCCCTCCGGGCCGGGGTACCGGCGGCGCCGGCGGGGGCGCGGGTTCAGCTACCTCGACCCGGACGGCCGGCCGGTCACCGACCCCGAGGAGCTGGCCCGGCTGCGCGCGCTGGTGATCCCGCCGGCCTGGCGGGACGTGTGGATCTGCCCGGACCCGCGCGGGCACGTCCAGGCGACCGGAGTGGACGCGGCAGGGCGCCGGCAGTACCTCTACCACCCGGTCTGGCGGGCGCGCCGGGAGGCGCAGAAGTTCGACCGGGTCCAGCAGGTGGCCGGCCGGCTGCCCCGCCTGCGCCGCCGGGTCTCCGCCCATCTCCGCGGCGAGGGCCTGTCCCGGGAACGGGTCCTCGCCACCGCGGTCCGGCTGCTCGAGTCCGGCCTGTTCCGGGTCGGCGGCGACGAGTACGCCACCGGCGAGGACGCCACGTACGGCCTGGCCACGCTGCGGCCGGAGCACGTGCGGGTGGGCCGGGACAGGGTGGTCTTCGAGTACCTGGCCAAGGGGGGCGTCGAGCGGGTGTGCACGGTCACCGACGCCGAGGTCCGGGAGATGCTGCGCGAGCTGCGCCGGCGCCGGCGGGGTGCGGACCGGCTGTTCGCGTACCGGGTCGGCCGGCGGTGGCGGGAGGTGCGCAGCGACGACGTCAACGGGTACCTGCGCGAGGTGAGCGGGTGCGAGATGACGGCGAAGGACTTCCGCACCTGGCACGCGACCGTGCTCGCGGCCGTGCTGCTGGCCCGGGCGGGGGCTGCGGAGTCGGTCACCAGGCGGCGCCGCACGGTGGCCCGGGTCATCCGGGAGGTGGCCGAGGAGCTGGGCAACACCCCTGCGGTCACCAAGGCGTCCTATGTGGACCCCCGGGTGGTCGACCGCTACCACGAGGGGGTGACCGTGCCGCTGCGCGGCGAGCTGGACGGCCACCCTGCCCCGCCCGCGGTGGAGCGGGCAGTGCTGGCGCTGCTGGCCGGGGACGGGTGACGGCAGCCCGGCATGACATTTTTACTTAGATCTTGCCATGGAACGGATAACTGAGTTAATTTGACAAGGTGCCGACAGTCGCGGACCACTCCTCACCGACCAGCGCTGCGCCGGTCCGGGTGCACTGGAGCCAGAAGGCGCAGACGAAAGGAGTGTGTGATGTCGGTCCAGGCGCATGGGCGGGAAGACGCCGGACAAGCACCGGTGGCCGCACGGCTTCGTGCGGCCCGTGAGGCCGCAGGACTGACCCAGGCCCAGGCGGCGGTCGAGCTTGGCGTGAGCCGGCCGCTGCTCATTGCCATCGAGAGGGGTGCCCGGGAACCTCAACCCGCCGAGCTTGTCAAGCTGGCACAGATCTATGGCAGGTCCGTCAGCGACCTGCTCCGGCCAACTCCACCACCGCTCGCGGTGGGTGCGCGGCTCCGGACGGCGCTCGGTGCCACATCCGAGGGTGCGGAGCTGGCCGGGCCGGTCACGCAGCTGGAAGCTCTGGCCGATGACTATCTGAACCTGTTGCACCTGGCACAGGAAAGACCCCCTGGGCGCGACACCCCGGCACACTCCATAGAGCATCTGGACGCCGTAGCGGCGGCTGAGGACATAGCGCTTGAGGAGCGGAGCCGCCTGAACCTCGGTGACGGACCCGTCCCGGCTCTCCGGGAGATCCTTGAGACAGAGGTCGGCCTAAGAGTATTCATGCTGGCCATGCCTGGCCGAGTGGCTGGCTTGTTCGTCTTCGTCGAGTCACTCGGCGGATGCGTCGCCGTGAACAAGAACCACCCGACCGAACGACAGCGCTGGACCATGGCGCACGAGTATGCACACTTCCTGGTGTCCCGTGGACGCGCCGAGATCACCTCAATAGGCACCTCCCGCCGGTACGGCGATACCGAACGTCTCGCAGACACCTTCGCCGCCAACTTCCTCATGCCTCGAAGCGGGCTGGCCCGCCGCTTTCACGAGCTGAAGCGTGGCAAGGGCGGAAAGGTGACTGCGGCGATGCTGGTGCAGCTGGCGCACGCGTACCAGGTCTCCGTACAGGCGCTCACCTTACGCCTGGAGGACCTGGGACTGGTTCGTTCCGGCACGTGGGACACGCTACGAGACAACAGCTTCCAGCTACGGGTCGCGGCCCGCCAGCTGAGGCCTGAGTCGATCGTTGATGCGATAGATACCTTTCCGCTGCATTACAGAACACTGGCGGTCCAGCTGTACGCGGATGGCGAGATCACCGAGACCCAGCTCGCCCGGTACCTGCATACCGATGTTGTCGGCGCCCGCCAGGCATACGAGTGCCTTACGGCAACCCATGACATAACGGATGACGGCGCTGTGCAGGTTGTCGACCTGGCTGAGGCGCCGGAGTGACCATCCACCAAGAGCCCCTGCTCCTCGATGCATGCGTTGCCATCAACCTCTATGCAACAGATCAGCTGACTGAGATGGCACAGTCCCTGAACATCACCTTTCTTCTCGTGGAGCAGGCAGCCGCCGAGGTCGGTCACCTCAGAGAGACTGTAGCCGGCGACCTTGTCGTCACCCCGGTCGACCTGAGCAAGCATATCGAACAAGGAGCCGTACAGCTGCTGCACCTCCGGTCGGCGGAATACCCTCTATACGTTGCCCTGGCTTCGCTTCTGGGCGACGGCGAAGCAGCCACGATCGCCATCTCCAGCAAAAGGCGTATATCGATGGCTACCGACGACCGGAAGGCACGAAGAGTGTGCGCCTCCCGGTCGCTCCCCGAGCCGCGACGGACGCTCGCGCTCATACGTTCTTACGCCGAAGCCGAGTCGCTTGGCCACGGCGACGTCCGGGACATGCTGCTGCGGGTCCGTGGGCGCGCCAGCTTCACGCCGCCTCGCTCGGATCCCGACCTCAGCTGGTGGGCGCGCTTCGTCAACGACACTGTCCCACCGGCGGGTGGGCGCTGATCGCCCGGCGAGCCTGCGCCCGGCCGAGGTTCCATGCCTGCCAGCCGTCCGGCTCGGCCAGCCGCGCCTGCGCGCTGGGCAGGACGCAGCCGCGCAGCTCCTCGGGCAGCCGGTAGAGCGCCGGGACCGCGTCATCCGACAGCTCCCGGAGGTACGGGACGTCGAGACGCTCGCCGCGCTCGAACCTGTCGATGTTGCGGTCGGCCACGAACCGGTCGGGGTTCAGGACGGCGAGCCCGAGCAGCATGGCGACGCCGGTGGCGACCACGGCCTGGGGCAGCCAGCCGCCGCGCAGCCGTACGCCCGCGGCCAGCACGAGCACGAACACCACGCCCAGGGCCAGCTCCACGGCGATGACGAACACGCGCAGCTGGGTGAAGCCGTACGCCTGCATGTAGACGACCATCCGGTACACCGCCGACGCGAGGATGACGAGGGTCAGCGTGGCGAGCGTGCCGAGCAGGACCCGTACCCACACCCGCTCGGTGACCGTGGTGCGGGGGGCCCACCGGCCGGCCGCCGCGAGGACCGCCAGCGTCAACACGGTGACCATGAGCAGCTGCCAGAAGCCGCGGCGGGCGTACTCGGCGAAGGTCAGTCCGGTCGTCCGCAGCACATACCGTGACCCTCCGAAGAGGACGGTCAGCTGCACCGCCACGAAAGCGGCGAACAGCAGGTCGAGCAGGGCGATCGGGACTGCCCACTCCAGACGGTGTACGGTCCGGCGCTCGCCCTCGGCCGTGTCGTCGAGGTCCGGTGGGGCGAGCACAAGGTACGCCGCGCCCAGCGTCGCCGCGCCCACCGCCAGGAACAGGAACGCCCAGCGGAACAGGGTCGACACGGCAGGGATGAGGACGTCAGTGAGCTCGGCGAAGGCCGCGTCCGCGGCGGCGAACAGCGAGCCGAAGACGATGAGCAGCACCAGGCTCACACCCAGCGCCGCCCCCAGCCGTGCTGAGCCGGCCCGCCGGGTCCGTAGCCCGGTCAGCCCCCGAAAGGCCCAGGGCAGCGCACGGATGACCGCGACCGGCTGGACCAGCAGGCTGGCGACCATGCCGGGGACCGTGCGCGGCCCGACCACGGCGAGCACTCCGGCCACCACGGACGCCAGGAAGCACAGGACGAACAGCCAGCCGGCGTCTCGGACGGCAGCCACGGCCAGCAGGGCGACGGCGGCCAGCGCCCACGCGGCCCGGCTGGCAGGGGCGCTGGGCCCGGCCGGCCTGCTCGCGGCCACCCACCACAGCCCCAGCACCACCATGAGCCCGGTGAGAGCCCAACCCACGCCGGTACGGTCCAGCGGCACGCTCGCCGCGGCCACGACGCCGGCGGCGACAACGGCCCCGAGGGCCGCGGCCGGCGCACCCGGGCCCGGCCCTGGCCAGTTTGGGCCGAACAGGCCCGGCGTGGGCTGCGGGCTCTGCACGGTGGATAGCTGTTCGACGGACATGTCCCCTCCGCATTCGTCGGCTCGGTGCCCAGCCCGCGGACGCGGCCGACCAGCGCCATCCGGCGCGCGGTACGCCCGCCATCTTGCAGTTGCGGCTTGACCCATCGGCTCGTCTCTCCGTGTGCCGGGGGACTAACTCTGGGTGCATAGCACCGCACTGTGCCGGCACAGTCAACTGAGTGTGCCGGATGAGCCAACTCGGGCGAACCACCTAAGCCGGGAACCGGTACCGCAACTCGTACACGGACGCGTCCATCACCATCCGGTTGACCTCAACACACCGGCCACTACCCGCGTACGCGTGTCGTACCACCTCGAACACGTGCACACCCACCGATGGCAGGCCCAGCTCCCTTACCTCGTCGACAGTTGGCCGGCGGGCCGTCACGCTCTCCTCGAACTCGACCGGGCCCGCTCCGGCATCGGCCAGCCGCGCATAGGTCCCACCGGCGCCCACGTCGAGCTCCTCGATGGGAGTGCCGCCGGCAAGCTCGACAGGAAGATACGACGTGGCCACCTGGACGGCGCGGCCATCGACATCGAACCGGCGGGTCCGTACCACGACATCGGTGCCGGCATCGACTCCCAGCGCCCTCGCCACCGCCTCCGGCGCCGGCTCCCGCCGCACCTCGACGCTCACCGCCCGCCGCCGCTGCCCCGTGTCGTGGTCCTGGATCATCCGCCCCGACGCCCGAGCAGCGGCACTGAGCCGCTCCGGCGACCGCCGTACGATCCGGGCGAACCGGCGTACGAACACGCCGACACCGTGGCGGTGCTCCGTGAGCCCTTCACCGCGAAGCACGTCCAGGGCCGCACCGACGGTGGTGCGGGAGACGCCGTAGCGGGCCATCAGCGTGGTGAGCGACGGGAGTCTCGCTCCCTCCCCCAGCTCGCCCGACTCGATCGCGCCACGCAGGTCCGCGGCGATACGCCGATACGCCTGGATCTCCTCGCTCAAGGCCAGCCTCCGACTGTTCATGAACAGTCCGCGAGTGTACCGGCAAAGTCGACGCCAGTCAGTTCAGGTGGACGACCAGCAGCAGCCCGCAAGTGTCCACCGCGAAGAGCCGTTTTGTCGCGCTGGGGCGGGGCACTGTACCTGCCATGACGGAACAGGTCGTGGTCATCACAGGAGCCAGCGCCGGCGTCGGCCGGGCGGTCGCGGCGGCCGAGAAGGAGTGCGCCGGGCTGGGCGCGGCGCGGGTGTGCACGGCCGAGGTGGACATCTCCGACGCGGCCGCGCTGGACGCCGCCGCCGAACGGCTCGCCAGCGAGCTGGGCCCGCCCGATGTGTGGGTCAACAACGCGATGGTGTCGGTCTTCGCCCGGGCCTGGGACATCACGCCGGCCGAGTTTCGCAGGGTCACCGAGGTCAACTACCTCGGCAGCGTGCACGGCACGCTCGCCGCGCTGCGCACCATGCGCCCGGCCGGGCGCGGCACGATCGTGCAGGTCGGCTCGTCCCTGGCCTACCGCGGGATCCCGCTGCAGTCGGCGTACTGCGCGAGCAAGCACGCGGTACAGGGCTTCTTCGACTCGCTGCGCGCCGAGCTGCTGGCCGAGTACCCCGGCGTACGCCTCACCATGGTCAACCTGCCGGCGATCAACACGCCGCAGTTCAGCTGGGTACGCACCCGGCTGCCGCGCCACCCGCAACCCGTACCCCCGATCTACCAGCCGGAGGTCGCCGCCCGGGCCATCCTGTGGGCCGCCGCCCACGCGCCCCGGGAGCTGAACGTCGGCGCCCCGACCGTGGTGACGCGGGTTCTCGACGTGCTGGTGCCCGGGCTGGTCGAGCGGTACCTCGCCCGTCGCGGCTTCGATGCGCAGCAGGCCCCCGAGCCGGTCGACCTCGCGCGGTGGCGGGACAACCTGGACGCCCCGGTGGACGGCGACGCCGACCACGGCGCGCACGGGGACTTCGACGACCGGGCCAGGTCCCGCTCGCCCCAGCTATGGCTCGCCACCCACAAAGGGGTGGTCGCGGCGGGTGCGGCCGCCGCCCTTGGCACGGCCGCGGCCTCGACCTGGGTACGCCGCCAGGCATGGCGCTGACGGAACCGGCTCGGCGGACGAGCGACGGGTGAGCTAATCGAGGCCGGTGACTGGTTCCTCAACAACGACGTCCTCAACAACGGCGCGAGCGCCTTGCCCAGGCCGATGGGCATCGTGCGCCCGTGACGCGCCCGGCTCCGCCCGGATGACCCGTACCAGGGCCGACAAGCCGATGAGCAGGGCATCGTTCTCTTCGGGCGTCATCGCGGCGACCCACCGGACATAGCGCTCGTGGAACGCCGAGGCCATGCTGGCGTGGAGGGCGCGCCCCTGGCCGGTCAGCCGCAGCCGGTACAGCCGCCGGTTGGCCGGGTCACGCTGCCGCACCAGCAGGCCCCTGCGCTGCATCTGCGCGACCATCCGGCTGACGGAGCTCTTCTCCAGGCGCAGCCGCTCGGCCAGGTCCCGCTGTGACAGCGGTGGGTCGGTGTCCAGCTCATGCAGCGCGAACGCCTGGGACACCGAGACCGGCTGCTCCGGGACCGCGTCATCGGGGTGCAGCATGCCACCGGACCGTGCCAGGTCCATGAACAGCTTGTGGAGCCGTTCGGCCGGTGCCTCGGCGTTCACCCTGGCTCCCCCTCTCAGGGTTGCACTCTACAACTGACGCTCGGTACCTTGGCGGGAAAGAGTTGCAACATACAACCTTGGAGCTGAGCTGCCATGCGGATCCACGCGCACCTCTTTCACGGCGACCGGGCCGGGGCCTTCCACGGCCGCCGGAGCCGGTTCTACAACCTGGTGGCCACCCGGCTGCTCCGCCGGGTCTACCGCCGGCTGGCCCAGGACATCGCCGAGCTGGCCCCGCCCGGTGCCGCGGTGCTGGACATCGGCACCGGCCCGGGCGTGCTCCTGGCCGAGCTCGCCCGGCTGCGCCCGGACCTGGCGCTGACCGGCATCGACCCGTCGGAGGACATGGTCGCCGCGGCACGGCGCAACCTCGCACCGTACGGCGACCGGGCCACCGTCCAGGTCGGCGACGCCAGCCACCTTCCGCTCGCCGACCGGTCGTTCGACCTGGTCGTCTCCTCGTTCAGCCTGCACCACTGGGACGACCCGCAGGCCGCCGCCCCGGAGCTGGCGCGGGTGCTGCGCCCGGGTGGCCGGGTGCACATCTACGACTTCCGGTTCGCACCGTTCGACGAGCTCACCGCAGCCACCCAGGCCCGCTCCGTCCTCACCGCCCAGCCCCCACAACAGACCCCGGTCCGCATCGCCATCCGCCCCCTCCCCCGGTGCATCAGATACACCATGGCGGCTGAGATCTAGAAGAGCTAGGCAGCCATGGGGTGCACAACTCTTCTAGATCGCGAACGGGCTCGATACCGAGCGGGGTCGATGCGGTGCATCGAGTGACTTAACCAGAACCTAAGATGACAAGTTTTCGCGATCCGAGTACCGTCCGCAGCGGGCCCCGATAACAAAGTCGGTATCTCTGCACAGTGAGAGTGACGGATGGCCGAGTCGCTTGTGGACACCCCGGCGCCAGAGCCGGCGCCCCGCGTCCCGCGCCGCGCCCGGCACGCCCCGCAGCGGCTGGGCACCGTGGCGCGCCGGGTTCTGCGTACCCGTCGAAGGATGCTCGCGGCCCTCGGCGCCGGGGCCGCCGCGGCGGCCGGAACCGGCTACCTGCTGCTGGGCGGCTCGGACGAGCCCGGGCGGTCAGCCTCCGACCGGGCCGGCTCGCCGCGCGACGCGGGCGCGTTCGCCGACCGGGACGCGAGCTACGTCCAGGCCGGCGGCGCCGCGGTGGACCTCGGGGCGAGCGGCGTGGCGGACACCCCGGCGCAGGCCGCGCAGGCGGCGCTCGCGGCCACCCCGCGCTTCCCGACCGCGCTCTCCCGCGACCCGGTGCTGCACCTGCTGCGCCGGGCCACGTTCGGGCCCACCTCGCCGGACGTCGCCGAGGTGCGCCGCGAGGGCGTCGACGAGTGGCTGCGCCGCCAGCTGAGCCCGGACACCGTGCCGGACGACGCGATGGAGCGCACGCTCGCCGCCTTCCCGACCGTCAACATGAGCATCGCCGAGGTACGCCGGCACCTGGAGAAGGGCGGCTGGGACGCGATGTACGAGCTGGGCCACGCCACGCTGGCCCGGCAGATGTGGAGCCACCGGCAGCTGTTCGAGGTGATGGTGGACTTCTGGTCCAACCATCTCAACGTCACCAACCCGTTCGACGGCGGGTGGGACAACCGCGGCGCGTACGACCGCGAGGTGGTCCGCAGGCACGCCATGGGGCGCTACGCCGACCTGCTGCTCGCCTCGGCGCGCAGCCCGGCGATGCTGCGCTACCTGGACAACGCCGCCTCCCACCGGCGCAACGTCAACGAGAACTACGGCCGGGAGCTGCTCGAGCTGCACACGGTGGGCATCGAGGGCGGCTACACCGAGACCGACGTACGGCACAGCGCGTACCTCATGACCGGGCGCACGGTCGACGACAACGGCGAGTTCGAGTACGCCGCGCGCCGGCACTGGACCGGCCGGGTGAAGGTGCTCGCCTTCACCCATGAGAACAGGTCGACAGCGCAGGGGCTGGCGGTCGGCGACGCGTACCTCAGCTACCTGGCCCAGCACCCGGCGACCGCCAGGAACATCGCCCGCAAGCTCGCCGTGCGCTTCGCCTGCGACAACCCGCCACCGTCCCTTGTAGACCGGCTGGCAAAGGTCTACCTGGACAGTGGCACGAACATCCGACCGGTGCTCGAGGTGCTGTTCCGGTCGCTGGAGTTCTGGGTCGCGGCCGGCCTCAAGCAGCGCCGGCCGCTGGAGAACTTCGTCGCCGCGGCCCGGGCGCTCTCCGTACAGCCGGGTCCGGACACCGCCGAGGCCGCCGAGGAGCTCTACGGGCTCACCGAGCGTCTCGGGCAGGCACCGCTGCGGTGGGGCCCGCCCAACGGCTACCCGGACGTGGCCGCCGCCTGGAGCTCGGCGCACGCGATGCTGGGCGTCTGGAACAGCCACCGGGCCCTGGTGCAGGGCTGGCACGAGGGGCTGTCCTACACCAGGCCGGAGTACCTGGCCTCGCCC
>DASSUC010000426.1:0-5324 GCA_035707405.1 Micromonosporaceae bacterium | reverse complement strand
ATCAGCCTGCTCAGAGTCCACGGGGCCACCAACATCGCCGCCGCGCTACGCCACAACGCCCGCAAGAACCGCCGAGTCCTCAAACTCATACATCTCCTACCAGCCTAGACACCCCACACACCGACTTTGCCGTGCCCGTGGGTACGCCCGCCCGGGCGGCTCAGGCTGGCCCGGCACCAGCGAAGACGTACTCGATCCTTTCGACGATCGAAGCGGGTAGCTCGATCCCTTCGCCGCTGGCACGCTGGCGCACCTGCTCGGCCGCTGTGGGCTCGACGGCGTACTGGCCGAGGATTGTGCGGACCGCCAGCTCGACCGGCATGAACCGGCCGGCGAGGACGGAGAAGGTACGGTACGCCGCAAAGGGCGCCGGCCGCTCGGTCAGCTGCGTCACCGGGGGCAGCTCGCCCCAGGTGTCGGCCGAGGCACCGGAGTCCACCACCGGCTCGACAACCGGCCTGCCGTCGTAGCGCAGCAGCCCCAGCCGCAGCAGGTGCCAGACTGCGGCGAGGTAGGGGCATGACCAGCGGCGCTCGCCGCCGTGGTCGTCCCAGAGCTGCACATCGACGAAGATTGAATGCCGGTTGGCCCCGTTCTCGCTCGGCGGGCGCCATGGCTCGGCGGCCCCGCGCAGCGCGATGCCGGTGGGCACCGGGGAACGCTCGCCGTTGCACAACCACCCGGAGATCGACAGGGGTGGCCGGCGACCGGTGGTGCCTGGCGGCGGGTCAGCCACCAGCCGCGTCTCCACCAGCCGGGCGACGTCGATCTCTCCGGCGACCGCGCACGCTGACTCCCGTACCAGGTAGTCGATCTGAAGCCCGGCGGCCTCGGCCGCCGTCACCAGCTGCGGGACCACCTCACGCGGCGAGCTCAGCTGCCCGAAGTAGTCGTCAACGAGAAAGCATGTGCTGATACGGGGGGTCTTGCCCCTCGGCAGGGAGCGTGACTCCCGCACGGCCCTCACCCACGGAGCTGTGTGCTGGAACATCTCGTCCAGCCGGTCCGGACCGGCGGCGAAGTCCTCCATGTAGAGGTGGCCCAGCTCGACCGAGAGATGACCCAGCGGTACGGCGGCGACCCTCGGTGACAGCGTCTCCTCGACATACTCAGCAACCGCGCCGTTCATAGCCCGACCCACGCGCTGTCGTCGGTGAGCGCCTTGGCGATGGTCTCGAACGCGTCGGCCGTTGCCCGGTTGGCGATCTGCCGGGTGATCGTGTCCGCGTCCGAGATCAGCTGTTCCTGCCACTGCAGCACCGGGTCCAGCGGGATGGCGCCGAGCATCGAGACGCGCCCGACGCGCCGGGCGCTGGCCAGTGCCTGTAGGTCCCGGTTGCGCTCGCGCAGCCACGCCACCTGTGCCGGACGCAGGCCCGCGAGCTCCTCAGAGTTCGGGTCCACCACCGCGGTCCGTACGAAGCGGATCGAGCTGGCCAGCGCGGCCGGTTCGTGGCCCAGGCGTGCACCGCTCGCCAGGAGACCGTGCTCTCCGTGTACCAGTCCGGCCGCGGCGATGATGTGTTGCTGCGTCCACCGGTGGAAGACCAACCAGCGCGCGACCACGCCACGCAGCTGCGGGCGCGCCATCGCCGCGAGCGCGATCTCGGTCGCGTGCGACCGGCCCGCGCTGAGGTCCACCAGCGCGATGTGAAACTCCTCCTCCATACGCAGCAACAGCCGGACACATCGGTCGACCATCTCCGGCCTTGTCCCGAACTCCCCACCGCCCTTGTCACCAGGGAACAGACAGAGCTGCCCGGCACCGTCCGGGCGCCCGCGCAGGCCGGACCGGTCCGTCGTGCTCCAGACATCCAGCCGGTGCGGCTCGTCGACATCGCCGTTGAGGTACGCGTGCAGCCCGCCCTTTGCGGTGCCGTGCTCGACCGACGCGATCGCGAAGATGGCGCCCGCGGTCGGTGAGCCGAAGTCGAAGTCCAGGTACGCCACGTCGCTGCCCTGGATCGCCCGGCGGTACACCACGTTGCAGCTGGTGACCGACCGACCGGTGCCGCCCTTGTCCGACGTCGCGAAGACCAGCATGGCCTACCACCCGCCCGGCCGGTCCTGCCGGGCCGCGGCGAGCTGGTTGAGCTTGAGCAGCGCGTCCTGAAGGAGCGCCATCGCGGTGCCCGGCTTGATGCGAAGGATCTCGCGGGCGCGGAGGATGCTCGCTCGCACGCTCTGGACCTCTGCGCGTAGCTGAGGGCCGGCTTCCGTGGAACCGGCGAGCTGCTCCTGGTCGAAGAGGTGCTCGGCCTCTGCCATGAGGAACGAGGCGAAAGCCCGGACCTCCTCGGCCTGTAGCGGCCTGCTCGTGGTGAGCGTGGCGGAGAACAGCAGGCTCTCCACCACCCGGACGGTGTGGTGCCAGGACGGCAGGGTGAACGGCCCGGTGGCTACCTGAAACACATTGGTGGGCTGGTCCCACAGACCGTCCCACGCGTCCTTGCCCTTGCCGTCGCTGTGCCGACGCATCAGCACGTGGTCCCAGATCCGGTCCATGAGGTCCAACAGCTGCCCGCGCAGGTCGATGTCCGTGATCAGCTCGGCGACCCGCACCGCGCGCTTGAGCAGGAGCGGGGAGAAGTCCGTGGCCTCCCGGGCGAGCTTGGGACCGTGGGCCTCGCTGCCTTCAAGAGGCACCGAGACGCCCGGCGAGTGCAGATGGACCGCGGTGTCGTCCCGCATTGCGCGCCGGGTGATGCGGGCCCGGTTGGCCAACTCGCTCAGGACCTGGCCGAGGCGGCTCAGGTCCACGTCAACCCCGCGCCGCTCTGCCAGGTCCCGAGCGGCGATTGAGGTCACCAGCAGGCTGAAGTAGTCGGACTCCGCACCCTCAGTCGTCCGCCAGGGCAGATCTTCCAGCGGCCATTGCCCTTGCGCCCCACCGAAGCTTGCGATGGTGGACCAGTAGGCCTGAGTAAGGTCCCACCGCAGTCTCAGCGCCGCGGAGAGCCGCTGCTGCACGTCGTTGAGCAAGCCCTGGTGCAGCGTCCGCGGAGCGAACAGCCCGGCGAGCCCGTCCAGCGCCACCACCGTGAAGTAGAGGTAGGGGGCGTCTCGGGCGTACCCCTCGCGCTGCACGATGTGAGGGTCCTGGACGAAGCCCACGTCAGGAGCATTCTGGATCACCCCCCAGGACCAACCGCACTCGTAGAGACGGCCCGGGCTGTCGAGGTCCCGGACCTGACCGGAGACGATGATGAGGTCCTTCAGGCCGGCGGTGACGCCACGCAGCTGCTCGCTCAGCTCGGTGGTGAGCTGCTTCTCCGGCAGCCCGCTCTGGTTGACCGTCCTTATCAGCGAACGCCCATCGGGAGAGTCGGCATCAAATGCAAAAATCGTAAAGCTACGCAGCAGGCCCACCATGGCGGCGGTGAGCCGCCGGCTGGCCGCCTCTTCCAACGCGGCGACCTGGTTGTGCAGATCCTGGCGGCTCACGACCAGCTTGAAGCTACGCGCGAAGCTGATCGCCGCCAGTGTCAACGTGATCGACACGGCATAGGACTCGACCACGTCCAGCTCCAGCTGTGCGGTGGTCAGCTTCTCGTCCGGATCCACGGTGCTGAAGTAGCTGCCGCCATGGAACAGTGGGGTGCCGTCGTCCGCCGAGTAACGATTGAAATACTCGGTCAGAACACTGACGAGCCGCTGCGGAATCTCAGCAGCGTTTCCCAGTGATCGTAACGCGTCAAGTACCTTGTCATCCGTCTGGTTGGGGTCGGTCAGCTCGAAGCTGGGGATACTGGTCGCCGGAAGGATGAGACATAACAGCTGCTCGGCATCGCTGATCGAGTTGGGACCCTCCCGGCCGCCCCACACCCAACGCCCGTTCTGATATGAACATCTGGCGGTAGCCCGCCAGATGTCGAGTAGCTGCTGCCGCGGCTGGATCCTCATGTACGAACCACCAGTACCATCTCGTCAATCCTGGTTGGCCGCCTTTCCGGTGGCCACGATCATCCCTTCGTACCCCTCGCGAAGTGGGTCGGCGCCGAGCCCGATCGAGGTGATGCACACATCGTATGCGACCGACGCCAGAGCCTGTTCCACCTTCTCAGCGTTGACATCCACCGCGGGGAACACCCAGTCACCCACCTGGTAGCCCGTCGAGTTGACCATGAAAGCGGCCGCGAGCGGTGCTCCGTGTCGTAGCGCACCGATGAAGCGATGAAGCGCTGCGCGGAATTCCGTCTCTTCGGTAGACAATGAACAAGCCACGAAGAACATGGTGCCGAGGTCCCAACGCCGTGCCGGTAGCTTGAACACGCTGTCCTGCCAGATCTCAGCCTTTCTGGCGATCTCAACGCGCGGATCAAAATGCGCGTACTCATCGCGTTCCGTGTAGACCCTCCAAAAGTCATCCCAAGTAGCCGAAAACCCCGAGAACTCCTTGATCTCACGGTCCAACCACGCCACGTTGGAGGCGGAGATCTCTACCAGGTCAAGGCGGTCGCAGAACGGAAGCATCGCCAGTACCGGATACAGGTTCGTGCCTGACCCGACATCGAGGGCGCGCGCATCGGGCACCTTGGCAGAGTCAGCAAAGAAGTCGCGCACTACTTCCATGATCATACGATCATCGTCGCGCAGCGTCTTGTAGTTCTTGCTGAGGTAGGCGCCGGAGTCGAACTTGTCCCAGGGGACCTGGTCGTTCCGGCATGGCTTCGAGGCGGGGCACCTCGCCACATCCGGCTCCGCGATCTGCATACACATCCCTCTTGTTCCTCGCCAAGCTGCGCCCGGTGTGGTGACCAAATCGACTCATCTTATTATAAGATGATCGATACTATGCGCTCCCTACACCACAGGCAAGGCTATCTCGCGATTTACGCACACATCGACGTTTGCCCTTCAAGTTTGGGCCGGCCAGCGTGCCTCATGGCGACGGCACGCCGCTCGCGGCGATGGCACGGGCCTCCGGATGCGCAGGTGGGACGCAGTCTACAACGCCCGGGGTTGGACGCAATGTGCCTCGGTGTCATGCCGGGATCTCAGCTGAGCCCAGCTCTTCGCCCTGCTCCCACAGCTCCTCGAAGCGGTGGATCCGATCCCTCACCCAGCCGGGTTCCCGGATCAGGCGGGTTTGCACGATGAGTGGCGGGCGGTCCCTGACGGACGTCGCCGAAGTTGTCTCATAGCTCACCACACCGTCAAATACAACGAAGTCGACGACGGATGTGAACCGCACCATGGGGTTTGCTAGACCGAGGACCCGGACCTCGATGCCGAACGACTGGTGCTTCCGGTACACCTCGAGGAAGTTGAGGTCCTCAAGCACCTCCGGTCGGTCAAAGATAAAGATGCGTCGTATCCGTACC
>DASSUC010000425.1:0-7057 GCA_035707405.1 Micromonosporaceae bacterium | reverse complement strand
GCTGGTCGAGCAGAACGGCCTGGCGCCGCAGATCACCGCCCTGCCGCGGGCGGTGCTGCTGCCGGACTCGGTCTCGCGCACCCTGACCACCTGGACCGCGCTGACCCAGCCGACCAACCTGCTGCTCGTGCTCGACGTGTCGGGCTCGATGAAGGAGCAGGTGCCCGGCAGCGGCCAGACCCGGCTGGCGCTGGCCAAGAAGGCCGCCCGGGACGCGCTCGGGCTCTTCCCGGATGATGCGCACGTCGGGCTGTGGGCGTTCTCCACCCGGCAGAACGGCACCCGCGACTACCGCACGGTGGTCCCGGTCGGCGCGCTGGGCGACCCGGTGGGCGGCCGGACCCGCAAGGAGGCGCTGCTGGCCGGGGTCGACAGCCTCCAACCGGCCGGTGACACCGGGCTCTACGACACCGTCGCGGCGGCCCAGCAGGCGCTGCTCGACAGCTACCGCAAGGACGCCACGAACCTGGTGGTGCTGCTGACCGACGGCCGGAACGACGACACCACCGGCGGGCTGAGCATCGCGGCCCTGCGCGACCAGCTGGCGAAGAACAGCAAGGATCCCGCCCGCCGGGTCCCGGTGGTCCTCATCGGCTTCGGCGCCGACGTCGACTTCGCCACGCTGCAGGAGATCTCCCGGATCACCGGTGCGACGGCCCGCTCCTCGCGCGAGGTGTTCGACCTCAACCAGGTGCTGGTCTCCGCCATCTTCGGCGGCGCCGGCGCCGGCTGAGCCGGCGGGCGCCGCGGCGGCCACCGCGGGAGCGGGCGCCGGCGCCGTGGACTGCCGGCGGAGTGGGCTCCGCCCGCCGCGGGCTACCGGCGGGAGTGGACGCCGCCCGCCGCGGCTACCGGCGGGGGTGGGCGCCGGCGCGGGCGGGCGTCCGGGGTGACGCGCCGGCGAGCGCGGCCCGCAGGGGCGCCGCCTTCGCCGCGGCCTCAGCCACCTCGGCCGCCGGGTCGCTGCCCCAGGTGACCCCACCGCCGGCCCACACGTGCACCCGCCGCCCGTCGAGCGCGACCGTGCGGATGGTCAGGCCGAGGTCGACCCGGTCCGCGGCGACCCAGCCGAGCGCGCCCATGCTCGGGCCCCGGCCCACCGGCTCCAGCCGGGCGATGGTGTCCACGGCCGCGAGCTTCGGCGCGCCGGTCACCGAGCCGGCCGGGCACACGGCACGCAGCACCCCGGCCAGGCCCACCCCGGCGGCGAGCCGGGCGGAGACCACCGACTCGGCCTGCCACAGGTCACACCAGCGGCGCACCGCGTACAGCTCGTCCACCCGCACGCTGCCGGTCGTGGCCACCCGGCCCAGGTCGTTGCGGGCCAGGTCGACGATCATCACGTGCTCCGCACGCTCCTTCGCCGAGCCGAGCAGCTGCGCGCGGCCCTCCACAGTGGCCGGTCGGGTGCCCTTGATCGGCCCGGTCCGCACCCGCCCCGCAGCGACCTGCACCAGGGTCTCCGGGGACGCGCACGCCACCACCCATCCCGCGCCGCTGACCGCGCCGCCGTACCGGGCGCCGGGCAGGGCCGCCACCCGCCCCAGCGCGCAGGACGGGTCCCCGGCCCACGGCGCGCTCGCGTGCCCCACGAGGTTGACCTGGTAGACGTCGCCGCGGGAGATCGCCTCCCGCACCTTCGCCACGGCCGCGGCGTGCTCGGACCGGGTCCAGCTGGGCACCCACGCCCCGACCCGCCAGTCCCCGGCCGCGCCGGCGCCCGGCCACCGGCGAGCGCGGGCCCCGCCGTCGACCACCCGCAGCCCGGTCGCCATGTCCTCCGAAGGGGACCCTCCCCACGGGCCCGCCGCCGTGGCCGGCCGGTGCCGGACCGCCGGGCGGTGCCCGTACACGACCGCGACCACATCCGGTACCGCCGTGGCCGGGCTCGCCGGTCCGGGCGCCCGGCCGGCCAGCACCGCCCCGGCGCCGGCGGACACGAGCAGTGCGGCGCCGCACAATCCGTCGTCCGGACCGTGCTGGCGGGAGCTACGGTTGACCCTGGTCGGTGACAGGTCGCCGACCGGCAGGCCAGCATCCTCGAGGAACGTGGTCACCAGCGCGGCGGGGTCCCCGCCGTCGCCGACCCGCCACTCGAGACGGGACCACTCCCGCAGCCGGCCTGCGCAGCGCCGCGGAGCCCCCGGAGGACAGCCGACGGGGTGCGGCGGGACACCCGGCACGAGCGGACCCAGGAGGCTCATCCGATCAGCGGACTCCCCCAGGCTCGGACCGGAACCTGCTCGAACCTGCTTCATGGTGCCTGGTACCGTGCGTCACTGGTCTGGTGGCCGCCGGCACCGGCCCGACCCCACACTCTCACGAAACACCCCACCCCTCGCACAACCGCACTTGCGTAAACCGCGGAGAGCCCCTCATGTGTGCACACCAGCCGTCCTGTCCGCCCGCCGACGCGGTGGACCGGGACGCCGCCAGGGCGCTCGCGTCCTTCCCGCAGCAGGGCTGGACCCTGCTCTGCAACGGCGTGATCGTCTTCGACGACACCGGCGAGCTGCTGCCCGACGGCCGGCCGATCGCCCCCCACCGGGGTCCGGCGCGGCACGCGCCCATCCCCATGGCGGCGCTCGCCGCCTGACCTCCCATATGGCGGCGCTCGCCGCCTGAACCCCCATGGCGGCGCTCGCCGCCTGACCCCCGCCTGCCCGGGCCAGGCCGGCCCACGCTAGACGTAGGCCGAGACCGGCGGGCAGGCGCAGACCAGGTGCCGGTCGCCGTACACGCCGTCGACCCGCCGCACCGGTGGCCAGTACTTCCCGGCCGGAACGCCCGCCGGGTAGCCGCCCACCGACCGCGGGTACGGGTGCGGCCAGTCGTCCCCGGACACCATCGCGGCCGTGTGCGGCGCGTTGGCCAGCGGGTTGTCCTCCTTCGGCCACTCACCGGAGGCCACCTTGTCGATCTCGGCCCGGATCGCCACCATCGCGTCGCAGAACCGGTCGAGCTCGGTCAGGTCCTCGCTCTCGGTGGGCTCCACCATCAGCGTGCCGGGCACCGGGAACGACATGGTCGGCGCGTGGAACCCGTAGTCGACCAGGCGCTTGGCCACGTCGTCCACGGTGACGCCGGTGGCCCGGGTGATCGGCCGCAGGTCCAGGATGCACTCGTGGGCGACCAGGCCGTTGTTGCCGCTGTAGAGCACCGGGTAGTGCGCCCGCAGCCGGGCGGCCACGTAGTTGGCCGCGAGCACCGCCGCGCCGGTGGCCCGGACCAGCCCGTCCGGCCCCATCAGCCGCAGGTACGCCCAGGAGATCGGCAGGATGCCGGCCGAGCCGTACGGCGCGGCCGACACCGGCCCGGCCGGCGCCTGGCCGGGCGGGGCCAGCGGGTCCCCGGGCAGGTAGGGGACGAGGTGCTGGCGGACCGCCAGCGGCCCGACGCCGGGGCCGCCGCCGCCGTGCGGGATGCAGAACGTCTTGTGCAGGTTGAGGTGTGACACGTCCGCCCCGAACAGGCCCGGCTTGGCGAAGCCGAGCAGGGCGTTGAGGTTGGCCCCGTCCACGTACACCTGGCCACCGGCGTCGTGCACCCTGGCGCAGAGCGCTGCGATGCCGGCCTCGTACACGCCGTGGGTGGACGGGTACGTGACCATCACGGCGGCCAGCCGCGGGCGGTGCTCGGCGATGCGCCGGTCCAGGTCGGCGAGGTCCACGTTGCCGTGCTCGTCGCAGGCGACCACGACCACCCGCATGCCGGCCATGGTCGCGCTCGCCGCGTTCGTGCCGTGGGCGCTGGAGGGGATCAGGCACACGTCCCGGTCGGCCTCGCCGCGGTCGCGGTGGTAGGACCGGATGGCCAGCAGCCCGGACAGCTCGCCCTGGGACCCGGCGTTGGGCTGCACGCTGACCGCGTCGTACCCGGTCAGCTCCGCCAGCCACCGCTCCAGCTGGTCGATGAGGGCGGCGTAGCCGCTCGCCTGCGCCACCGGGGCGTAGGGGTGCAGGTCGGCGAAGCCGGGCCAGCTGACCGGCTCCATCTCGGTGGTCGCGTTGAGCTTCATGGTGCACGAGCCGAGCGGGATCATCCCCCGGTCCAGCCCGTAGTCGGCGTCGGCGAGCCGGCGCAGGTAGCGCAGCATCGCGGTCTCGTTGCGGTAGGCCGAGAAGGCCGGGTGGGTGAGGAAGTCCGTGGTCCGGCGCAGCTGCGCCGGGACGGTGCCGGCGCCGCCCGCCCCCTCCCCGGCCGGGGCCACGCCGAACGCGGACCACACCGCGCGCAGGTGCGCGTCGGTGGTGGTCTCGTCGCAGGCGATGCCGACCCGGTCTGCGTCCACCAGCCGCAGGTTCACCCCGGCCTGTTCGGCCGCTGCCACCACCGCGGCGGCCCGGCCCGGCACGACCGCGGTGACCGTGTCGAAGAACGCGTCGCCGCCCAGGCCCACCCCGCCGGCGCGCAGCCCGGCCGCGAGCCGCACCGCCGCCGCGTGGGTGCGCGCGGCGATGCCGCGCAGCCCGTCCGGGCCGTGGTAGACCGCGTACATGGCGGCCATGACCGCGAGCAGGACCTGCGCGGTGCAGATGTTGCTGGTCGCCTTCTCCCGGCGGATGTGCTGCTCGCGGGTCTGCAGCGCGAGCCGGTAGGCGGGGGCGCCGGCGGCGTCGCGGCTCACCCCGACCAGCCGGCCCGGCAGCATCCGCTCCAGGCCCGCGCGCACCGCCAGGAAGCCGGCGTGCGGCCCCCCGAAACCCAGGGGTACGCCGAAGCGCTGTGCGCTGCCGACCGCGATGTCGGCGCCGGTCTCGCCCGGTGGCCGTAGCAGCGCCAGGGCGAGCAGGTCGGTGCCGACGCTGGCCAGCGCACCCCGCTCGTGTGCCGCGGCCACCAGCGCGGCGTGGTCGCGCAGCGCGCCGGACGCGCCCGGGTACTGCAGGTGCACGCCGAACAGCTCGTCCGGCAGCGGCTCGGTGTCGAGGTCGACCACGCGCACCTCGATGCCGAGCGGCTCGGCCCGGGTCGCCATGACCGCGACCGACTGCGGCAGCGCGTCGGCGTCCACGACGTACACCGGCGACCTGCTCCTGCTGGCGCGGCGGGCGAGGGTCATCGCCTCGGCCGCGGCGGTCGCCTCGTCGAGCATTGACGCGTTCGCCACGGGCAGCCCGGTGAGGTCGGCCACCATGGTCTGGAAGACCAGCAGCGCCTCCAGCCGCCCCTGGCTGATCTCCGGCTGGTACGGCGTGTAGGCCGTGTACCAGCCGGGGCTCTCCAGCACGTTGCGCCGGATCACGCCCGGGGTGTGGGTGCCGTAGTAGCCCAGGCCGATCATGGGCACCAGCGTCCGGTTCGCCGCCGCCAGCTCCCGCAGCTCGGCGAGGACCTCGGGCTCGGTGGCGGCCGGCGGCAGGTCCAGCTGCCCGGTCCACCGGATCACCTCCGGGATGGCGGCACCCATCAGCTCGTCGACGCTGCCGTAGCCGACCGCCTTGAGCATCCGGCGCTGGGCGTCCGTGTCCGGGCCGATGTGGCGGGCGGCGAAGGTCACCTCGGGTTTCTGCTCGGCGCTCATGGGCTCCATCCAGGGGCGAGGCTGTACCGGCCAACCTCCCCCTCTGTCGCGCCTGCTCCAGAGTCGCCTACCCGCCGCGGTCCTGGGTGCCTGAGAGGTTCCGGGGAGGGTTTGCCCCTTCGGCGCCGCCTGCCTTTGTCGCGACGGTCTCTCCCGCGCGGGTCTACCGGCGGGTCAGACGCTACCAGCCCGGCCCGGCCGCCCGGGCGCTGACACTCCCGCACCGGTCGCGGCCCGCGCCCCAGGGGCGGGGCCTGTGCAGCCGGCCCGGTGCCCGGGTGCGGCCGCCCTTGCTCAGCCCGCGCGGCGGCGGGCCCGGCGGGCGGCCAGCTCGTCGGAGACCGCCCGCGCACCGGCCGCCGGGGCCGGCTCATCGGCTGGCTCGGGCTCGGCCGCCGACGGCTCGTCCTGCGCCGCCCGCTCCCCCGGCAGGTGCGACAGCGACCCCTGGATCTCCTTGAACGCCCCGCCGATCGCGATGCCGAACACGCCCTGCCCGCCCTGGAGCAGGTCCACGACCTCCTCCGGCGACCGGCACTCGTACACCGTGGTGCCGTCGGAGATCAGGGTGATGCCGGCGAGGTCGTCGACCCCGCGCGAGCGCAGCGTGTCGATCGCCTTACGGATGTTCTGCAGCGACACGCCCGCGTCCAGCAGCCGCTTGACCACCTTGAGCACGACGAGGTCACGGAACGAGTAGAGCCGCTGCGTGCCGGAGCCGGACGCGTCCCGGATGCTCGGCACGACCAGCGCCGTACGCGCCCAGTAGTCAAGCTGCCGGTAGCTGATCCCGACGGCGTGGCAGGCGGTGACGCCGCGATAGCCCACGCCCGCGTCCGGGCCGACCACCCCACCCTCGGGCTCGTGCATGCGACGACCTCCCGCTCCCTGGGGCGCGCGGTGACCGGCAGACCCCGGTCAGCTACGCCAACCCTAGCGCCGATGCCCGCTTCTGGTCCCTGGTCGGGCCGGCGACACGCCGGACAGCGGGGGCGGGCTCAGCCGGCGAAGTCCTCGGGGCGCACCTGCTCCAGGAACTCCCGGAACTTCTCGACCTCGTCCTCCTGCTCGTCCGGGATGACGATGCCGGCCTCGGTGAGCACCTGGTCCGCGCAGCGGATCGGCGCGCCGACCCGCAGCGCGAGCGCGATGGAGTCGCTGGGCCGGGCGGAGACCCGCACCCCGTTGCCGATGAGCAGGTCGGCGTAGAACACGTTCTCCTTGAGCTCGGTGATCTCGACCGCGTGCAGCGGGGTCTTGAGCGCGGTGAGGATGTCGCGCAGCAGGTCGTGGGTGAGCGGGCGGGCGGGCTTGACGCCCTGCTGCTCGTACGCGATGGCGGTGGCCTCCACGGCACCGATCCAGATCGGCAGGTATCGGTCGCCGTCAACTTCCTTGAGCAGCACGATCGGCTGGTTACTGGGCAGCTCGACCCGCACCCCGACCACGCTCAGCTCGCGCACGCCTACCTCCGTGTCGCACTCCCTCTCCTCTGCACGGTACACGGCCTGTTGCGTGCAGTCGCCACTCGCC
>DASSUC010000424.1:0-8131 GCA_035707405.1 Micromonosporaceae bacterium | reverse complement strand
CGCGAACGTCGCGGCGGTGCCGATGGCCAGCTGCGGCACCAGGTGGATCCAGTGCCGCTTCCACTCGCCCCGGTAACGCTCGGTCGGGAAGAGGTACTGGGAGACCAGCGCGCTCGGCTCCTCCTCCAGCGGCAGCACGCGCACCGGCCCGAGTGGCGGCGGGGTCGGTGTGCCCCGCAGCCCGGCCAGCTCCTCGGCCGGGATGTCCGGGAACTCGTCGACCCGGGCCGAGCCCACGAAGCGGCGTCCCCCGGCCGGCTCGTCGTCGGGCTGGACAGGCGGAAGCCGCTCCGTGTTCCGCTCGGCGTCTGCGCCGTTGTCGGGCTCGTCGGACTCACCCGGCTGCCGGCGCGACGGTCCTGCGTCGCTCGCCATCCCGGTCAGGCGACGAGGCTCGTGAAGAAGTCACCAAAGCCCTGGGCGATGTCGACGATGCCACCACCCAGTGACTTGAAGACATTGGCAGCGGAGTCGGGGCGGTACGCGACAAAGAAGATCAGGAACGCGATACCGCTCCAGGTGAGGAACTTCTTGACCATCTCTCGGCCATCCCCTCCCCGCGGCGCCGGACGTCCGCCGCGGATACACACAGTATCAGTTGGGCCTCCTCCGGAGGGAAGGTGCAGAAGCGACACGAGGACACCTGAACCGAAGATCCTCGCCTCGCCTCACGCCCTCCCGTGCAGGTACGGCGAGGGCGCTCCGTACACCAGCTCAGCCGGCACCCACTCGGTGAGGTCGTGCAGGACCACGTCCTCGGCGAACAGGTAGCCGGCGCGGGCGGGCCAGGCCACCGCGTACAGCCACAGGCCCTTGGCCTCGCCGACGTACGCGCTGCGGTCGTCGCAGGAGGAGACGGCCCACAGTGGAGTCGGGTGGCCGGCCGCCTTCACCTTGGCGTGCGCCGCGCTCGTCTCCAGCACCTCCGCCAGGCTGGGGCCGGGATCCACGCCCGGGATGCCGGCGAACCGCGTGCCCAGGCCGACCCCGGGCTCCTCCGCGACGAGCACCACATCGGCCGGCCCGGCGTCCAGCGGAGCGGGGCCGCTGCACGCGATGGCGGTGGCCACCACGCCGTCCCGCTCGTCGCCGGCCCAGCCCACGCCGGTGACTGTCCAACCTGGAGGCAGCGGCCACGGGCACCAGACCGGCACCGGCCGGATGCCCCGGCTGGCGTGGGCGACCGTGGACTCGACTATCTCGGCCCCGATGTGATCGGCGACGTGCCACGGCGGCACCACCCCGCACCGGTCGCACCGCCACGACGTGTGCATCAGGTCGGGCGGTCGCACCGGACCGCCGCACCGGGGACAGCTGACCGTCACGCCCACATTCCTACGGTGCTGCCCCGGCCGCGTCCCGTCAAGCCGCGTGATCCGGATCCGCAGCCGGCCCCCTGGCGTGTGGTGGCCCGGCGGGCGGCTCCCCCGCAGGCAGCGGCCCGTGGGGCTGGTCTTCGACAGGCGGCGGTCCGGCGTGCGCACGGATCCACGCGTGCATCGCGATCCCGCTCGCCACGCCGGCGTTGACCGAGCGGGTCGAGCCGTACTGCGCGATGGAGTAGAGCTCGGCGCACGCGGCCCGCGCCGGCCCGGAGAGCCCCGGGCCCTCCTGGCCGAAGAGCAGCACCAGACGGCGCGGCAGGGTGACCGTCTCCAGCGGCCGCGAGCCGGGCAGGTTGTCGATGCCGATGAGGGGCAGCCCTGCGCCGCCGGCCCACCGGGCCAGCTCCTCGACCGTGTCATGGTGGCGCAGGTGCTGGTACCGGTCGGTGACCATGGCGCCGCGCCGGTTCCACCGGCGCCGGCCGACGATGTGCACCTCGGCGGCGAGGAACGCGTTGGCGGTGCGCACCACGGTCCCGATGTTCAGGTCGTGCTGCCAGTTCTCGATCGCCACATGGAAGTCATGGCGGCGGGTGTCGAGGTCGGCCACGATCGCCTCGTGCCGCCAGTACCGGTACCGGTCCACCACGTTGCGCCGGTCGCCGCGGGCGAGCAGCTCCGGGTCGTACCGCGGGTCGTCCGGCCACGGCCCGCGCCACGGCCCGACACCCACATCGAGGTCCGGCTCGCCGCCCGCGCTCCTCACGCCGAGCAAGGGTACGGCCACCGCAGCCGCCGGCTCAGCGGACGACCTCGCAGCTCCAGCCGTCGTACACGCCGCCGTGGCGGCGGACCACCTCGCACACCGCCCAGGTCAGGTCGTGCAGCTCGGGCGGGGCCACCGGGTCGATCCGGATCGCCTCGAGCACGAAGCCGCCCTCGCGGTCGGGGCAGACGCTCGCGGTGAACCCGTCCATCCGCAGCTCGTTGGCTGCCGCCTCGGCGCGCGTCAGGTCGGCGAAGAGCCCGGTGTGGTCGACCGGGCGCTCCGGGTCGAGGGAGTCCCCGTGCTGGACCAGCGCCTGCACCACGCCCAGGTCGCCGATCACGTGGCGCTGCCGCTCGTCCGGCGCGAGCGCACCGCGCACGTAGGTCCACATAGGATCGCGCTCGATCGACAGTACGGGGTCGAAGTCGTCGCGCGGCAGGATCACCGGCCGCACCGGCTCAGTGGGCAGGTACGCCGTGTACCGGCAGGCTCCGGCGCTGATCACCCGCCCGACGAAGGTGCCGCCCTCAGCCTCGGCGATGGCCGAGACGATCTCCTCCAGCCGCTGCACGCTGGGCAGGTGGCCGTCGGCCGGCATCCCGTCCGGGCGAGCCACGAAACGTACCGTCACGTCGAGCCGGACGGGCAGGCCCGCCACTGGCGCCGCGCCCGCGGCACCGAGGTCAACGAAGTAGATCGCGAGATGGCCCTCTATCTCGCCCGGGTAAACAGCCCAGCGTTGCGTCCAGCGCGGCCCGAGCCGCCGGCGCAGCCGATCGAGCAGTCCCATCCCGTGCAGTCTGCCAGGTACGACCTGGGGGACAGACGCCGGCCCGGCGCGTGGCCTGGATGACAGTCCATGCTCACGACTCCCGGGCCGGCTCCGCGCCCGGCTCCGCGGCGGGCTCCGGGAAGCTGGGGTGCTCCGGGCCCGCGTACTCCCGCTTCGGGACCATCACCCGCCGCCGGAAGACGCACACCAGGGTGCCGTCCTGGTTGTAGCCGCGGGTTTCGACGCTGACCACCCCGCGGTCCGGCTTGGACCGGGACCCGCGCTTGTCCAGCACGGTGGTCTCGCCGTAGATGGTGTCGCCGTGGAACGTCGGCGCGACGTGACGCAACGACTCGACCTCGAGGTTCGCGATCGCCCTGCCGCTCACATCCGGCACCGACATGCCGAGCAGCAACGAATACACGTAGTTACCGACGACTACGTTGCGTCCAAAATCGGTCGAGGTCTGCGCGTAGTGGGCATCCAGGTGCAGCGGGTGGTGGTTCATCGTAAGCAGGCAAAAAAGATGATCGTCATACTCCGTGACGGTCTTGCCCGGCCAGTGCCGGTAGACCGCGCCGACGTCGAACTCCTCGAAGTACCGCCCGAACCGCATGCCGGACACTATGCCGTATCCGCAGGTGGGGCCGGTGCCGGACCGGGAATGCAATGAGCGGCGAGGCCCTCCCCGGCACCCGCCGCCCACGCTCTGTACCTGAAATTGTGCCTGATGACAGTGCGTAAACATAGACGCGCGAAAGAGACCCAGGTCACAGTTACCGAATCGTGAGGTTTTGTCGACGGAAACGGTGTGTCCAATTACTGACAGCATCAAGCTCGTGCCGCCGGCATCGTCGTACGCGCGCTGTATGGTCAAGCCGCGATGGACACCCTCTCCCCCTCCGCACGCCTGGCCCGCGCCCTGGTCACGTTGGCTGGCGCGGCGTTGCTGCTCGCGGGCTCGGCATGGGGCTCGGACGACCACTTCCCGTTCGGGCCGTTCCGGATGTTCGCGGGCGTCAATGGACCAGACGAACCCGCACCGGACACCCGGGTTGAGGGGACAGATGTCACCGGCACGACAGTGACCCTCACGGAGCGTAACAGCGGGATCCGTCGAGCCGAGATCGAAGGGCAGCAGGAGCGGTACGTTGCCCAGCCCGAGCTGCTGCGGGAGGTGGCGACGGCGTACGCCGCCCACAACCCGGGGGCGCCCGCCCTGATGGAGGTGAGGCTGGTCGTGCGCTGGCACCAGATCCGCAACAGCCGACCGGCCGGCACCAGCCGCGACGAGGTCCTCGCGGTGTGGCGGGCGCAGTGAGCCACCACGAAAGGGCACTGCGGTGGCTCACCGAGGCCGTGCCACGCGGGCGCGTGGCGGCCTTCCGCACCCTGGTCTACCTGTACGTCGCCGCCGACCTTGTGATCTTCACGCCCTGGGTGCGCACGCACGCCGCCGTACCACCCGAGCTTTACCAGCCCTTGTTCCTCGGACGCCTGCTGCCGCTGCCCACGCCGACCCCCCTGCTCGTGCACACGATCTTCTGGGTCCTGCTCGGCACTGCGCTGCTGGCCGCCACCGGTCGGGCGCACCGGCTGCTCGGCTGGACCGTCTTCGTCCTCTACTTCGAGTGGATGATCATCGCGATGAGCTACGGGAAGGTGGACCACGACCGGTTCGCCTTCCTGGTGGCGCTCGCCGCCCTGCCGACCGCGGGGGCCGCCCGGCATGCGGATCGCACGCTGACCGAGCGTGGCGGCTGGGTGCTGCGGGTCACCCAGCTCGCCGTGGTCGCGACGTACTTCCTGGCGTTCTGGGCCAAGGTGCGGTTCGGCGGCCTGGGCTGGGCGACCGGCTCGGTGCTGGCGCGGGCGATCCTACGACGCGGCACCGACCTGGCCGACCTCATCGCGGTGGTCCCCGGCCTGCTCATCGCCGCGCAGCTCGGGATCATGGCGTTCGAGCTGCTCAGCCCGCTCGTCTTCTGCCTACGGGAGCGCTGGCGTCACGCCGCGGTCGGGTTCTTCTACACGTTCCACCTGGTGACCATCGCCACTATCACGATCTCCTTCGCGCCGCACCTGGTCGCGCTGACCAGCTTCCTGCCCCTGGAACGGGCGGTCGGGCTGGCGCGGCGGGCGGTGGCGCGGGTGCGCCACGAGGTGCCCCAGCCAGGGTGACCACCCACGCTCACCGCCCGGCCCGGGGCTCACCGGGGTGGCGGCAGCGCGCACGCGGCGGTCCCGCCAGGGAGCCGGTGCCGGTTGCGCGCCACCCACCGGTATGCCGGCCAGGCTGCCGCGAGGACCGGGCGCAGCCCGAGCGCCCAGCCCGCCAGCCGCCACGCCGGGCGGCTGGTGCGCAGCAGCTCCGCGATCGCCTCAGGTCCGGCCGCGGTACGCCCGTCGGCCCCCACCCACTGCACCGCCGCTGCGCACTCGTCCGCGGCCAGCCCGAGCGCGACCAGGTCGGCGTGCTGCCAGGGCAGCACGTCCGCCGTGGTCGGCACCTGACGGACGACGAACCTGGCGCACGACGTGCAGAACGCACAGTCACCGTCATAGACGAAGGTTGGCCGCATGCCCTCAATCTTCTCCTCTCCACCGCAGCGTGTTGTGGGCCACCGGGCGGGGAATGACCACAGTCGGCGCGCCGTTCTCCACGACGGCAACCATCTTGGATCGGAGACCACTAATGGCAACTCAAGAGCTGACCTCGGACAACTTCGATGAGGTCACCAGCCGGGAGGGCATCGTGCTGGTGGACTTCTGGGCCGGCTGGTGCGGCCCCTGCCGCCAGTTCGCACCCGTCTACGAGCGGGCCTCGCAGAAGCACCAGGACATCACGTTCGGCAAGGTCGACACCGAGGCGCAGACCGCGCTGGCCATGCAGTTCGACATCCGGTCGATCCCCACGATCATGGCGGTACGCGACGGCATCGTCGTCTTCGCGCAGCCCGGCGCGCTGCCGGAGACCGCCCTCGAGTCGCTGATCACCCAGGTCCGGGCGCTCGACATGGAACAGGTGCGCAAGGAGCTCGCCGCGCACAAGCACTGACCATCGTCGCGTCACCGGCTGGGCGGGCCGCCGCCCGCCGGTGACGAAGCGGTGGAGTTGACGGAGACTCGAACACATGTTCGAATAGCCCCATGCGCTGGGACGGTCTCCGGGTCACCGAAGAGCCGGCCCACGCCGCGCCGCCCCTGCCGCTGTCACTCCCCGGCGCTACCGTACGCACGTTCGACACGCCCGGCTTCGCCGGGATGACGTTCTACGAGATCCGGGCGAGGTCAATCATCAACCGGGTGCCCGGCCAGTCCCGGGTGCCGTTCGAGTGGACCGTCAACCCGTACCGTGGCTGCACCCACGCGTGCGTCTACTGCCTGGCCGGAGAGACGCCGATCCTGCTGGCCAACGGCAGGACCAAGCCACTGTCGGAGATCAGGACCGGGGAGCTGGTCTACGGCACCGTGCGCGAGGGCCGGTTCCGGCGCTACACCGCCACCCGGGTCCTCGCCCACTGGTCCACCACCAAGCCGGCCTTCCGGCTGACCCTCGAGGACGGCACGGAGCTGGTGGCCAGCGGCGACCACCGTTTCCTGACCGACCGGGGCTGGAAGTTCGTGACCGGCCAGATGAGCGGGCCGGGCCAGCGGCCCTACCTGACCACGGCCAACAAGCTCATGGGCAGCGGCCACTTCGCCGCGCCGCCGCGCGAGACCGCCGACTACCGGCACGGCTACCTGCGCGGGACGATCCGTGACGACGGGCGGATCGGCTCCACCGAGCCGGAGGCGGTCGACCGGACCACCCGCTACCTCTCCGACCTCGGCGCGACCGAGGAGCGGATGCACGCCGGCTGGCCGCAGCGCCCCAGCGTCGACTGGCGCATGGGCTTCCTCGCCGGCGTCTACGACGCAAAGGGCAGCCACAGCGGCGGCATCCTGCGGATCACCAGCACCGATTCGCAGATCATCCGGCATACGGGCGAGTGCCTGCGCGAGTTCGGCTTCGCCTTCGCCGTGGAGGACCGGCGCCAGCCCAACGGCCTGCTCTGCGTCCGGCTGGTCGGTGGGCTCACCGAGAAGCTGCGGTTCTTCCACACCGTTGACCCCTCCATCACCCGCAAGCGGACGATCGACGGCACTGCGATCAAGTCCGGAGCCCGTCTCGGCGTGGTCTCCATCGAGCCGCTCGGGGTCAACCTGCCGATGTTCGACATCTCCACCGAGACCGGCGACTTCATCGCCAACGGGGTGGTCAGCCACAACTGCTTCGCCCGCAACACGCACACCTACCTCGACCTCGACGCCGGGCGCGACTTCGACACCCGGGTCGTGGTGAAGGTCAACGCCGGCGAGCTGCTGCGCCGCGAGCTGGCCGCGCCCGGATGGGCCGGCGGGCACATCGCGATGGGCACGAACGTCGACTGCTACCAGCGCGCCGAGGGGCGCTACGAGCTGATGCGGGAGATCCTCGCGGCGCTGCGCGACTTCGCCAACCCCTTCTCCATCCTCACCAAGGGCACGCTGGTCACCCGCGACCTCGACCTGCTGCGCCAGGCAGCCGAGGTGACGAAGGTCAGCCTGTCGATGTCGATCGGCTTCGTCGACGAGGCGCTGTGGCGCTCGGTCGAGCCCGGCACGCCGGCGCCCAGGCGCCGGCTGGAGACGGTGCGGCGGCTCGCCGACGCCGGCTTCGAGGTGGGTGTGCTGATGGCGCCGATCCTGCCCGGGCTGACCGACACCGACGATTCCATCGAGGCCACGGTCCGCCAGATCGCCCGTGCCGGCGCGTCCAGCGTCATCCCGCTCTCGCTGCACCTGCGGCCCGGCGCCCGGGAGTGGTATATGGCCTGGCTGGCCCGGGAGCACCCGGAGCAGCTGCCGCACTACCGCCGGCTCTACGGCGACCGGGCCTACCTCGGCTCGGCGTACCAGCGGGAGGTGGCGAGCCGGGTGGCGGCCGCGGCCCGGCGGTCCGGGCTGCACAGTCCGGGGGCTGACCAGACCCGGCGGCCGACCCGCCCGGACGGCGTCCGGCGCCGCCCGGTGCGGTCCCCGCCCAGGGCCGCCCCACCGGCCGAGGGGGAGCAGCTCACCCTGCTGTGACGCCCAGCCGGGGCTGGCGTTCCGCAGCTGGGTGGTGGGTCTGGACACGGAATCGTGGGGTTGAGCTGCGGGAATGGTTGATGGCACGCCGGTGGGGCGTGTGTCTAGGCGGCCGTGTTCGTGCTGGTCAGCGGGGTGTGGGGTGCTGGTCGA
>DASSUC010000423.1:0-4451 GCA_035707405.1 Micromonosporaceae bacterium | reverse complement strand
CAGCTCACCGCCGCCGCCGGCGACCTGTCCGCGTTCGTGCAGCGGTGCCCCGGCCTGCGGCTCGTGGTCGCCAGCCAGCGCCAGCTACAGGTCCGCGGGGAGCGCGTCGTCGCGCTCCGCCCGCTGGCACCCGCCGCCGCGGCGGCGCTCTTCGCCCGCCGGGCGGCGGCGGTGAGCCCGGGGTTCACGCTCGACGACGAGGGCACGGCTCGGGCGGTCGCGGTGGTCTGCCGGCGGGTCGAGCACCTTCCGCTCGCCATCGAGCTGGTGGCCGCGCGGGTCCGGCTGCTGCACCCGGTGGAGCTGGCCGAACGGCTCGACCGGCAGCTACAGATACTCACCGGTGGCGCGCGGGACCTGCCGGTGCGGCACCGCTCCCTGCGGGCCGCCATCGAGTCGAGCCTCGAGACCGTGGCGCCGGGCTCCCGTACGCTGTTCCGCTGGCTCGGCGCCTTCGCCGGGGGCGGCCAGCTCGGTGACGTCGAGGCCGTCGCCACGGCGCTCGGCCGCGACCGGGACTGGCTGCTGACCGCCCTCACCGAGCTGGTCGACATCAACCTGGTACGGGTCAGGGCCGAGCACGCCGCCTCCCGGTACACGCTGCCCGACACGATGGCCGAGCTCGCCGCCGAGCAGCTGCGGGCCGGTGCCGACCGGCATCAGGTCATGCGCGCGACGGCCGTGCAGTTCCTGGCGCGGCTGCGCCGCGGCTACGACGGTTCCGGGCCGGCCGTCGACGACCGCGACGCCGCCAACGTCCGCAGCGCGGTGTCGTGGGCGATCGCACACGAGACCAACCTCATCGATACGGATGGCGCCGCGGCCGTCACCCGCTTCTACGAGACGACCGGGCGCCTGGCCGAAGGGCAGGAGATCCTGCTCCGGCTCGCGGCCACCGGGCTCGCCGCGGCCTGGGTACGGGCCGGCCACCTCAGCGCGCTGCGGGGCGACCTGGCGACAGCGACCGAGCTGGGCACCCGGGGGCTGCTGGCCGCCGCCGAGACGGACCATGCGGTCCGCACCGCGGCGCTGAACCTGCTCGCGCAGACCGCCATCGAGCAGGGCGACCCGGACACCGGGCGGGCCTGCCTGCGGGCCGCCCTGGTGGAGGCGCGGCGCGCCAAGGACCTCGCCCTGCTGGGCCGGGTGCTCAACAACCTGTCCTCGGTGTCCATCGAGGACGGCCGGCCCCGGCACGCCGAATGGCAGCTGCTCGCCGCCTTGCAGGCCAAGCGCCGCTCCGGCGCCAGCCCGGTCGAGCTGGGCCGGACCCTCTACAACCTCGCGGAGATCGCGCTGGAGCTGCGCAAGAACGAGGCGGCCGTGGCGCGGGCCGGCGAGGCCGTACCGCTGCTGCGGGCCGGCGGGTTCCCGCGGCTGGCGGCGCTCGCCGAGTCCACGGTCGCGCTGGCCATGCTGCGCGATGACGACCTGCCTGCGGCGCTGGCCGCGGTCGGGCGTGCGGTCCAGCTGCTGGATGGGTCCGGCGACGACCGGCGTACGGCGGCAGTGGTGCACCTGCGGTGCAGCGTGGTCCGGCACGCGGCCGGGGAGCTGGCCGCGGCCCGGGAGTCGCTGCGCGGCGCGCTGGACAGCGTGCCGGAACGCACCACCCGCGACCAGGACGAGGTCGCTGACGCCCTGGACAGCCACGCCTGGTATCTGGTGCGGCGCGACCCCCGGACCGCCGCGGCCATGCTCGGCGCGGGCGAGCAGCTACGCCGCCGGCCGGTCCCGGCCCCGATCCAGCCCATGCGCGATGCGGTCCGGACCGCCGCCCGGCAGGCGCTGGGCGGGAACGGGTTCGACGAGGCGTTCCGGGCCGGCCGGGCGCTCGACCGGGCCGGCCTGCTCGACCTGTGTGACCGGATCCCGGCACCCTCCCCCACCCGGATAAGGGCAGTGGCCTGACGACCGCTCTACTGTGGACATACAGTACAGATCGCGCTATGCTGCCGCCTGCCCGGCATACCGGTTGATCCCCTATGGACGGTACGCCATCGTCAGCATGGACGGAGTGCTTCGTGAAGAGACTGTCTGTCGGCCTGGCCCTCGGGATCCTGGCTCTCACCACCGGTGCGTTCGCGCTGAGCGGAGGGGCCGCCGCCACGACGACCAACACCGTGGTGCAGCACCACTCGTTCGGCACCATCACCAGCGGCAGCACGGTCTGCGTCGGCCCGATCGGCCCGAGCACGACGGAGGGCGTGCAGATCTTCGGCTTCACCAACGGGACGACCGCGCTCACCTGGCAGGTCTTCTCGGTCTCGTCGCAGAGCGCACCGACGCTCGTGTTCCAGGTGACCAGCCGCAGCGTCAGCCACACGGTCCTGCCGTCGGGCAACGTGCTCTACCAGGCGTGTGTCAAGAAGACCCAGAACAGCGGCCAGGACTACGACCTCACGCTGAACTCGCAGCCACTCGAGTAGACCGGCTCTCGAGCTCGAACCAGACCGGTTGGGGTGGGGCGACCGGGTTGCCCCGCCCCAACCGGCCTCGTCATGCGTCGTCGTCCGGGTTGCCCACGAACTCGCCGCGCAGCGGGATGAGGTCCGCCCGGGCCGGATCGGCATCGTCGAGCGTGCCCTCCGCGGCGGCCTCCAGCAGCGACGCCATGATCACATAGGCGGTACGGATGAGCATGCCGGCACTCTTCTGCCCGATGTCACCCCGGAACTCCACCAGCACCGAGCCGGCCCCGAGCAGGCCGTACGCGTTGCGCGCGATCCCCCGTGGCAAGGTGCCCGGATACTGGCTGACCTCGGCGAAGCCGTACCTGCCGAGCGTGTCGTAGATCGTCACGCAGATCTGCTTGGAGAACGTGACCGCGGAGGCGGGCACGCCGGCCGTGTTCGGCCAGAAGATCGACGTCGTGATCAGGTCTCCATCCGCGCTGACAAAGGAGCCCTGGTGGTGGAAGTCCACCACGAACGCCGGCCGGTACGCGGCGAAGACCCGCTGCACCGCCGCGGCCTCCGGCACCGGGTTCGCCGCGGGCGGCACCGCCGGGTCGTGCCAGCGGTTGATGTCGAACCCGCGGCCGGGCGTGCAGAACGCACCGGCGCAGTCCGGGTCGTAGTTCTGCCGCCAGAAGCGCTCGGCGCCGTCCGGGTTGACCCGCGGCACGACGAGCAGCGTCACCCGGTCGAGGACGCTGTCCCACGCGCCGCCGGCGCTGACCCGCTGGAGGAGCTGGAGCGCGGCCTCCGTGCCGAGCGGCTCGTTGCCGTGCTGCTGGGTGATGTAGAGGACCTTGATGGGCCCGTGGCCGATCTTCGCCAGGTAGATGTCCCGGCCTTCGTTGGACTGCCCGACCACGTCGAGCGAGATCCGGCCCTGGGAGCGCTGTTCGAGCTGGTGTAGAGCCTTGACCAGCTCCTCGTAGGAGTGCAGCCGTTCGAGGCTGACGTGCTGGTTGTCCTCGACCCACGGCCCGTTCGGGACGGTCTGCGGGTCGGCCTGCGCGGGAGATGCCGCGGAGAGCATGAGCGCGGCGCCCGCGATGATGAGGGCAGTTCGGCGCAGCATAGCGGCCATCCTCCTCTTGGCCGGTCCCCGCCGCCAGTTATCCAGTTATCCAGACCAGAGCTGTTGAGCGGCGGCCTTCGCGCCGGAGCGGCACCGCGACGCCACAATGACGCCCTGGTAGACCCGCGCCGGCATCAGGCCCTGGTGCCGGGCGGGAGCAGGATCGCCACCCCAGGAATCGTCGTCACGACCCGGCGCAGGCCGGTGCGGGGGTCGACAACGACCAGCTCGGTGCTGGTCACGCTCATCCGCTGCAGGACAACGCCCTCGGCCACCACGCCCCGGCACAGCTGCGCCCACCGCTCGGTGGCATCCGTGGACAGGTCGATCCTGGCCAGGGCGGCGCCCGACCCGACGTCGACGCCGAGCAGCGCAACGGGCGGTATCACGGGCATGCCCTCCGGCATGTCGGTGGGCAGCAGGTCGGGGCGACCGACCTCGACCCAGACGCTCGGCGGGCTCCCGCCCCCGTGCCACAGCGAGAAGAAGGATCCCGTCGTCTCGCCCGGCCGCAGCTGCCCGGGCACGGCCACCGCCACCTTCCGGGTCGTGCCGGTCACCACGTCCTGCAGCGTGATGCTCGCCTCCCGGGGCGTGAGCGGCGCCTTGATCGACGGGGTCGGGTCGAACACCGCCAGCTCCCGGCCGGCGATGAAGGCGACCTCGGTGGCGACACTGGGGATACCGCGCACGTCGAGCGGCCGTACGTCGCCGCCCGGCAGGGCCATGGCGGCGAAGGTCTGCTCGCCTACGGCCAGCTTGACCAGCAGCACCGAGCCGGCGTCCGTGGACCACAGCAACAGCTCGTACCCGTCCGGGACCTTATGCTCAGCCACGCCCGAGAGGTCCCGCACCCGCCACTGACCGTCCCGCTTGGCGGCCAGCCAGCGCCCGTCCGGCGACAGTGTCAGACCGAGTGGCTC
>DASSUC010000422.1:0-3146 GCA_035707405.1 Micromonosporaceae bacterium | reverse complement strand
CCCACGATGCGCGGCATCGCGGTACCGATGATCATGTTGTCGAGCATCGCGAGGAGCATCGCGAGCATCAGCCCGGGCAGCACGACGCGCAGCTCGCGCCGCTTGGCATACGCGATGTCCTGCTGGGCCACGGTCACTCCTGGATACTCGGCCGGCTACCGTCCTACGGTACGTCCGTCGGCCGGGCCGGCAGCGCGATCCGCAGTGCGAGCAGGCGTACGTCCGGGACCGGACACCAGTCCCGGGCCGGGTCCCGGACGAAGCCGAGGCGGGTGTAGAGCCGCCTGGCCCGCTCGGCGAAGTCCCGGTAGCAGATCACCACCGCGGTGGACCCGTCCACCTCGGCACGGGCCAGGCAGGCACGCACCAGGGCCTCGCCAGCGCCCCGGCCCTGGGCGGCCGGGTCCACCGCGAGCATCCGGAACTCCCCCTCGCCCTCGCTGGCGAGCTCGGAGTAGGCGGAGCCGGGCCGGCAGTAGGTGACCGCGCCGAGCACCCGGCCGTCGCCGTCGTCCGCGACGAGCAGCTCACCGGCCTGGGCCCGGGTCGCCACGTCGGCCAGCACGTCCGCGTACCCGCCGTTCTCCGCGGCGAGCTGGCCGTCCGCGCGGTACGCGGCGACGGTCAGCCGGGCCACCGCGGCGTAGTCGGCCGGCCGGGCGGGGCGGACGTGGACTCCCACAAGGTCACTCCACGATCGCGATGAGGTCGCCCTCCTGGACCACGTCACCCTCGTGCACGGCGATCTTGGTGATCACCCCGTCCGACTCGGAGACCACCGGGATCTCCATCTTCATCGACTCGAGGATCACCAGCGTGTCGCCCTCGGAGACAGGGTCGCCCGCGCTGGCGACGACCTTCCAGACGTTCGCCACCATCTCAGCTCGGATCTCGTCGGCCATGAGCCGGCTCCTCCTGGTCCGTTCGCGGGTCGTGGGGTGCGTGCGTCGGTATCCAATCACGCCGCCGCAACCGCTGCCCGGCAGCCTCAGGCTCCCGCGGCGCGGCCACGCTCTCCGGCGCTGCGACGCCCGGTCCGACCGCCGATCCGGCCGCGGTGGTGGCCCCGACCGGTCGGCTGCGGTCCCCGGCGAGCCGCTCGGTCAGCACATCCACGGCGACGGCGGCGAGCAGCAGCCCCGCCAGCCGGAGCAGGACCGCCTCCTGGATGCCGAACCTGCCGTACTCGCCGGCGGTGTACATCAGCTCGACGAGCGGGGCGACCGCCGCGACCGCCCCGACCCCGGCGGCGGTGAGCAGCAGCAACCGCCGGCGGCGCCACGCGCCGGCGGCGAGCGCGGCGAGGCCGGCCGCGACGAGGCCACCGAGCACCAGGGGCGCCGCCCGCTCCCGCGCCGGGAACGCCACCTCCTGCACCGCCCTCGGCACGACCGCAGGGGTACGGGCGTACGCCGTGCCCGCCAGCGTGCGGGGGGCAACCGCGCGGACGTACCGGGCGTACTCGCCCGGCTCGGTGAGGGCGAACCGGAACCCGGAGCCGGCTCCCTCGCGCTGCCCCCACGCGCGCAGCTGCGGGCAGCGGCGGTACTCCTCGGCGAACTGGGCGATGGCCCACTCGGAGCCGGCCGCCACCTGCTCGGCTCCGGGGCACCCCGGCATGCCGAGCTGGCTCTGGTACACCGCCTTCATCTGGGCGTCGGGCAGGACGACCAGCCGCAGCCGGTAGACCAGGACCTCTTCCTTCTGGGGCAGGCCGGTCGCACCCCAGCGCTGGAACGAGTCGCTCTGCACCGGCGTGACCGCGGTGACCCAGGCGATCGCCCCCACCAGCACCACGGCGGCCGCAACGGCGGCCCGGCGGCGCACCCGGTCCCGGACCGCGTACGCCAGCAGCACCGCGGTGAGCGCGGCGACCGGGAGCCGGATCTCCGGCCGGGTGAAGGTCCACCAGACCGCGGTCGCGACCAGCCCGGCCAGGACCGTCCGGGAGCCGGTCGCCGCCCACCGCAGCAGCAGCGCGAGGGTCAGCACCGCCAGGCTGATCGACAGCGACTCGGACAGGATCGCGAAGTCCCAGCTGGCGACGGCCGGCATCAGGCCGAGGAGCAGGATCGCGCCGGCCGCGAGCTCCCTGGCCGGCGAGGTGCGCAGGGCCGACCACACCGCCCAGGCGAGCACGGCCCAGGCCAGGGTGGCGATGGCCCACTGGGCCAGGGCGCGCAGCCCGTCCGTGGGCAGGACCGCGTAGAGCAGCGGCACTCCCCACAGCCGGGGCGAGTGCCCGGTGAACGACAGCAGCGGGCCCCGGTCCACGCTCGGGTCGCCCCGGTAGGCGTACGTGAACGTGTCGTACGAGGTGAAGACCTCGCCCCCGGCGGCGATGTAGACCCGCGCGGCGAGGAAGGCGGCGAGCAGGCCGGCGAGGACCAGCCCGGACGGCCCAGACAGCCCGGCGGAGCGCGCCCGGACCTGCGCGAGCAGGCCGCCCATCAGTCAGGAAGGTACTCGCGCGTGCTGGCTTCGAAGACGAGCTGGGTCAGCTTCACCCGCAGGCGCTCGCGCAGCTCGACCGGGGCCGTCTCGGCGCCGCAGCAGCGGGCGACGAGAGCCTTGACCTCCTGCTCGATGCCGTACTCGCGCAGGCATGGTGAGCACTCGTCCAGGTGCCGGCGGATCAGCTGCCGGCGCTCGTCCGCGCACTCCAGGTCGAGGTAGAGGTAGACCTCGGCGAGCACCTCACGGCAGTCTGTCTCGTGAGGATCCCCACAGCTCACCGCCTACACCTCCTGCTGGGCCGGCATCGGCGCCGGATGCCCGGCGGCCCCGGGCCCATCTTCGGCTGACGGGCCTCGGGCGAAGCCTCGATCAGCAGCGTAACCCTCCAGGAGCCGGCGTAGGTTCCGCCGGCCGCGGTGCAGCCGGGACATCACCGTGCCGATCGGCGTACCCATGATGTCCGCGATCTCCTTGTACGAGAAGCCCTCGACGTCGGCGAGGTAGACCGCGAGCCGGAAGTCCTCGGGCAGCCGCTGGAGCGCGTCCTTGATGTCGGAGTCGGGCAGCCGCTCCAGCGCCTCGGTCTCGGCGGACTTCAGCCCGCTCGACGTGTGGGACTCGGCCTCGGCGAGCTGCCAGTCCGCGATCTCCTCGGTCGGGGCCTGGATCGGCTGGCGCTGCCGCTTGCG
>DASSUC010000421.1:0-11978 GCA_035707405.1 Micromonosporaceae bacterium | reverse complement strand
GGTCGTTGACCGTCACCAGCCGCTTGGCCACCGGGCACCTCCACATCGACGGAGACACCCTGATCGATCAGTCAACCCAGCGCAACACCAGCGCGCACAGCGACCACCCAGCTCGACGGTCCGAGGCGGAGCCTCTTTAGGCGCTCTCTCTTCCTCGCCGGCAGCCACGAAACTGCTGGTCGGGTGGGTTCTGCTGGTACAGCCTGGCGTCTTCGTCAATTGGCTACAGCGCTGTGTCTCGAGCGGTCGCCTGAGACGGCTGCGGCAGGTCAACACTGCCGCAGATCTCGCCTCCGCTAGCTCCGGTGCCTAGCCCAAACGTCGCACAATTGGTCGGGCGAGATAAGTCAGCCATATGAAGGATGGTGGTGAGGCTACCGGGGGGACCACCATCGCGGATGGTTCTCGAGGGCGGGCCTCGCGGCTCGATGGCTCGGAGGGCCAATTTTCCGACTATGGTCTTCGGCGTCCAAGGGGTGCCCTTTGCTTGTCCTGTTCCTGAGTTGTCGGCGGCGCTACTTGGTGACTGTCCGGGCTGCACTTGGTTTGCGATGGTCAGCCACCGTAGCCGCTGGCCTCCTGCGTCGTAAAGTCATCCTTGGCCGGGAAGCAAGCTATGTGCAGGCGGCCCGGTCATGAGCGGTACATCGGGGACGGCGGTGACGGCTAGTCAGGGCAAGCAGGTACGGCGCGCGGCCGTGCTGCGTACTCTTCGGCTGATCGCAGTTGTGGTGGTGATGGCCATGATTACTGTGATCGGGATCGCGTTGGCGATGAGGATAGGTCCGCCGTCGAGGCAGCAGCTGATGAAAGACGCGAGGCTGTCGGACAAATCGGTCCTGTTGGTTGGCGTTAAGGACGACGTTCCTGGGATCGCCCTCCGCGATACTGCAGGCAGGTATACCGGATTCGATATAGACATTGCGTACATGGTGGCGGCGGACCTTGGCTTCCGTCCAGACGAAGTTAGGTTCCTGCCGATCGAGCCGGAGGACCGGCCGAAGATGCAGGCCCGGGACGATAACGAGTTCGTCACCGTCGACCTGGTCATCTCGACCTTCTCTATCACCAAGGAGAGGGAGGACCTGGACCTGGTGAGCTTCTCCGCTCCCTACCTGCGTACCGAGCAGTCGGTGGTGACCCGCAAGGGACATGCGAACGTGCAGACGCTGGAGGACTTGGCGGGCGAGAAGGTTTGCACTCTTGGCACATCTACCTCGCAGAGCGAGGCGGCTAAGGCTGGAGCGCAACTGTCCGGCAAGAACCGGTTGAGCGAATGCATTGACGGTCTGCTGCGCGGAGCCTATGCCGCGGTTACCACTGACGCTGCCATGCTGGCTGGGTTCGTCGCCAAGTATCCCAACAAGCTCCAGCACCACGACATCGGGCTGGCCAAGGAAGAGGCGTGGGGTATCAACACGGGTGGTGTTGAAGCCCTACGCACGTTGGTGAACCTGTCGCTCTACAACTCCTTCCACAACCCCGACGACAGGCGCTGGGAGGACGCCTTCAACAGGCACCTTCGGGAGATCCAGCCGGTCAGCCTTCCTCAGCAGGTAGCCGTTGACGAGCAGCCCGAGGTCGCCGAGGTGAAGGTCCGGCAATGGCCATGGGACACGCGGAAGTACCTACCGCCCGCCGAGCCTGGGAAGCGTCGGCGGTAGTGCGGTGACCCAGTCCCGCGCCGACGGGGACGTCCGTAACCAACAGTGGCTGCTGGCGCTGTTGCCAACGTTTCCCTTGGTGCTCCTCGTGCTACGGCTGTGGTACCTGAGCCGGCAGGACCTGCCGACGATGCTGCTTCTAGTCCAGTACGTCAACCCGCTTGGCATGATCAGCGCTCTTGTGATTACGCTCATCTGGGTCCTGCCGATGATCATTCTGGCAGGCCGGTTCCTCGGCGCTCTTCTGCTGTTGAGCGTGGAGAACGGGACCGATGCGACGATGTCATGGTTGGGCCGGGCGGCTCTTCGGATACCGGGCTGGGTTGTGCTGTTGGCACTGCTCCTGGCCGGCCTCACCTGGCAGATGCGGTTCCTGCCATGCCTAGTAATGCTTGCCGTCTCGATTGCCGGCCTTACCGTACGAGCCCGTTACGGCGGACGCGTCCATCTGGTCCGCGTGGCGTGCATCGGGGTTCCGCTTGCCACCGCGATCGTGGCATATATCTGGCTGGCGCCGGCCATCATGGACGCCTTTGGGCATCTGGACTTCCTCACCGGGGCCTTGCTGCTCCTCCCACCCGGCCTGGCTCCGTTGCTCACCGGTCCGGTACCCGCTCGATCGGCCCGGTTGGTCACCCACTGGCCAGCAACCGCAGCTGTTCTGCTGACACCAGTCATGATGGGAGCGATCTTCCTGAGGGCCCCAGTCCTGCCGGCGACGGCCTTGGAGATCGCAACCGACGATCGAAGCCAGACCCCACTCCAGGTTGTCCGTGGCCACATCATCACCGTCGACGACAGCATGACCACGCTGCTGGACGACACCGGCATAGTCCGGTTCATCGCTACGAAGCAGGTGCAGTCCAAGACGTTGTGCCCCGAGTTCGAGAGCCCACCGAGTACCACCGTCAGGGTGCACGACTGGCCGGTCGAACAGACGATGTTGGAGTGGCTTGCCCCGACCCGCCGGCCGACCGCGGCGGATCCGCGTTGCTATGGCCGCCCACTTAACATTCCGGTGCCCTAGCGTCCCGATGGCACCAGAGCTTTTTCGGGCATTTGGGCACTCAAATCAGCCGCCCATGGTCGCGCTCGGCCGGGTGCTCGGGCTCGGCGGCCCGGCGGGCGGAGTGACCGGCACCATTGCCCGCTTCTCCAGCACCGTGCTGCGCAGGTGCAGCTCGATGATGTCGTAGATGATCTGCTTCGCGTACGGGTCGGTGGCCGCGATGTCCTTGCCGTCGGTGCGCGCGATCACGCAGTAGATGAGGTAGTGCCCACGCACGTCCCAGCCCAGGTGGCTGGAGGACTTCACGATCGACTCGGTGCCGGTGCCGGCGACCAGCCCGGAGAAGCGCCCCTTCTTCGCGTCGACCAGGGGCTTCACCGCATCGTGCACCCTGTCAGCCGCCGTCTCGTCCGCCAGGTTGAACAGCCCTCCGGTCACCAGGTACGTCCCGGTGGGCGACTTGAGCGTGCCACGCACCACCTGGCTGCACTTGGCGGTCTGGAGCTGCGTGACGAGTTCCCCGCTGACAGCTGTCTTGCAGTCCTGGGAGGCGCTGGTCCGCAGCACCTGGTACGGCGGTTGGGACGGATCGATGAGGATCTGCTTGGACGGGAAGACCTCCTTCTCGGTGAGCGGCTTCGGATCCGCCTCGCGGGTCGTGATGTCCCGCGGCATGGCCGTCGGTGCCGGACCGTTGTCCCGTGCCTCGGTCCCGGCCCGCTCGTCGGCCATGATGAAGTACGACGACAGCCCGCACACCACCAGCATGACGACCACCCCCAGGCTGGCCAGCAGCGCGGACCACCGCTTGGTGTGCTTCTTGGGCAGGCGCAGCCCGTAGCCGGCGATGGAGGGCGGGGCCTCGCGTGGGGGTGCGTCCATGGCCGGGCCGGCGGCGAACCCTTCAGCGCGCGACGGCGCGCCGGGAGAACGGGTGAGCGGCGTCGCGGATACCGGGCGCGTCCGCTGGTGCGGGGGAGGTGCCCCGGAGACCGGGCGGGCGTGTGGGGACGAGCGGGGTGCCCCGGAGACCGGGCCCGCGTGTGGGGACGAGCGGGGTACCCCGGAGACCGGGCCCGCGTGTGGGGACGAGCGAGGTGCTCCCGAGACTGGGCGGGCGTGGGGAGGCAGCGCGCCCCCGGAGACCGGGCGAGCGTGCGGCGGCAGCGGCGGGGCCGCCGACGCCGCCCTGGATGGGGCGACCGGCGGTGGGCCCGGTGGCACCGCTGAGGACGGCGGCTGCGAAGGCCGCGACCGTGTGCGTCGCTCCGGTCGGCCGGCCCGACCCGACTGTTCCGGGTCCACGCCGTCGGGCGGGCTGAGGTGGTCGGTGCCGTCGGTGGGCCGGTCTGCCCGGGCAGGGCGGCCTGGCTGGTCGGACCGGTCTGCCCGGCTGGAGCGGCGCCAGCGAAGGCGCCCCGGCCCCGGCTCGTCGTACGCGCTGGCGGCGTCGGCGCGCGGGCCGGCCAGCGGGTCGTCGTCGCCGAGGTGAGCGGTGCGGGCGGCGAGCCGGTCCGGTGGCTGCTGCCCATCCGGCCCGTGCCGTGGGTCTTCCCACCGGGGCGGCCGGGGCCCGGCCCGGCGGGGCTCGCTCGGCCCGGGGGCTCCCGAGACCGGTCGGCCCGCCGCTCCCGGAGGCCCTCCGCGGGGTGCCCTGGGAGCCGGCCCCGGCGCCACGGGCGGGCGGCCGTGCGGCGGGCCGGAGGCTGGTGGGCCGGAGGCTGGTGGACCGGCCGCGCCCGGTGGACCGGAGACGGATCGGGGCGGCGGTGCGGAACCAGGTGGTGAGCCGCCGGCTATCGGCGGACCGCCGGTGCCTCGGCCGCCGGACGGCCCGGTGCGGCGCATGAAACGGCCGGACAGCGACGAGTCCCGTCGGTCGTCCGGCCCTGGCTCTCCGGCTTCCCCAGGCCGCGCGTGCCGCCCGTTCGGCGGACCCGGTTCCGGCGCGGCCCGGGGGCGCGCGCCCGGCCCGTTGCGCGGGGCGGCGTCATAAGGTCGTCCAGACTCGTCATGCGCCGCCGGTGACGGGCCATGCCAGCCGGTACCGTCGCGGTCCGGCCCCGTCCGGTCGGCAGCGGGTGGACGTTGCAGGTGAGGGCGTAGCTCAGCGGCCCACCCCCCGGCCGGTGGCTCACGCCTCGGCCCACGCTCGGCCCGATCCGCTCGCTCTGTCCGGTCCGCTCGCTCTGTCCGGTCCGAACGCTCGGCCCGGTCCGAACGCTCGGCCCGGTCCGAACGCTCGGACCGGCGTGAACGGTCCGCATGGCCCGCCTGGCCCGGACGGTCCGGCTCGTCCGGCGGCGCGCCCGGCCGGTCCAACGGAAGGCCGGACCAGCCGCCGGGCCGGTAGGTGTCCTGGGGCGGCCGGTCGCGGGAGCCGTGGCGGCCGGTCGGCTGGTCGTCGTAGTCGTCCGCGTCCGCATGCCGGCGGCCGCGGTAACCGGCACGCCAGTCTGGCCGGGGTGGTTCGGCCTGGTCGGAGTCGTCGTCACGCCGGGATCGGCCGCGCCGAGGAGGGGGGTGCCACCCCTCGGACTCCGGACCGTACCCGTGCGTCATGTCGCACAGGGTAACTGAAAGCCGTGTCCGGCAAGGGTCGCCGGGTCTGGCTCCGGCATCTGCGCCGCAGCGCCCTGGGCGAGAATGCCGAGGTGACCGGTGACCACTATTTCACCGCCGTACCAGGTGCCCGCCAGCGTCGTCGCGAGGTCGGGTTCACCGTGGCTGGGCGGGAGTTCCGGCTGGTCGCATCGTCCGGTGTCTTCTCGGCGGACCGGCTCGACCCGGGCACTGCGGTGCTGCTGCACAAGACCGCGCCACCGACCGGCGGGTGCCTGCTCGACCTCGGCTGCGGGTACGGCCCGATCGCGACGGTGCTGGCCGTCCTCGCGCCGCAGGCGACCGTCTACGCGGTGGATGTCAACGTGCGCGCGCTCGACCTGGCCCGGGAGAACGCCGCGGCGCAGGGCGTCGCCGACCGGGTGGTCGTCGCAACACCCGACCAGGTCCCCGCCGACGTGGCGTTCGACGGGATCTGGAGCAACCCGCCGATACGGGTGGGCAAGGCGGAGCTGCACACGATGCTGGACCGGTGGCTGCACCGGCTGGCGCCGGCCGGTGTGGCCTGGCTGGTCGTGGCCAGGAACCTCGGCGGTGACTCGCTGCACCGGTGGCTCGTCGAACAGGGTTGGGCCGTGACCCGGCACGCCAGCCAGCAGGGTTACCGCGTGCTGCGGGTCACCCGATAAATCCGGGCGATCCGGTAATCCGGGCGACGCCGCCCGGCCACCCAGGCAGAATGGCTGTCTCGTGGGGTACGTGGACGTCGCCGGGGTGGGGTATGTCCTGCCAGACGGCAGGCAGCTCCTCTCCGACGTCAGCTTCCGCGTCGGTGAGGGCGCCAAGGTGGCTCTGGTCGGACCGAACGGCGCAGGCAAGACGACGCTGCTCCGTATGATCGCCGGGGACCTGCCGGTGCAGACCGGTGCCGTGGCGCGGTCCGGCGGGCTCGGCGTGATGCGCCAGTTCATCGGCATGATCGGTGGCGGCCCCGGCGGCCCTGGCGACCGGTCCGGCCTCGGCGGTCCGACCGGCGCGGACGGTGCCGACCCCACCCTGTTCGCCCTCGCCCTGAGCCTGGCCGCGCCGGCGCTGCGCGCCGCGGGGGAGCGGCTGGCCGCCGCCGAGCGCGCGCTGCACGCCGCGGAGGCCCGCGGGCGGCTCTCGGCAGCGGCCCAACAGGCTCAGCTGGGGTACGCGGACAGGCTCGCCGCCTGGGGGGAGGCGGGCGGGTACGACGCCGAGGTGCTCTTCGACATCGTCTCGGTGGCCACGCTCGGCCTGCCGTGGGAGTCGGCCAAGGATCGTCCGGTCCGCACGCTCTCCGGTGGCGAGCAGAAGCGCTTCGCGCTGGAGCTGCTGCTGCGCGGGCCGGACGAGGTGCTGCTGCTGGACGAGCCGGACAACTTCCTCGACGTGCCGGCGAAACGGTGGCTGGAGGGACGGCTGCGCGAGTCCCCGAAGTCGGTGCTGTACGTCTCCCACGACCGTGAGCTGCTGGCGCAGACGGCCGACCGGGTCGTGACGGTCGAGGGCGGGACCGCCTGGGTGCACGGGGGCGGTTTCGCCACCTGGCACGATGCCCGGCTGGCCCGCTACGAGCGCCTCGACGAGCTACGCCGGCGCTGGGACGAGGAGCACGCCAAGCTGCGTACGTTGATGCTGATGTACAAGCAGAAGGCGGCGTACAACTCGGACATGGCCTCGCGCTACCAGGCTGCGCAGACCCGGCTGCGCAAGTTCGAGGAGGCCGGTCCGCCGCCGCCGCGCCCCAAGGAGCAGGACATCAAGATGCGGCTGGCCGGCGGCCGTACCGGCAAGCGGGCGGTGATCTGCGAGGGGCTGGAGCTGGACGGGCTGACCTACCCGTTCGACCTCGAGGTGTGGTACGGAGACCGGGTCGCGGTGCTCGGCGCCAACGGCACCGGCAAGTCGCACTTCCTGCGGCTGCTTGCGCGCGGCGGGTCCGACCCGGGCGGGGACGCGTCCCCGGTGGACGGGGTGGCGCTGGCGCCCGTGTCCCACGCCGGCGTGGCGCGGCTCGGGGCGCGCGTACGCCCCGGGCACTTCTCGCAGACGCACGACCGGCCGGACCTGGTGGACCGGACTCTGGTGGACATCCTGTGGCGCGGTGACGAGCATCGGGCCGGCCTGGAGAAGCACTCCGCGATGCGGGCCCTCGCCCGGTACGAGCTGGCCGGGCAGGGTGAGCAGCGGTTCGGCACGCTCTCCGGTGGCCAGCAGGCGCGGTTTCTCGTACTCCTGCTGGAGCTGAGCGGGGCGACACTGCTGCTGCTCGACGAGCCCACCGACAACCTGGACCTGGCCTCCGCCGAGGCCCTGGAGGACGGCCTGCGGGGCTTCCAGGGCACGGTCCTGGCGGTGACCCACGACCGGTGGTTCGCCCGGTCCTTCGACCGCTTCCTGCTGTTCCAGGGGGACGGCGAGGTGGTGGAGACGACCGAACCGGTGTGGGACGTCAGGTAGGTCCCGCCCGTGCTGCCCTGGTGCGCGCAGCCCGCCCGCCCGTGCTGCCCTGGTGCGCGCAGCGCTCCTGCCCGTGCTGCCCTGGTGCGCGCAGCGCGCTTATCGTGCGACAGAGTGTGTCTTTCAGAGCTTGTCTCTGCTAGGGAGATGGCATGACGCCGCCTGTCGTGTTGACCGTGGCCGGATCGGACTCCGGAGGCGGGACCGGGGTGCAGGGTGACCTCAAGGTGTTCGCGGCGCTGGGCGTGTACGGGACCAGCGTGGTCACCGCTGTGACCGCGCAGAACACGCGGGACATCTTCGACGTGTTCCCGCTCCCCGGCAATGTCGTCAGCGGCCAGCTCAACGCGGTGCTGGAGGACCTGCCGCCGGCCGCGACCAAGGTGGGGATGCTGGCGACGGCCGACATCGCCGCCGCGGTCACCAGCAAGGCCCGGGCCGGAGCCCTGCCGAACCTCGTCGTCGACCCGGTGCTCCGGTCCGCCAGCGGGCGCCGGCTCGGGGTCGCTGCGGCGATCGAGCGGCTGCTGCCGTACGCCACCGTGGTGACGCCCAACCTCGACGAGGCGTCCGCGCTGGTCGGGTGGCGCGTGGACACGACCGCCGACATGGCAGGAGCGGCGTCACAGCTGGCGGCCGGTGGCTCGAAGCATGTGGTGATCACTGGTGGCAACCACCCCAACCAGGACGAGTGCGTGGATGCGGTGTGGACCGACTCAGGGGTACGGTTCCTGCGCGCGCCGAGGGTCCAGACGCGCAACACGCACGGCACCGGAAGTGCGTTCTCGGCGGCGATCGCGGTGCGCCTCGCGCTCGGCGACTCGATCTCCGACGCCCTGGTGTTCGCGAAGCGGTACGTCACCCGCGCTCTCACCGGTGCCCGTAGCTGGCAGCTCGGCGTCGGACAAGGTCCGCTGGACCACTTCGGCTGGTCGCTCTAGCCGCTCCCGTGGCCTCCGGCATCCCGCCCCTCGCGGTCGCGGGCGCTGCGGCGGGGGCGCGTGGGCGCCAGCTCCGGCGGATCCTCGCCAGTCCGGCCGAGGTCCGACACCCAGGAGACATACTCATCATCCGGTACGGCCTTGCCGGCGGTCGCCGGCCCGGCCCGGCCGCCCCTCCCGGGGTGGCTCGGCAGGGGCTGGGCCGGCTCCGCCGGCACGGTCGCGGTCTGCGGGTCGGCTTCCACCGGTGTGGCGACCGGCGTCCGTCTGCCCCGACCCAACCATCCCTTGCGCGTCTTGGCCGCGGGTTGAGCGGGTTGATCGGTGACCGGGTCCGGCACCGGGACCTGCGCAGCGGCGCTCGCCCGGACCGGGGCCGCCGCGGAGCCGGTGACCGTCGGCACCGTGCTGACCGGGTCTGCCCGCACCGGCCGCGGCTCCAGCGGAGACGGCTCGGCGGGCGCCGGCTGGGGCACCCGGGCCCGGGCGGTTGCCCGTGCCGGTACGTCAGCTGGCGGCCCTGTGTCAGCTGGGGTCTCGCCCCAGAGGGAGTCAACGCTCCACCGGGGGTCGCCACCCCATCCGGACCCGGTGGCCGGGCCGGCAGTGCCGGACGCGGACCACAGGCCCGTTGACGCCGGGTGCTGGTCCGCCGGAACGGCCGGCGTCGGCCGATCTCCGGGCCGGTCCGTCCCGAGCCAGTCCGACCCGAGCCGATCTGACCCGAGCCGGTCGGGCTCGAGCCGGTCGGGCTCGAACGGGTCCGACCCGGACGGGTCCGACCCGGACGGGTCCGGCTCATCCACGTCGGTCCGGTCGAGCCCCTTCCACCGGTCTGGTGGCGGCCAGCTGACCGCATCCGGCTCGTCCGGGGCCTCCCTAGCAATCTCGTCCGGCTCGTCCGTCTCATCCGTCTCGTCCGGCTGTGCCCGCTGGGGCCGTCGAACGAGCGCCACCAGCACCGAGGTCACTGCCCCGGCCCCCACGCCGATCAACGCCGCCCAGTACGGCACCAGCTGGTCGGGCGGGTCGGAGCTACGCCCCGGCCCGGCGATGAGGTACGCGGCGGCGAGCAGCGCCGGTCCAGCGAGCCCGGAGGCGGCGACGACCAGCCGATGCTCGCCGAGCCACCGTCCGTACCCCGCAATAAGCCCGCCGAGCAGCACCGCCGTCCCGGCGGTCATCGCGAGCACCAGGTCCTGGGTGAGGTCGAAGGACATTCCCGGCAGGGCGAGCACGCCGAGACGCTGCCCTCGCGGCGGGGTCGAGCTGCCCATGACCGCCCCGGCCGAGGCGAGTGCCACGGCCCAGACCCAGAAGATCGTCGCGTAGACGCTGCCCGCGATGAGGCGGGCGCAGAGCATGGCGAGAGCGCCGAAGACGCCGGCGAGGATGCCGACCGCCGCGGCGATGCCGGCCTCCAGGGCCGGGTTGGTGAACGGCAGTTCGGCCGCGCTGGCCGGCACCGCCACCAGCGGGACGGCGACGGCGGCGCCCGGGGTCGCGGCGAGCGCGGCACCGGCCCAGCCGCCGAAACCCGGGTGGAGCCGGTGGCGCCGCAGCGCACTCACCCCGGCCAGCGCACCGGCGATCACTGCTATCGCCGCGATCCACGCGGTCCAGGTCAGGTGCGCCGACCACAGGTTGACGTCGTCGCCGGCGAACTCCTGCTGCCAGCGCAGAATCCCGAGCCCATAGCAGACGCCGAGCTGGCCGGCGGCCGTCATAGCGGCTGTCGCGAGCGCGGTGACGAGGGCTCTCACCCAGGTGCCCACCATGCCGCGCAGGGTACGGCGGCCAGCCCCCGCACACCACCCCGGCCCGGCTTGCGCATCCGCCGGTGCGAATGGCGCGAATCGGCGTATCCGGCAGGATGACGATTGGTAATACCCGGGGTATGGTTGGTCGCATGACCGCCAAGGTGACCCTGTCCTTTTCGGACCAGACGATCGCGGACGCCCGGCTGATGGCCCAGCGTGCCGGGGTGTCGCTGTCCGCCTGGATCGACCAGGCTGCCCGGGAGCGGGCCCGGCGTGAGGTCTTCACCGCGCACGCGGAGGCCCTCAAGCGTTCACGGTACGAGATGGAGGCCGCCGCGCTCGCCGACGAGTGGGAGATCGAGATGGTCGACGCCGCGCTGTTCGCCGCGCGCGACCGATCCTCCGGACCGGACGGCCGGGCGAGCATCGACGGGGCTGCCACCGCTGGCCGCGCGGTCGCCCGGGACGGCCGGGCCGCGCGAGCACCCGGCAAGGGCGCCGGGACGGGCAGCCAGGCTGGACGGGTGGACGGCCGGGCCGCTGGAGCAGACGGCAAGGCCACCGGCGTGGACGGCCGGGAGTCGCCGGGTGCTGCGTAGGGGTGAGGTCTGGCGTATCGAGGGGCACCGCAAGCGGTTGGGTCTGGTGATCAGCTCGGACGTGTACAACGCCACCGACGTGCCGATCGTGCTCGTGGCCGAGGTGGTCGAGCGCGACCTGCTGCGTGACTCACCGCTCGCGGTCGAGTTGGACGACTATATGATCATGCCGGACCGGCTGTCCGCGCCGATGAAGAAGTGGTTCACCGAGTGCGTCGACGTGGTCGACACGGAGACGATGCGGCGGGTCTCCCGGGCGCTGCGGATCATCCAGGACATCTGAGCCTGTCACCGGCACCCCGCTTTGACCCTCTTGGGCCCTGGCGGGTATCGTTGACGGCTGTTGTGCGACAGATGCAGGCGTACCACCAGGTACGCTTGTCGTTCGTGCGCGGCACGACCAGCGTGCGACCCTGAGCGAGCGCGAGCCGTTCTCCAACGGTGAGCCCCGACGCGGGTGAGCCGTTCCACACCGACGAGACAAGGTAGACCTGTGCGTACGTACAGCCCGAAGCCGGGTGAGATCGAGCGTCAGTGGCACGTGATCGACGCCGCCGACGTCGTGCTGGGCCGCCTGGCCACCCACGCCGCCACCCTGCTGCGCGGCAAGCACAAGCCGACCTTCGCGCCGCACGTCGACACCGGCGACTTCGTGATCGTGGTGAACGCGGGCCGGGTGGCGCTGACCGGAAACAAGCGGCAGACCAAGGTCGCCTACCGGCACTCGGGCTACCCCGGGGGCCTCAAGCAGATCGGGTACGACGAGCTGCTCACCAAGCGCCCGGAGCGGGCGATCGAGCTGGCGGTCAAGGGCATGCTGCCGCACAACAAGCTCGGCCGTAAGCTGATCAAGAAGCTGAAGGTGTACGCCGGTGCCGACCACCCGCACGCCGCCCAGCAGCCGAAGCCGTACGAGATCAAGCAGATCGCGCAGTGAGCGCGGGCGAGGGAAACAC
>DASSUC010000420.1:0-6143 GCA_035707405.1 Micromonosporaceae bacterium | reverse complement strand
GACCATCTGGCCGGGGCGGGACGGCTCCTCCACCCCGTACGGCTCCTGCGGCGTGCGCCGCCTGCACTCGGTCGCCGGCTGGACGACCGACGGCAACGAGGCGTACGACTACGGCGCGATCAAGCTCAACTGCACGATCGGCAACACCACCGGCTGGTTCGGGTACTGGTGGCAGTCGGCCACCCTCGCCGGCTTCAGTACGCTGATCAACGGCTACCCCGGCGACAAGCCGTTCGGGCAGCAGTGGCGCGGTGACTCGGTGGCGCGGACCGTGGCGGTCAGCCAGACCAACCAGATCTTCTACACCAACGACACCGCCGGCGGGATGAGCGGCAGCGCCGTCTACCAGTTCCGGGCCAGCGGCAGCGCGTTCTGCACCGGTCAATGTTCAATGGCGATTCACGCATACGGGTTCCCGCACGGTTCATACCCACACAACACCTATAACCACGCCACGCGTATCACCGAAGCGCGGTTCAACAATCTCCAGTCCTGGAAGAACGCGGCCTGAGCAGGGCCCCGGTCGGGTGGGCCGCAGCTCGGGCCCACCCGAACTTCCCCCGTACGGGAACCGCCCACGGCACCCGAAGCGTCTTATCGACGTCCACAGTCCTGACCGGGAGGCGTGAAGATGGCACGACACCGGCGCGTTCTCCTGGCGGCGGTCGCCGCCGTACTGGTCCTGGCCGGCCTGGCCGCGTGTTCCGAGACCCCGGTCTCGTCCAACGACCCGACGCCGGGGGGCGGCGTACCGACGCGCGGCACAGTCGCCGGAACGGTCCGGACGGCCACCGGCACCGCCGCCAGCGGGGCGACGGTGCTGCCGAAGTCGGTCGACACTCCGGCCAACCCCGTGCCGGAGATGCTGGTCATGACCGACGCGTCAGGCCGGTACGAGTGGAGCCTTCCGCCCGGGCGGTACGAGCTCACCGTGCAGCCGCCCGGGAATGCGGCAGGCAGCCCGGTGACCCAGGCCGTGACGGTCACGGCGGGCGCCACCACAACACTGGACTTCACCCTCGGTTAGCGGCTGACGCGCCGCCGGTGAAGAAGCCCAGCAGCGCGTCCACGTCCGGGAGCTCCCGCACCGGCCGGGCCGCGCCGAACGGCGCGTTCCAGAAGCTCCCCTCGTGCGGTCGCCAGGGGCCGACGTACGCGTACGGCTCGGCCAGGTAGCCGTCGCCCAGGGAGACCCCGTAGTTCACCTCAGCCACGGACACGGCCAGGTCGAAGTGCTCGGGCCACAGCACCGGGGTCTGCTCGGGCGCGAAGCGCCGCAGCGCCGCGTCGCCCAGGGCGAGGCAGCTCGCCAGGTGCCCGGCGGCTTCCCGGTCCACCTCGACCACATCGGACGGAGCCGCGCCGGAGCCGTCGGGGTAGAGGCCTTCCGGCGCCCCGACCACCACCCCGGCCAGGGCGGCGAGACCGGCGTACGACCGGCCGTCGAGCGGGTGCCGGGCGTCGGCCGTCACCAGGTCCACACCGGCCACGCCCAGCGCCGGCGGCGCCACGGTGGCGAAGCCGCCCGGTGCCACCCGCAGCCGGATCGTGCCGCTGGTGCGGTACTGCGGCCCGGCCAGCACCAGCTCGGCGAGCCCGTGCAGGCTCCGGCGGGTGCGCTCCAGCGCCGGCTGACCAGATGTCATACCGCCACCGTAGGGTCAGCGCATGCGTACCGTGGTCATCACCGGCGTCTCGGGTGGGCTCGGCGCGGCGCTCTTCGACCAGCTGGCCTGCCGCGGTGACCGGGTGCTGGCGCTCGGGCGCCACTTCAGCGAGGCGCAGCGGGCGCTGGCCGGGCGGGAGCCGGAGCGGGTCACCCTACGCACCACCGACCTGGCCGAGGTCGCCTCGCTCCCCGACACCGCGGAGCTGGCTCTGGCGCTGCGCGGCGCGACCGGTGCGGTGCTGCTGCACAACGCCGCCGTGGTCGAGCCGATCGGTCGGGTCGGGGAGCTGGCGCCGGAGCAGGTCGCCCGGGCCGTGACCGTCAACCTCACCGCACCGATGCTGCTGACCAACGCGTTCCTGGCCGCGGCCGGCCGCCCGGCGCAGGTGCTGTTCATCTCCTCGGGCGCGGCGCGGCGGGTCATCGAGGGCTGGTCCGCCTACTGCGCGACCAAGAGCGGCGGGGAGATGTTCTTCGCCGTGCTCGCCGCCGAGGCGGGCGGAGTGACGGTGGCCAGCGTCAACCCCGGAGTGATGGACACCCCGATGCAGGGTGCGATCCGGGCGGCCACGTTCCCCGAGCGGGGGCGCTACGAAGGGCTGCACGCCCGGGGGGAGCTGGCCGATCCCGCGGACGTGGCCCGCAAGATCATCCTAGATCATCTCAGCGACCGGCACGACGACTAGACTGCCGTCATGACCGCCACCCGTACGCCCGGTGTTCCCATGGTCGAGGACGGCCATCTCGTGTCGACGAACCCCGCGACCGGGGTGGAGGTCGGGCGGTTCCCCGCCGCGGAGGCCGCCGGGGTCAGCGCGGCGGTCACCCGCGCGCGCCAGGCGGCGGCCTGGTGGGCCGGCCTCGGCTTTGCCGAGCGGCGCCGGCGGATGCTGCGCTGGGCGGCGCTGGTCAGCCGGCGGGTCGACGAGATCAGCAAGCTCGTCTCGCAGGAGACCGGCAAGCCGGTTGCCGAGGCGGTGGTCGAGACCGCCGCGGCACTCGACCACATGGCATGGCAGGCGAAGAACGCAAAGCGCGTGCTGGGCCCGCGCAAGGTGCGGTCGACGCTCTCGGTGGCGGAGCACTCGGCCTGGCTTGAATACCAGCCGTACGGCGTGGTCGGCGTGATCGGCCCGTGGAACTACCCGCTCTACACACCCGTCGGCTCGATCACCGGGGCGCTCGCCGCCGGCAACGCCGTGGTGTTCAAGCCGAGCGAGTACACACCCGCGGTCGGCCAGTGGCTGGCGGACACGTTCGCCGAGGTGGTGCCGGAGCGCCCGGTGCTGGCGACGGTGCACGGCCTGGGCGACGTCGGGGCGGCGCTGTGCCGCTCCGGGGTCGACAAGGTCGGCTTCACCGGCTCGACCGCGACCGGCAAAAAGGTGATGGCCGCCTGCGCCGAGACGCTCACCCCGGTGCTGGTCGAGTGCGGCGGCAAGGACGCCATGATCGTGGACGAGGACGCCGACCTCGGCGCCGCGGTGAGCGCCTGCATCTGGGGCGGTCTCACCAACGCCGGCCAGAGCTGCGTCGGCATCGAGCGGGTGTACGTCGTGGCGCCGGTCTACGAGCCGTTCCTCGCCCGGCTGGTCGACGGTGCCGCGAAGCTGCGGACCGGGGTCGACGCGGAGGCGGACATCGGCCCGATCACCATGCCGAGCCAGATCGACATCATCCGCCGGCACATCGACGACGCGCTGGCCAGGGGCGGGCGCGCGGTCCTCGGCGGGCCGGACGCGGTCCAGCCACCGTACGTGCACCCGACCATCCTGGTCGACGTGCCCGAGGACTCGTCGGCGGTGCAGGAGGAGACCTTCGGCCCCACCCTCACGGTGACCCGGGTGTCCGACGTGGACGACGCGCTGGCCCGGGCGAACAGCGGCAAGCTCGGTCTCGGCGGCGCGGTCTTCGGCCGGCGGCGGGCCGTGGCCGTCGCCCGCCGGATGCGCTCCGGCATGACCTCGATCAACTCGGCGCTCGCCTTCGCCGGCATGGCCACGCTGCCGTTCGGCGGTGTCGGCGACTCCGGCTTCGGCCGCGTCCACGGCGACGACGGGCTGCGCGAGTTCGCCCGGGCCAAGGCGATCACCAAGCGGCGCGGGCCGACCCTGCTGCCGGCGATGACGTTCGAGCGTACGGCGAAGCACGTCGAGATGATCAAGCGCGCCGTACGGGTGCTGCACGGCCGGGCCCGCTGACCCGGACGGTGGGTCGTTGTCAGCTCACCGCTGCCCGGGCGGCGTCGAGAAAGGCCAGCCTGCTGTCCTCCAGGTAGTCACGCACGCTCCCGCCATCCGGTAACCCTTCCCACACCACCCGGTTGAGGTCGAGGAAGTAGGCGCGCGCCGCATCGTGTACGGGCAGCGGGAGCTGCAACCGGATCATCCGCTCCGCCACCCAGAGCCGGTTCATCACCTCCTGGGTCCGCACGTTCCACGGGTCGTCCCGCTCCCAGCCGGGCGGGCGGGTGAAGGCGCTGCGCTCCGCCTCGGCGGCCACCTCGACGAAGCGTTCCAGCAGCGCGAGCCGTTCCGCCCGCCGGCCCTGCGAGAGGGACACGGCCTGGCGCCGCTCCTCCATCCGTTCGGTAGAGCGTTGCGTCAGGTGCTGGATCAGCAGGGACAGCCCGCCGCCCAGCGCAACGCCCCCCAATGAGGTCACCGTGACCCAGAGTTCACCCGCCATGGCAGCCATCGTGCCGGCTGCCCGCCGGGGCCGGCGTCCTAGAAGAGGGTGAGCTCGTCGCGCTTGGTGCCGCGTAGCGCCTCGTAGTCCACGACCACGCACTCGATGCCGCGATCCTGGGCGAGCACGCGGGCCTGGTGCTTGATCTCCTGTGCGGCCAGGATGCCGCGCACCGGGGCGAGCAGGGGGTCACGGCCCAGCAGCTCCAGATACCGCGTGAGCTGCTCCACCGCGTCGATGCCGGCGACCCGCTTGACCTCCACCGCGGCGTGGCGTGCTGTGGTGGAGGCCTCGCCCCGGCCGGACCCGTCGGCCTCGCCCCGACCCCCAACCTCCCCCCGACCCCCAACCTCGACCGGGCACGTGGCCTCGACCACCACCGTGCCGGCGTCGGACCATCGGCAGAGCAGGTCCACCGGCCCGATCGCGGTCGGGTACTCCCGCCGCACCAGGGTCAGCCCCGACCCGAGCACCGCCGGGCTCGCCGCGAGCAGCTCCTGCAGGTGCGCCTCCACGCCGTCCTTGACCAGACCCGGATCGATACCCAGCTCGTACGAGGTGTCCTGAAGGATCTCCTCGATGGTGATCCGCAGCTCCTCGCCGGTCCGGTTGACCACCCGCCAGACGCCTAGCGCCTCCTCGATCCGGCACGGCGGGCTCATCCAGTTCAGCGGCTTGTACGCCCGGTCGTCCGCGTGGATCGACACCGACCCGTCCGCCTTGACCATCAGCAGCCGTACCGCCGGTGGCAGGTGGGCCGTCAGCCTGCCGACGTAGTCCACCGAGCACCGCGCTATCACCAACCGCACCGGCCGAGGGTAGCCGAGAGCCGGCCGACCGCCACGAGCACCGGGCATGACGGCAACACGTGCACGGCGGTGTCATGCTGGGAACCGTGCTCGAGCTACTGACCGGAGCCGGCCTGGCTGCGTCCGCGGGACTGAACGCGTACATCCCGCTCATGGCGCTCGGCCTGCTCTCGCGCTATACAGACCTGATCACGTTGCCGTCCGGCTGGCAGTGGATAGAGAACGGCTGGGTGCTCGCCATCCTCGCGGTGCTGCTCACGGTGGAGGTGGTGGCCGACAAGGTGCCCGTGGTCGACCACGTCAACGACATCATCCAGACCGTGGTCCGCCCCACCGCGGGCGGGTTGGCCTTCGGCGCCGGCGCCTCGTCGGAGACCGTCACGGTCAGCAACCCGGGCGAGTTCTTCTCCAGCAACCAGTGGGTGCCGGTCGCGATGGGCGTGCTCATCTCGTTCGGCGTGCACACCATGAAGGCCGCCGCCCGGCCGGTCATCAACGCCACCACGGCCGGGGTCGGCGCCCCGGTGGTCAGCACCGTGGAGGACGGGACCAGCGCGCTCCTCTCGGTCGTCGCGATCATCCTGCCGTTCCTGGTGCTGTTCTTCCTGGTCGGCATGGTCTGGGTCTTCATCGCCGCGATCCGCCGGCGCCGCCGGCGACGGCGGGAGAAGGAGTGGCTGCGGGCCACCGGCTACCCCGGCCACTAGATCAATCGCCGGCAAGTACCACCATTACCACATAGGCACATTTCGGATATTCCCCCTGCCACCGCAGCGCACCACCACCAAGATCGCGATCGCAGACACCGTTTGTGCAGCGGAACTGCACATCCGCTGCTGTAGGGTCGGGAGCTGGCGCGGTTGCTTCGCCTGCGGTAGGACCTGGGACCTTAGTGCCGCCGGTTTCCCGGCTGGTTGTCCCATCCCAGTGCCCCTGGCCAGGTTCCTAGCCCCGTCTCCAACTCCCGCCCATCGAAC
>DASSUC010000419.1:0-8976 GCA_035707405.1 Micromonosporaceae bacterium | reverse complement strand
GGGCAGCCCCCAGATGCCGATGTCACTGGGACCGTCCACCTCGGTCAGCTGCTGCCGGTGGACGTTGGCCAGGGTGACCGGGTGCACCACGGCCGGGTCGCCCGCGTGCACCCCGGTCACGCCGTACGGCGCGTAGCTGCGCTGCCAGACCTCCCGCCGCAGCTTCGGCGGGGTCATGTCGTTGGCCCGTTTGAAGCTCAGGTACGACGCCTGGTCCAGCAGCGACCACTCCCACTCGCGCTTGTTCATGAAGCCCACGTGGGAGGGGAACGCCTCGTTGTTGAGCGTCGTCTCGATCGTGAAGATCTTCACGTGCCTGCCGAGCAGGTCCGCCATCCGGTCGTACGAGTGGTGCATCGCCGAGTTCGGCGGGTCGTTGAAGGAGCGCGAGTGGCGCAGCGTGTGGACGTTGTGGTGGTGCCGCAGGCTGCGGTAGGAGGCGAGCCCGACGGAGACCGACTTGGGGCCGCCGCTCATCGCGGTCAGCGTCACGTTGACGTAGACGATCAGGTCGCTCTCCGCGGCCCGGCGGTTGATCTCCACGTCCTCGCCCTGGTCGGTGTGGCCCAGGTGGACCAGCCCGTCCGGGTCCTCCGCGTCGTGGTTGCGCAGGTGGTCGGGGAAGAACGCGCGGTAGACCCGCTCGCCGACGGCCCGCTTGAGCTCGCTCGGCGTCATCCGCCGGTGCAGGGCGTTCGCCGCGACCAGCTCCACGTCGTCGACGCCCGCCGCCGCGGCCAGCTCGAGCACCTGCTCGATGACGCGTTGGCGGATGTCGGGGGTCTGCATCTGCGGCAGCGGGAGCGAGATGTCGTCGAAGACGATGGTGAGCCGCATGCCGGCAAAGAGCAGCGTCGGCAACGGTTCGCTGCCCAGCGGGTTGAACAGCGCCCGGCGGATGGCCCCGTCGACATCGCGCAGCCCGGGCAGCACGTCCGGCGGGTACACCACGCGGGTGCCGAGCGGGAAGCGCTCGAGGCGGAAACCGTCACCCTCGTTGACCAGCAGGGAAGGGGTGCGCTCGTCAACCTCGAGAACAAAGCCTGGCCTGCTCACAGCTCTCCCTGAAGGCTAGTCGCGGGTGGGGTCGAAGGCGACCTTGACGGTGCCCAGGCGACCGGCGCTGATGGCGTGGCCGATCGCCTCCCGCCACCGGGTCAGCGGGTAGACCGCGTCCACGTACCCGGACAGTGGCGCGTCGCCGGCCAGGCTGACCGCGGTGGCGAAGTCGCTCGGCTCCTGCGGGCGGGGCGTCCCGGCGCCGTCGGACGCGTACGAGCCGACCAGCCGCAGCTGCCGGAACCAGACCGGGGTGAGGTCGACCGTGCCGGAGGGCATGCCGGAGAGCAGGACCGTGCCGCCCGCGCGGACCAGGCGCAGCGCGGCGTCGAGCCCGCTGCCGCTGCCGCTGCACTCGAAGGCGAGGTCCACGCCGCCGAGCAGGTACTCCGCGCCGAACACCGGATGCTCCAGGGATCCGCCGGTGGCGCGGCGCATCGCCCGCGGCGCCCGGGCCGGGTCGAACACCTCGGTGGCGCCCAGCTCGCGGGCGCGGGCCCGCTGGTGGGCGTGCTTGGCGACGAGGTAGACGGCGCCGGCCGGGGTGAGCTCGCGCAGGGCGAGCAGGGTCAGCAGCCCTACGGTGCCGGCGCCCACGATGAGCACTGACGCGCCGGGCGGGATTTCCACCCGCCGGACCGAGTGGATGGCGCAGGCGAGCGGCTCGACCAGGACCGCGCGTTCGTTGCCCAGGCTGTCCGGGACGGCGTGCAGCTGGGTGGCGTGCGCCACCATCGTCCGGCTCCAGCCACCACCGGTGTCGGCGCAGAAGCCGGTCTGCAGGCCGGCCGCGATGCGCCCGGTGGTGACCCGGTCGCACCGGCTGTGCTGCCCGGCCTCGCACCACCGGCAGCCGGGGACCCCCCGCGCCGCGCAGGCGAGCACCGGGTCCACCACCACCCGGCTCCCCTTGGGCAGGTCCGGGGTGTCGTCGAGGGTCTCCGCGACGATCTCGTGCCCGGGCACGAAGGGCATGGACACCACCGGGAACAGGTACGGCGAGGAGCGGCCGGTCAGCATGCCCAGGTCGGAGCCGCAGATGCCGGCCAGCAGCGGGCGCAGCCGGGCCCAGCCCTCGGCCGGGGCGGGCCGGCGCCCGCGGCTGACCAGCCGCAGCGGCGCCACGTTGCTGGCGAGCACCCCGGAGAGCCGGCTGCCGAGCCGGGTCGACGTCGCGCCGCGGGTGGCCAGGTAGCGGGCGGGCGCCCGCCGGTACTCCAGCGCCGCGGTCATCGAAGGCCTCCGTCCGGCGCGCTGCCGGTCATCTCGAGCAGGGCCGACACCGGCCCTGACGTGTGCTCGCCCCACCGCTCGACGCGCCAGTGGCTGCGCTTGGCGTGCCGGAACAGCTTGGGGTCCGGGTTGACGGCGACCGCGTTGCCGACCGCCTCCAGCAGCGGCCGGTCCGAGTAGCTGTCGCCGTACGCGTAGGAGCGACTCAGGTCGATGTTCTCCGCGGCGGCGTACGCCCGGGCCCAGGCGACCCGGGACTCACCCACCAGCGGGGGCGAGGCGAGGAAACCGGTCAGCACGCCGTCGCGTACGTGCAGCCGGCTCGCCACGACCTCGTCGAAGAGGGGGCGCAGCGGCTCGACCAGGATGTCCGCGGTGCCGGTGATCATCACGGTGCGGTGGCCGGCCGAGCGGTGCGCGCGCAGCCGCCGGACCGCCTCGGGGTAGATCCGCCGCAGCAGCGCGTCGCCGATCCGCTCCTCGACCAACCGCCGCAGCGCGGTCTCGGAGGCGCCGCTGTAGCGCCGCATGAAGGTACGGATGAACTCCCCCCGGCTGCGGTGCTCGGCACGCAGGTAGCGGGGCACCGCGGCGGCGAGCTCGGCCAGCTCGCCGGCCCAGGAGGAGTACGGCAGGTCGAGCAGCCGGGCCCAGAGGAAGCCCTCGATCAGGTTGGACGCCAGGACGGTGCCCTCCAGGTCGAAGATGGCGAGGATGTCGCCGCTCTCGGGCAGGGTCAGCTGGTCGTCCCGCGCCGCCGCGCGGCTGGGGGCCTGCCGCTGCAGCGCCGTGATGGCCGGGCAGTGCACCTCCTGCATGTAGTGCGTCCAGGAGATCTGCGTGACGTCGAAGCCGTGCCGTTCGCGGCGCTCGGCGGGGAGCTGCTCGTGCAGCGCGGCCAGCCGGCGGTCGGTGTAGATCGCCTCCACCTCGGCGTAGACCGAGTAGAGGTCGGAGAGCCGGCGCAGCACCTCCAGGCGCTGGGACTCCTTGTGCACCCGCGACATCCACCGGCGCGTCGCCGGCGAGGAGGGCAGCCGCAGCAGCGTGCGCTCGGCCAGCGACACCGCCCGCTCGCCGGTGCGCAGCATCCGCTCGACCTTGTGCGCGCCGGGCAGCCGCCAGGTGGGGACCAGGATGTGGCCACGCCCGGTGTCCGGGATGGGGTGCCGGCGGAAGTAGGTGCGGATGTTCTCGTCCAGCGCCCGGATCGTAAGCGGGTTACGCGAGCTGGTGCCGATGTGGTAGTAGAACGGGCTCCCCTGGGGAGGGACCACCGCGGTGACCGCGAGCATCGCGTTGGTGACCAGGTCGACCGGCACGATGTCGACGACCGAGTCGGGCAGGCCGGCGAACTCGGGCAGCACCCCACGGCCGTACGCCAGGATGATCGGGTCCACCATCTTGTACGAGTCGAACCAGCCCGGAAACGGGTGCCGGAGCGAGCTCTGCACGATCGCCGGCCGGACGATGGAGACGGACAGGCCGGCCGAGTGCGCGTACTCCTCGCCTACGCGCTCGCTGAGGGCCTTGGTGAACGTATAGACGTCCGGCCAGCCCAGGCTCTGCGCCCGCAGCCGTCCATAGTCGACGAGCCGCTTGGTCACCCGCTCCCGCCGGGCCCGCTCCGCCGACTGCGCGGTGGACTGCGGGCCGGCCTTGCTCTGCTCCGCCCGGGCGGTGGCGAGCAGCTTGCGCAGCACCTCCGGGCGGCGTGACTCGCGCTCGGCCTCGGCGCGCGCGGCCAGCGCCGCGGAGAGCTCGACGCGCCAGTCGGCGGCGTGGTCGAGCGGCGCCTCCGGCACCACGCCCTTGCGCGCGCCGGCCACGTACGCGGTCGACACGTGCACGACGTGCGGCCGGTCGGCCAGCGCTCGCACCGCCTCGTACAGGTTGACCGTGCCCTGCACGTTGATGGCGAAGGCCTCGTCGATGGGCGGGTCGAACGACACGGTCGAGGCGCAGTGGATGACCGCGGTGAGCCCCTCCGGCAGCACCGGGACGGCGTCGGTGAGGTCGCCCTCCAGCACGCTCACCCGCTCGGCCAGCAGGGCGGTCACGGCGCCGGGCCCCAGCCTGCGGCGCATCTCGTGGAAGATCGGCTTGCGGGCCAGCCCGGCGAGCCGCTTCGCCGCCGGGATGGTGCCACGGCGGCGGATGAGCATCGTCACCCGGGTGGTCGGGTAGTCCGAGAGCAGGCGTTCCAGCGTCGCCTGGCCGAGGAACCCGGTCCCGCCGGTGAGCAGCACATGACCGCCGGCCAGCGTGAAGTCCACCTGATCGGCCGGTCCGCGGTCTGGCACGATGCCTCCTGTCGGCCTGACGGGGCTCAGGGTAGCCACACGATAGCCTCTAGCAAGCTAACTCACCAGATGCGGATATCACCGCGCAGTGACCGCCGGCCCGGCCGCTGGCCGGGTCCCCTCAGCCGGGCGCTCCGGCGGGCCGGGCGTACCAGCGCCGGTTGAGGCGGACGGCCGCGACGACCGCGACGACCGCGATGGCCACGCCGGCGAGAAGGTCGACGGCGTAGTGCCGGCGCAGGTACATCGTGGACAGCAGCAGGCCGAGGCCGACCGGGAGGTAGACCCAGAACGCCCTGCGCAGGTCGCGCCACATCAGGTAGAGCAGCACGATGGTGAACCCGGTGTGCAGGCTGGGGAACGCGTCCCGGGCGTCTCCCTGGATCAGCCGGACCACCTCGATCAGGGGCCCGGAGCCCGGCATCGGGTCGGGGTAGAGCGATGCCTGGTAGAGGTGGGGTCCCACGGCCGGCACGAGCGCGTAGCCGGAGTAGCCGAGCACCCCCAGGAAGGCCACGGACAGGGCGAAGTCACGGTACGCGGTGAGGTTGCGGCGGTAGTAGTGCCAGGCGGAGTAGACCAGAGGGGTGACGAAGTAGCTGAGGTAGCAGAAGGTCATCACCTGGGTCATCACCGCGGACCCGAGGTGGTCGTTGAGCCACCGGCTCACGTCGGTGCCGAACAGCGCCCGGTCCGCCGCGACCAGCCACCCGTCGACGACCTGCGGGTGCAGCGCCGGCGTGATGTCGTGCAGCACCGCGTAGAAAGCCACCCACGCCAGGACCAGCGCCACGTACCGCAGCGTGAAGACCGCGTCGGCCAGCACCGCGCGCGCCCGGCCGGCCGCGGTAATCCCGCCAACCGCCACCGCGTGCCCAGGGGCCCGCGCCGGTGCCCGCGTGCGGTAGGCCGCGGCGGCGAGCACCAGACCGGTCCCGATCCCGCCGGCGACCGCCGCGGTAGGCGTACCGAGCAGCGCGACGAGCGAGGCGTGGCCGCGCCCGGTATGGAGAGCCAGACCCAGCAACGCGAGCGTGAACAGGAGGTAGACCACCTCCTCCGGCCGCAGCCATCGCCGGGCCCGCGACCCGCCCCAGGTGCCGGCGTCGTCGAAGGACAACGCGTCGTGGGGAGCTGGCACGGGCCGCTGGCGGACCCGCACTCCAGTGCCCGCACCAGGTGCGACCGGGTCGATCATGCTGATGTCACGCTCGGTGATCGTCTGGTTCCGCACGTGGTGAATTGTATCCACGCCCATCATCATGTCTACCCTTCGATGACCCGAGCCGCGTTGGACGAACGCGTAGGGTCATCCGCCGGGAGGCGGCCGGGGTAGGGCCATTGGGCGGGCGGCCGGCCCGTTGCGTCAGGTACGCCGCTGCCCGGTGGCCGCCTGCCGCTCGGCGGTACGCCGGACCAGGGCCAGCAGCTGCGGCAGGGCGAGGCCGGTGCGGTGCGCGGCGGCGAGCACGTCGTCGTACTCGGGCTGCACGGTCACCAGCCGGTCGCCCAGGTAGCCGCGCTTGACCTGCACCACGGCGTCGCCCACGGGCACCTCGACCGCCTCCCGGCGCAGGCTGAGCCGCTGCACCGCGGAGACGCGCACGCCGAGGGTCGTGGTCCGCTCGAACACGATGCGGCATACCAGGTCGAGCTCGGTGGCCGAGGCCAGCACGCTGAGCACCTGCCCGGGCCGTCCCTTGCGCATGGTCGCCGGCGTGCACCAGGCATCGGCCGCGCCGGCGTCGCGGAGCGCGTCGAGCAGCTCGGGCCAGAGCCGCGGGTCCATGTCGTCGATGGTGGTGTCCACCCGGTAGAGGGTGGCCGTGGTCCAGTCCGGCGGGCCGCCGGCAGCCTCGCCGACGAGGACGCGTACCACGTTGGGGTGGCTGCGCGGGTCGGCGTGGCCGGCGCCGACGCCGACCGCCTGCGGGGTGCAGCCAGGCGGCGGGCCCCAGCCGGTCGCCAGCGTGGCGAGCAGGGCGGCGCCGGTCGGGGTGCACAGCTCCATCTCCGCCGGGTGCGCCGCGATCGGGGCGCCGGCACCGGCGAGGATCTCCAGCACCGCCGGGGCCGGCACCGGCAGGGCACCGTGGGCGGTGCGTACCGTCCCGTAGCCCACGCCGACCGGGCCCACCACGCGTTCGGTCGCGTCCAGCAGGCCCAGGTCGTGCAGGGCCACCGCGCAGCCCACCACGTCGGCGACCGCGTCCAGCGCGCCGACCTCGTGCAGGTGCACCTCGGCCAGGGCGACGCCGTGCACCCGGGCCTCGGCCTCGCCCAGCCGGCGGAACACGGCGGCGGCGAAGCGGCGTACCGGTTCCGGCAGGGCGGCCCGGGTGACGAGGTCGACCAGGGTGGCCGGGGAGCGGTGGACGTCGCTGCGCGGCGCGGTCACGGACACCAGCGCGGCGCGGAACCCGAACCGGCGGACCTGGTCCACGCTGACCGTGACGGCCTCGACCGGCAGGGCGGCGAGCGCGGCGCGCACCGCGCCGAGGTCGGCGCCGGCGTCCAGCAGCGCCGCCAGCAGCATGTCCCCGGCCGCGCCGTGGCGCGGGTCGACCCACAGCGTCCTCACGCCGCCGGCACCTTGCCGCGGCGGGCGATCCGGGCCGCGGCGACCCCGGCGCTGAACCCGTTGTCCACATTGACCGTCAGCACGCCCGGGGCGCAGCTGTTGACCGCCGCCAGCCACGCGGTCACGCCGTCCAGGTGCCAGCCGTACCCCACGCTGGTCGGCACCGCGATCAGCGGGGCCCCGACCAGGCCGCCGAGCACCGAGGGCAAGCTGGCCTCCATGCCGGCGACGGCCACCACCGCGTCGCAGGCCGCGATCCGGTCGAGCTGGGCCAGCAGACGGTGCAGGCCGGCGACGCCGACATCGACGATGAGGTCGGGCGCCGCGCCGAAGACGGTGACGGTGGTGGCACACTCCCGGGCCACCGGCAGGTCGGCGGTGCCGGCGGCCACCACGGCGACCCGGCCCGCCGGCGGTGGCGCGGTGCCGAGCACGGCCAGCCGTGCCAGGTCGTCCACGACCGCCTCGGGCAGGCGCTGCCGGCACCGGGTGCGGGCCTCGTCGGACAGGCGGGTGGCGAGGACCGCGCGGTCGGGGTGCGCGGCGCGTAGGGCGCCCAGCACCGCCACCACCTGCTCGGGCGTCTTGCCGGCGCCGAACACCACCTCGGGGTCACCGGTGCGCTCCGCGCGCTGCACGTCCAGGCGCGCGAAGCCGAGGTCCACCAGGCCGCCGTCCGCCGGCGCAGGGTCCACCTTGTACGGTTGAGCCACCTGATCCCCCCTGTGCGGCACCCGGAGCGGCGCGTGACCGAGTATGCCCAGGCCAGTGTCTTCGCCGGCCGGTTGCTCGACGAGGTGCGACACTACGGCAGGACGCTGGTCGCCTTCTCCGGCGGTGTCGACTCCAGCGTGGTTCTTGCCGCGGCCGTGCGCGCACTCGGTGCCGGACAGGTCGCGGCCGTGACGGCGGCGTCCGCCTCGCTGCCGGCGACCGAGCTGGCGGCCGCCCGGCGGCTCTGCGCCGAGCTGGGCGCGGCGCACCACGTGGTGGCAACGGACGAGCTGGCCGTGGCCGGATACCGGGACAACGGGGCGGACCGCTGTTACTTCTGCAAGAGCACGCTGCTCGACGCGGCCCTGCGCCTCGCCGCCGAGCACGCGTTCGAACGCGTGGCGACCGGCACCAACGCATCCGACATGGTGGCCGGCTTCCGGCCGGGGATCCGGGCGGCCGCGCAGCGGGGGGCGCGGACCCCGCTGGCCGACGCCGGGCTCGACAAGCCGGCGGTACGCGCGGTCGCCCGGCTGTGGCAGCTGCCGACCTGGGACAAGCCGGCCGCCGCGTGCCTGTCCAGCCGCATCGCGTACGGCATCGCCATCACGCCGGCACGCCTGGCGCGGGTGGAGCGGGCCGAGGTGGCCGCGCGTGACCGGCTGCGCGGCCACCACGTGCGCGACCTGCGGGTGCGCGACCTCGGTGACGTGGTGCGGCTGGAGGTGGACGCAGAGCTGGTCGCGCCTGCCCGGGCCGACGAGGGCCTGCACGAGGCCATCCGGGCCGCCGGCTTCACCGGCCTGCCCGTCGTCGTCGAGGCCTTCCGGTCCGGCTCGCTCAACGAGCTGCTCCCCGAGGTCGGTGTCCACAAATGACCGTGCGCACCCGGGGACCTGCCCCGGAATAGTTCTCAGCATGGGCGCAGGGCCCCCGCCGTGCCGGGGCACGGTCACGGCAAAGTCGGAGAGTGTGCGCCTGGGAGCTTTTCGTGAAGGTTCAGGGTGGACTTGACAGGGCGGGCACAGCTCCGATGATCTTGAGGTTGTCGACGCCTTCAGATCACACCGTGGAGTACCGTGCCCG
>DASSUC010000418.1:0-4698 GCA_035707405.1 Micromonosporaceae bacterium | reverse complement strand
GCAAACGGTTGGAGACGCTGCACCAGGCCGGGGAGCGCCTGGTGCGGCACTGTGGATCTGAGTGAGGCCCGCGATGGCACGTACGTTCACCGCCCCGCTGTCGTTCGCGCAGGAGCAGCTGTGGTTCCTGGACCAGCTCGACCCCGGACGGTCGGCGTACAACGTGCCCCTCGCGGTGCGGCTGCGTGGCCCGCTGGACCTCGCCGCACTGCGCACCGCGGTGACCGGCCTGGTCCGCCGGCAGGAGGCGCTGCGCACCACCATCGACGACCCGGACGGGGTGGCGGTGCAGGTGGTGGCGCCCCCACCAGAGGATGAGCTGCCGCTGGACGCGGTGGACGCGCCGCCGGCCCCGGGCGAGGACCCGGAGACGGCCGCCGGCCGGCTCTCCCACATGGCCGGCGCGGCACCGTTCGACCTGCGCCGGGGCCCGCTGTTTAGGCCCGAGCTGTTCCGCCTCGGCCCGGACGACCACGTGCTGGCGCTGACCACCCACCACATCATCTCGGACGGGTGGTCGATGGGCCTGATCGTGTCCGAGGTCGCCGAGCGCTACCGCGCCGCGGTCACCGGCACCACCCCGGACCTGCCGGAGCTGCCCGTCCAGTACGCCGACTTCGCCGCCTGGCAGCGCGGGCGCCTGGTCGGCGAGGTCCTGGAGGCAGAGCTGCGCCACTGGCAGCGCACCCTGGCCGGAGCCCCGGTGCTGGACCTGCCCACGGACCGCCCGCGCCCGGCCGTGCCCTCGTTCGAGGGCGGCCTGGTCGTCTTCGACATCACCGGCGACGTGGTCAAGCAGCTGGGGGCGGTGTCCCGGGCGAACCGGGTAACCATGTTCATGACCCTGCTGGCCGCGTTCAACGTGGTGATGTCGCGCTACACCGGCCAGGAGGACGTGGTCCTCGGCACCGCCACCGCCGGCCGGGAGCTGCCCGAGCTCAAGGGCATGGTCGGGTTCTTCACCAACATGGTGGTGCTGCGCAACGACCTGTCCGGCGACCCGACCTTCACGCAGATCCTGCACCGGGTCCGCGACGTGACCCTGGCCGCCACCGCCCACCAGGAGCTGCCCTTCGAGAAGGTGGTCGAGCGGGTGGCGCCGCGGCGCGACCCCAGCCGTAACCCGCTGTTCCAGGTGGCGATCGGGCTGCTGCCGCCGGAGCCGGCGGACGAGGAGGGCGACGGCTCGGGCCTGCGCATGTCGGTGATGACGCCGGGCACCGGCGGGTCCCGCTTCGACATCGCCATCAACGTGGCGGAGTACCCGGACGAGATGCGGGTCTGGATGGAGTACGCCACCGACCTGTTCGACGAGGCGCGGATGTGGCGCATGGCCGGCCACTTCGAGCAGGTCCTGCGGGCGGTCGCGGCCGACCCGACGCTGCGGCTGTCGCAGGTGCCGCTGCTCACCGGCGCCGAGCGGGAGCAGGTGCTGCACGAGTGGCAGGGCCCGGTGAAGGACTACCGGCGGGTGCCGATCCACCAGCTCATCGCCGAGCAGGCCGAGCGGGCCCCGGAGGCGGTCGCCGCGGTCTGCGCCGGTGCACAGCTGAGCTATGGCGAGCTGGAGCGCCGGGCCGGCCTGCTCGCCCGCTACCTGCGCAGCCGCGGGGTGGGGCGCGAGGACGTGGTCGGCGTTGCGCTGGAGCGCGGCCTGGACGTGCCGGTGGCGCTGCTCGCCGTGCTCAAGGCCGGCGCGGCGTTCCTCGCCGTGGATCCGGCCCACCCGCCGGCGCGCGTGGACTACGTGCTGCGCGACGCCGGCACCCGGTTCGTGGTGACCCGGGAGGCGGTCCGCTCCCGCCTGCCCGAGGCCGGCGACCGCGAGCTGGTGCTGCTGGACACGGTGTGGCCGCAGGCCGAGGCGCTCGCCGCCGAGCCGCTGCCCGAGCTGGCCGACGCTGGCTCCATGGCGTATGTGCTCTACACCTCGGGCTCGACCGGGCGGCCGAAGGGCGTGGTGATCGAGCACGGGGCGCTGTGCACGTTCACGCTGTGGATGTCGGGCGTGTTCGGCGTGCGCCCCGGCGACCGGATGCTCCAGTTCGCCTCGCTCGTGTTCGACCTGGCCGAGGGGGAGATCTTCACCGCGCTGACCCGGGGCGCCACGCTGGTGCTGGTGCCGGAGGAGGTGACCCTGTCGCCGCCGGCGCTGGCCGAGCTGATCCGCGACGAGCGCTGCACCTACGTTGGCGCGGCACCGGCCATGCTCGGCCTGGTCGACGCCGGGCCCTACCCGGACCTACGCGGGATCCTGGTCGGCGGCGAGGCGTTCTCGGGTGAGCTGGTGAACCGGTGGAACCAGCCCGGCCGGACCTTCGTCAACGGCTACGGCCCGACCGAGGTGACCATCGGCTGCACCTACTACGTCTGCGACCACATCGTGTGGCGGTCCTCGCCCCCGATCGGCCGGGCGATGCCCAACCGTACTGCGTACATTGTGGACAGGTGGGACAACCCGGTGCCGATTGGCGTGCCTGGGGAGCTCATCGTCGGAGGCCACGGCCTGGCCCGCGGCTACCTGGGCCGGCCGGAGCTGACCGCGGAGCGGTTCGTCGACGACCCGTTCGTGCCCGGCGGGCGGGTCTACCGCACCGGCGACCTGACACAGTGGACCGAGCAGGGGCAGATCCAGTTCCTCGGCCGCATCGACACCCAGGTCAAGCTGCGCGGCCAGCGGATCGAGCTGGAGGAGATCGAGGCGGTGCTCGCCGCGCACCCGCGCGTCTCCCAGGCCGTGGTGGCGCTGCGTGAGGACACCCCGGGGGAGAAGCGGCTGGTCGGCTACGTGGTGCCGGACGGCGCCGCGCCCAGCCACTCGCAGCTGCGCGAGTACCTGGGGCAGGAGCTGCCGGCGTACATGGTGCCGGCGGCGTTCATGGTGCTCGACGAGCTGCCGCTGGCGCCGACCGGCAAGGTGGACCGGCCGGCGCTGCCCGCGCCCGAGGCCGACCGGCCGGCCGAGGCGGAGTACCTGCCCCCGACCACGCCCGCCGAGCGGACCGTCGCCGGCGTCTTCGCCGAGGTGCTGGGCGTGGACCGGGTCGGCGCCGACGCCGACTTCTTCGAGCTGGGCGGCAGCTCGTTGCAGGTGGCCGCGGTGATCAGCCGGGTACGCGAGCTGACCGGCGTGACGCTGCCCATGCGTGACGTCTACACCACCCCCACGGTGGAGGCGGTGGGCGCCGCGCTGGCCGGTGCGCTGTCCGGGGACACCGCACCGGACGGGCTGGTGCTCACGTTGCAGGCCGGTGGCGACAGGCCGCCGCTGTTCTGCGTGCCGCACGTGTTCGGCTCGGCGCTGGGCTACCGGGGGCTGGTCCGGCACCTGCCCGACGAACAGCCGCTCTACGCCCTGGAGTCGCCGGGGCTCGACGACGACACCCCACCGGTCGACACCATGCCGGAGCTGGCCGCGGTCTACGTCACGGCGCTGCGCGAGCACCACCCGCACGGCCCGTACGTGCTGGCCGGGCACTCGATGGGCGGCGTGGTGGCGTGGGAGATGGCGCTCCAGCTCATCGACGCCGGTGAGCAGGTGCGGGTGATCCTCATCGAGTCCAACATCGACCTGCGCCCGCCGGCCAGCCGCACCTACATCGCGCAGACGTTCCTGGACATCATGGCCGGCATCGCCGAGCGCGACACGGTGCCGCTCGGTGACGTGGACGACCTGCCCGAGCCGGTGTTCCTGGAGCGGCTGCTGGAGGCGATGACCAAGGCGGGCGTGGTCGACGCCGACCTGGACACGGTCCGGCTGCGCCGCCGCTACAACGTGTTCGCTGCCAACGCCCGCGCGCTGTGGGCGTACGACCCACCCCGGCCGCTGCCCGGCCGGGTCGCGCTGGTGCGCTCGTCGGTCGCGTCCGCGGTGCCCGAGGGCATGTGGCGCGACCTGGCCCCGGACGGGCTGGACGAGTACGTGGTAACCGGTGACCACTACGCGATGTGGTCCGAGCCGTACCTGACCGGGCTGGGCGGCCTGCTCGCCGACCTGCTGGCGATGCCGACCTCGCCGACCTCGCCGGTCTCCCCAGCCTCGCCGGCCTCGCCGACTTCGGACAAGGAGAGCTGATGGACCCAAGCGCCGCGATCGAGGTCGAGGACCTGGTCAAGCGGTACGCGCGCCGGCCGGCCAACGCGGTGGACGGCGTGTCCTTCCAGGTCCGCCCGGGAGAGGTGTTCGGCCTGCTCGGGCCGAACGGGGCCGGCAAGACGACCACCGTCTCCGTGCTCACCACGCGGGTGCTGCCGACCTCGGGCAGCGCCCGCGCGGCCGGCGTCGACGTGGTCGCCGACCCGGTGGCCGCCCGGCGCCGGATCGGCGTGGTGACCCAGACGAACACGCTGGACCGGCAGGTGACGGTGCGGCAGAACCTGCTCTACCACGCCGCGTACCACGATGTCCCGGCCGCGATGCGGCGGCGCCGCGCCGACGAGCTGCTGGAGATGTTCGACCTCACCGCGCACGCGAACGAGGGCGTGGACCGGATCTCCGGCGGGCAGGCGCAGCGGCTCCAGATCGCCCGGGCGCTGATGCACGACCCGCAGGTGCTCTTCCTCGACGAGCCGTCGACCGGCCTGGACCCGCAGGTCCGCCTCTTCGTCTGGGAGCAGGTGCGCAAGCTGCGCGACACCGGCGTGGCGGTCCTGCTGACCACCCACTACATGGAGGAGGCGGCGCAGCTGTCGGACCGG
>DASSUC010000417.1:0-5693 GCA_035707405.1 Micromonosporaceae bacterium | reverse complement strand
CCGGGCCACCCAACCGGCACGCCGCCGTAACTGGACAAGACGTGGTCCTCAGCGTGGGGAAGGTCTACGGGCACGATGAACGTCGTTACGTTCTGGCCACCGTTGGGTATGCAGGACCCGTCCGCCTCAGTAGCGACTGGCCCTCAGGCGAGGTGCCCATCCTCCAAGCTAGGAGACCCGAGTGCGTAGCGGATCAATAGGAGGAGTACTCCTCCTGCTCTGGCTGGTCATCGGCGCGATCGCGGCAGGCCAGCGTGGCTACTTCGACGGATCCGACGCCAACTGCGCCAAGGCCGGAACCATCGCGGTAACGGTCGTTGCCGGGCCGCTGAACTATCTCGGTGTCAACCCTAAGATCAAGTGCGTGGTGCCACAGCCTTCACGGTAGGGGCCGCCGCCCACGCGGCGCAGCTGGGCGAGCCTGAGGCCAAGGTCATCGACGTGTGGTCGGTCTTGCGGGCCTTGCGGTGATGGTCGAGCACATGGGGCACCCCCTCCCGAGCGGCACACCTGCTGTTGACACACCCGCCATGGGATGGCGGCTATCGTCGCCGCCGGGCGGGTACGGTCCCAACGCAGGTACGAAACGAGCCCCCGGCTGGACCGCCCCGATGGGCTACTACACGCCGATCCTTCCATCGGATATCTATGTCTACAGTAGAGATGAACGAACACATGTACTAGAATAGAGGCATGCGGGCGGCGGTGGCGATGATCACGCAAGCAGTCGATGCATGCACCGCCACCACGGCCTGGGCACTGCCCAATGATGAGCTGGTCGACATGCTCGACGAGCTGCACACCGCGCAGCAGCGGCTGGCCGCTATCAACCTGGATCTGGTGCGAGAGCTGGACGGGCGTGGGCTGGCGGTGGAGCAGGGGGCCTCGTCGACGGCAGTGTGGCTACGTGACCGGATGCGCATGTCCATCAGCACCGCGCGGCGCCTGGTGGAGCTGGCCGCGGCGGTGGACACCGGCCCGGCGGTGGTGCGTGAGGGGCTGGCCGTCGGCGCGGTGAGCCTGGAGCAGGCGCAGGTGATCACCCGGGCGGTGGCGGCGCTGCCGGCCGAGGTTGGCCCAGCGGTGGCGGAGAAGGCAGCAGCGACCCTGGTCGGCCACGCACAGGACCACGAGCCGGTAGCGCTACGGCGGCTAGGCGAGCGGATCCTGCAGGTAGTCGCCCCGGATGCAGCCGAGGAGATCGAGGCGGCGGCGCTGCAACGGGCGGAGCAGCGGGCCGAGCGGGACCGGTTCCTCAGCCTCTCCGACGGTGGGGATGGTGCGGTGCGGCTGTCCGGCCGGCTGGGCGCCGAAGCCGCCGCTGTGGTGCGCGCGGCACTGGAGCCGCTGTGCCGCCCCATCCCTGGCGACACGCGTACCCCCGGACAACGCCGCGCCGACGCCCTCGTCGACATCTGCCGGCTGGCTCTGGCCACCGACGACCTACCCGACCACGGCGGCGACCGACCCCAGGTCGTGGTCACCGTCGACTACGACACGCTAACCCGCCAACTGGGGCCCGGGCTGCTCGATACCGGTGAGACCCTCACCCCCGCGGCCGCACGCCGCCTGGCCTGCGACGCCCGCATCCTGCCCGCCATCCTCGACGGCGCTGGGCAGCCGCTGGATCTGGGCCGGGAACGACGACTGGTCACCGGCGCCCTACGCCGCGCCCTGGTGCTGCGAGACGGCGGTTGTGCCTTCGCAGGATGCGACCGGCCCGCAAAATGGACCCACGCACACCATATCGAGCACTGGGCCGACGGCGGCCCGACCTGCCTCAGCAACATCGTCCTCGCGTGTACCTTTCATCACCGCCTGCTCCACCACGACGGCTGGACCGTCCACATCGCACCTGACGGGCGACCGGAGTTCACCCCACCGGCCTGGGTCGACCCCGCACAGCGACCCCGCCGGAACCACTACTGGCCGCGACGCTGACACACGCCGTACGGCAGCTATCCCGTTCGGCAGAAGGCCAGGATCTGGGTGCGGTGGTCCTCCAGCCAGTGCAGGCCGGGGCCGGCGGGCAGCACGGCGCGGTCGCCGCGCACCAGCCGCCGGCGACCGGTCGCGTCGGCGAGCAGGGCTCCGTCGGCGTCGAGGGCGACCATGCCGTCCTCGACGGGGAGCAGGAGCGGGCCGTCCGGCGCTGCGCTGACCGCGACCCGGCCGGCGGCGAGCCCGTCCAGCACTCCGGCGGCCGAGCGGTCCGGGCAGGCGACCCAGGTGGTGGGCTGTCCCGGCCGGACATGGTCGGTGAGCCGGTGGAAGTCCGAGCCGCCGACCGCGACCGTGTCCCAGCCCCAGGCCATCAGCCAGGCCAGCGGAGCTCCCCAGGTGCGGTCCCACCACCCCGAGTGCCACACCTCGGCGAGTGGGGGCCGCTGCGGCAGCGGGTGGCGCCAGGCGCAGTCCGAGCCGAGTGGGTGGTTGATGGAGAGCAGGCCGCCGCGGTCGGCCACAGTGGACACCCAGTCCGCGGCCGAGCGACGGAAGTCCACCCAGCCGATGTCGCCGAACGCGTTGGCGTGGCCGCGGTCGGTGGTGATCTCCTGCCCGGGGACCAGCACCACGCCGGCCCGCGCGCCGGCCGCGGCCAGCGCCGGGTGGTGCGAGACCGTGTTGTGGTCGGTCACCGCGAGGAAGTCCAGCCCGCTGGCTGCGGCGAGCGCGGCCAGCTGGTCGACGGTGAGGGTGCCGTCCGAGTGCTCGGTGTGCGCGTGCAGGTCACCGGCGAGCCAGGTCAGCCCGCCGGCGCTGGGCAGGTCGCGCCGCGCCGCCGCCGGCACCGCCGGCCCGTGCCCGGGCGCGGGCGCCGTCGACGCCGCCGGGTCGACCCGGTCCACCGGGGCCACCGGGCCGGTCTGCGCGGTCAGCGAGAACGCCACGCCGGGCGGCGGCACCCGGTGCAGGCCCAGAAGCACGCGCCACTCGCCGGCCGGCAGCTCGCCCGGAAGGTAGCCGGGCGTGGCCCACTCCGGGGTGGCCGCGAACCAGTCCCGGGCCCCGCCGGACCAGCCCCGGAAGCACCCGGCCGGGTCGAACAGACCAAGGTCGAGCACGGCGCCGGAGGTCCGGTCATAATCGAGCGCCACCCGCAGCCCCGCGGCGCCCGCCGGCACCTCCACCGGCAGGTACTGGTACCGCGACGCGGCGCGGTCCTCCGGCCGCCAGATCCCGGAGTGCTGCGGGCTCCCGGAGCGCTGCGAGCCCCCGGAGCGCTGCGAGCCCCCGGAGTGCCTGGTGGTCATGCGCTGACCAGCGTGCCGTCGGACGCCCGGTAGATGAGCACCCGTCCCTCCTGCGGCCGCAGCCACACCGTGGCGCCGGCCGGTGGCTCGTCCTCCTCGGGCACGGTCGCGCCGATCAGCTCGCCGTCCACCTCCACGGTGACCAGGGAGGAGGTGCCCAGGTGCTCGACGATCGACACCTGGCCGGACAGCGCGGCCCCATCCGGCGTGGCGGAGAGGGTCAGGTACTCCGGCCGTACGCCGACGACCACCTTCTCGCCGTCGTGCAGCCGGTCGGCGAGCGCGCCCGGCAGGTCGAGCCGCTGCCCCGCCACGGTGACGCCGCCGCCCCGCACGTCCCCGGGGACCAGGTTCATCGGGGTGGAGCCGATGAAGTTGGCGACGAACGTGGTGGCCGGCCGGCCGAAGACCTCCCGCGGCGTGCCGACCTGCCGGATCTTGCCGGACTCCATCACCGCGATCCGGTCGGCCAGGGCCAGCGCCTCGGCCTGGTCGTGGGTGACGAAGACGGTGGTGACGCCGACCTCCCGCTGCAGGCGCTTGAGGAACGTGCGAGCCTCCAGCCGCAGCCGGGCATCCAGGTTGGACAGCGGCTCGTCGAAGAGGAACACCTGCGGCCGGCAGGCGACAGCGCGGGCCAGCGCCACCCGCTGCTGCTGGCCGCCGGAGAGCTCGGCCGGGCGGCGCTCCATCAGCTTGGCCAGGCCCAGCTCCGTGCCTACCTGCGCGGAGCGCTGTGCCCGCTCGTGCCGGGGGGTACGGCGGATGCGCAGCGGGTACTCGATGTTCTCCTGCACGTTCATGTGCGGGAAGAGCGCGTAGTCCTGGAACACCATGGCCACGTTGCGCGCACCGGGCGGCAGCGCGGTGACGTCCCGCGCTCCGATGTGGACGGTGCCGGCGGTCGGCGACTCCAGGCCGGCGATCGTACGCAGCAGCGTGGTCTTGCCGCACCCGGACGGGCCGAGCAGAGCGAAGAACTCGCCGTCGGTGATGGACAGGTCCAGCGCGTCGAGCGCCCGGACCCCGCCCGGGAACTCCTTGGTCAGCGCGGTGAGCGCGATGGCGGCCATGGTCAGCTCTTGATCCCCCCATGGAACCGGAAGCCGTAGCGGCTCCACGCGAGCAGGTACATCAACACCACCGGAACCGAGTAGAGCAGCGAGAACGCGGCGAGCAGCCCCAGGTTGGGCGAGCCGCCCTCGGTGTAGAAGGTGCGTACGAGCACCGCGGCCGGCTGCTTGTCCGGGTTGCGCAGCAGGATGAACGGGGTGAGGAAGCTGCCCCAGACCTGCACCAGCGTCCACACCGCGATGGTGGCGAGCCCGGGCCGGGCGACCGGCACCACGATGTGGCGCAGGATCTGTAGTGGCGAGGCCCCGAACACCCGGGCCGACTCCTCGTACGAGCGCGGGATCGTATCGATGAAGTCCTTGAGCAGGAAGATCGCGGCCGGCAGCAGCCCGCCGGAGAGGACCAGCACCACGCCGAAGTGCGAGTCGATCAGCCGCAGCTGGAAGATCAGCAGGAAGATCGGCACCATCGCGGCGGTGCCGGTGACCACCGACGAGAGCAGCAGCAACAGGTAGAGCAGCGCGTCCCGGCCGGGCACCCGGGCCCGGGACAGGGCGTAGGCGGCCAGGGCGGCGAAGGTCACCACGACCGCCATCGTCCCCACCGCCAGGATCGTCGAGTTGACCAGTGACGAGACCGCGTACCGGTTGCGGAAGATCTCGGCGAAGTTGTCCAGCGTCAGCACGTCGGGCAGGCCGACCGCGTACGTCGGGGTGTCGTCGAACGGGGCGGAGAGCAGCCACAGCATGGGCAGCGCGAAGAACGCCGTACCGAAGGCGACCAGGACGTAGAAGAGGATCCGGCGGACCATCGTGAGCGCCGCGTCCCGGCCGTCCGGCGTGCCCGGCCCGTCCATCCCGCCGGTCGTGGCCGACCGGTCCACCCCGGCCGCCGGACCCGGCCGGTGCAGCGCGTCCGGGGTGCTCACGTGGCCCGCCGCAGCCGTGCGCCCGCGCGCGCCGCGCGCAGGTAGACCAGTGCCAGCAGCAGGTTGATGAGCAGGACGACCAACGAGATCGCGCCGGAGTAACCCATGTCGCCACCCACGAGGGCGGTGTTGTAGATGTACGCCGCGATGATCTCGGACTCGCGGTTGGGCCCACCCGCGGTGATCAGGAACGGCGTGAAGTCGTTGAACGTCCACAACGTGATGAGCAGGGTGTTGGTCAGCGCGTGCCCGCGGATGTAGGGGAACACCACGTCCCGCAGGGTCTGCGCGCCGGAGGCCCCGGCCAGGCGGGCGGTCTCCAGGTGCGACGGCGGCACCGAGGAGAGCGCCGCGCCGTAGAGCATCAGCGAGAACGCGGTGCCGCGCCAGATGTTGAAGATGATGATGCCGAGCATCGGGTACTCGATCAGCCAGGC
>DASSUC010000416.1:0-13276 GCA_035707405.1 Micromonosporaceae bacterium | reverse complement strand
TTCGCCAAGCGGTTCCTGGTCGTGGCGCCCGGCATCACCATCCGCGACCGGCTCGGCGTGCTGCACCCCGAACGGGATGACAGCTACTACATCGAGCGCGACCTGGTGCCGCCGGACCTGTGGGAGGCGCTGCTGCAGGCCCAGGTCGAGGTGGTCAACTACCACACCTTCCTGCCGCGGGACGCAAAGGAGATCCAGGGCGTCGCCGCCAACACGCGCAAGCTGCTGCGGGGCAACAGGCCCGAGGTGGCCGACGCGTTCGAAGAGACCCCGGAGATGGTCGCCGACCGGGTGCTGCGGGCCTTCGGCTCCACCGAGGGCGGCGTGGTGGTGCTCAACGACGAGGCGCACCACTGCTACCAGGACAAGCTGCTGGAGCACCCGGACGACGAGGCGGACCGGGAGGACCGGGAGCGCAACCGGGACGCGCGGGTGTGGTTCCGCGGGCTGCTGGACATCGCGCACAAGGCCAGTGTCAAGGCGGTCTACGACCTGTCCGCGACGCCGTACTACCTGAAGGGGTCCGGCTACAACGAGGGCCACATCTTCCCGTGGGTGGTCAGCGACTTCTCGCTGATGGACGCGATCGAGTCGGGCATCGTCAAGATCCCGCGCGTCCCGGTCGACGACGACGCCGCGGGAAAGCAGCCGGTCTACCTGAACCTGTGGGACAACATCAAGCCTCCGCTGCCCGCGCGCCGCTCCAGCAAGGGCGCGGGCTTCGGGCCGCGCGGCTGGGTCATGCCGGAGACGATCGAGGGTGCGCTGCGCAGCCTCTACCGCAGCTACGAGCAGAACCACAAGCGGTACGAGCAGACGCTGGCGGCTCTCGGTGAGCCGCCACCCGTGCTCATCATCGTCTGCCCCAACACCGTGGTGTCAAAGTTGGTGTTCGACTGGGTCGCCGGCCGCGACGCCGAGCTGGCCGACGGGGTGACCCGGCTGGTCCCCGGCAACCTTCCGCTGCTGAGCAACGTCGAGGACGGCGCATGGACGCCGCGGCAACGCACGATCCTCGTCGACTCGGTGGCGCTGGAGTCGGGCGAGCCGCTCGGCGCGGACTTCCGCAAGGACGCGGCGCGGGAGATCGAGGCGTTCAAGCAGGCGTACCGGCTGCGCAACCCGGGCGCGGACGCCGATGCGCTGACCGACGCCGACCTGCTGCGCGAGGCGATGAACACGATCGGCAAGAAGGGCAAGCTGGGCGAGCACATCCGCTGCGTGGTGTCGGTCGCGATGCTGACCGAGGGCTGGGACGCCAACACCGTCACCCACATCCTCGGGGTACGGCCGTTCCGCAGCCAGCTGCTGTGCGAGCAGGTGGTCGGCCGGGGGCTGCGCCGGCGCAGCTACGCGGCCAGCCAGGAGACCGGGCGGTTCGAGCCGGAGTACGCCGAGGTCTACGGCGTGCCGTTCGAGTTCATCCCGGACGACCGGCCGACGCCAAAGCCCAAGCTGGTGCGCCCGGCGCTGGAGGTGCGCGCCGAGCCGGACCGCGCGCACCTGGCGATCCGGTTCCCGAAGCTGGACGGCTACCGCGTCGAGCTGCCCGACGAGCCGATGGACGCGGACTTCACCAAGGAGTCGCGACTGCACCTCGACCAGGCGACGGTCGCGCTGTGGGTGCAGACCAGCGGTGTGGTGGGGGAGGCCGGCGAGGTCGACCTCGCCGACATCCGCGGGGCGCGGGTGCAGCGCATCGCGTTCGCCATCGCCAAGGTGCTGGTGCAGCGCGAGGAGTTCTTCGCCGCGTACGCCGGGGTCGAGCGGCCCTGGCTCTTCCCACAGCTGGTGGAGATCTGCCGGGAGTGGCTGGAGAAGTGGGTGACCACCGACCCGGACGTGACAAAGGGGCACCTGCTGCTGACCCAGGCGTGCGCGCGGGCGGCGGAGAAGGTGTTCTCGTCGATCGTGCGGCAGCCGCGCGACCGCCCGGCCGTGCTGATGCCGGTCATCCGCCGGTTCGACCCGGAGGGCTCCACCGACAGCGTGCGATTCGTGACCCGCAAGGCGGTGATGCAGCCGCCGCCGGACAAGTCGCACCTCAACCACGTGGTGCTCGACGGCGTGCGAGGCAACTCGTGGGAGGAGGCGCTCGCGGAGATGCTCGAACGGGACAAGCGGGTGCACGCGTACGTGAAGAACGAGCGCCTCGGCTTCTCCATCCCGTACGTGCACGAGGGGCGTACCCACGACTACCTGCCCGACTTCCTGGTGCGGCTGGTGACCGAGCCGGGCGATGTGGAGCGCACCCTCATCGTCGAGGTCTCCGGCGGCCGCAAGTCGCCCGGGCCTGCCGCGGCCAAGGCGGACACCGCCCGCAACCAGTGGTGCGCCGCGGTGAACAACTGGGGCGGGCTCGGGCGCTGGGGCTATGTCGAGGTGCACAACCCGGCCCTGGGCGGCGGACTGCTGCACGACGCCATCGAGAACCTCATCGCCGACCGCCCGATCATCGGCCTGGGCGACTGACACCCGCGGAGGAACACCGACCATGCCACCCAGGAAGAAGGCCACTCCTGCCGGGCCGACGCCGGTCGACGCCATCACGCATGCGGACAAGCGGGCCAACCTGCCGACCGCGGACGCGCGCGAGTTCGTGGCGCCGGAGATCGAGAGCCCGTTCGTCTTCCGCTACCCACGCCCGCTCTACGCCCCGCAGCTGGTATGGCGCGGCAAGGAGGAGCTGGACCTGGCGGAGTACCTGGAGGGCAACGCGCCGCCGATCTACATCCAGGAGAAGATCGACCCGCGGGTGCTCGTCGAGAACCTGCGCCGGACCGCCGACGACTCGGCCGACGAGCCGGAGCTGACCCTCTTCGACGCGTTCGACGGCCTCGGCGAGCTGGACCTCGTGGACTTCTACCAGCACGAGGCGAACTGGTCCAACCGCATGATCCTCGGCGACTCGCTGAATGTCATGGCGAGCCTCGCCGAGCGGGAGCGGCTGCGCGGCAAGGTCCAGATGATCTACATCGACCCGCCGTACGGCATCAAGTTCGGCAGCAACTGGCAGGTCTCGGCGCGCAAGCGGGACGTCAAGGACGGCAAGCTCGAGGACGCCACGCGCGAGGTCGAGCAGATCAAGGCCTTCCGGGACACCTGGGAGTACGGCATCAGCTCGTACCTGACCTACCTGCGGGACCGGCTGACCGTGGCGAAGGAGCTGCTGACCGAGAGCGGCTCCATCTTCGTCCAGATCGGCGACGAGAACGTCCATCTCGTACGGTCCCTTATGGACGAGGTCTTCGGTGCCACCAACTTCGTCAGCCAGATCATCTTCACCAAGACAGGGGGATTCTCATCCTCCCGGTTGGATGGCATCTACGACTGCATCCTCTGGTACGGCAAAGCTGCGGAACGCCTAAAGTACCGCCAGCTATTCATGCCGAAGTCCTACGGCGGTGCTGGCTCAACGGGATATACGCTGCTGGAGCTGCCCGATGGTTCCTGGCGTTCCATGACGGCATCCGAACGCCGGGATCCCGGCGCACTGCCGGAAGCATCCCGAATCTTCGACGGAACACCGCTGTCCAGCGGCGGGGCCACCCATGCGGGGTCTGGGGCTTTCGAGTTCCAGGGCCGGTCCTACTTTCCACCACCCGGCTCACATTGGAAGACGACTGCTGGCGGCATGTCCTCGTTGGCGCTGGCCGGAAGAGTGGTAAGCATCGGCCGGCGGCTCGAATATAAACGCTACTTCGATGACTTTCCACTCGTGCAGCTGGACAACCTGTGGTTGGGCATGGGAGAGCGAGGGTTCACCGGCGAAAAATGGTATGTCGTCCAGACGGATCCTCGAGTGGTTGAACGGTGCATGCTGATGACCACAGACCCGGGCGATCTTGTGCTTGATCCAACCTGCGGATCGGGTACGGCGGCGTATGCGGCAGAGCAGTGGGGGCGGCGGTGGATCACCATCGACACGTCGCGGGTGGCGCTCGCGCTGGCCCGGCAGCGGATCATGGGCGCCCGGTTCCCGTGGTACCTGCTCGCCGACTCGGCTGAGGGCAGGGCCAAGGAGAGCGAGGCGTCCGGCAAGCCGCTGCCGCCGGCCAGGACGGGCAACGACATCCGGCACGGGTTCGTCTACGAGCGGGTCCAGCACATCACCCTGAAGTCCATCGCCAACAACCCCGACATCAGGGAGGGCATGACCCGGGCCGAGGTCGACGCCGCGATCAAGCGGCACGCCGAGTACGAGCTGCTCTACGACAAGCCGTACGAGGATCCCCGGAAGATCCGGGTGGCCGGGCCGTTCACGGTGGAGAGCCTGTCGCCGCACCGGGCGGTCTCCTTCGCCGGCAGTGCGGTGGACCGCACCGACACGACCACGGTCGCGGGCACGCCGGCGTCCAACGGTGACGCCACCTTCGAGCAGACGATCATCGCCAACCTGCGTGCCGCCGGCATCCAGAACGGTCGCCGGCACGAGCGGCTCACCTTTGACGCGATCGAGACGCATGCGTCGGCGTACATCCAGGCGGTCGGCACCCGCGAGGAGGCGACGAACGGCACGCCCAGGCGCGTGGGCATCACCATCGGCCCGCAGTACGGCACCGTAGGCCCGTCGTTCATCAAGGATGCCGCCCGGGAGGCGAACCGCACCCGGGACCTGGACCTGCTCTGCGTGCTGGCGTTCGCCTTCGACCCGTCGGTGCTCGGCACCGGCGACGACTACGTCACCTCCGACGAGGGCTTCGCCAACGTCGCCGCCGAGCGCCGCCTCGGCCGGGTCCCGGTCCTGCTGGTGCGCATGAACGCCGACCTGGTGATGGGGGAGGAGCTGAAGAAGACCGGCGCCGGCAACCTCTTCACCGTCTTCGGCGAGCCGGACATCGAGATCAAGCGGGAGGGCGACGAGCTGCGGGTGGTGCTGCACGGCGTCGATGTCTACGACCCCAACACCGGCGAGCTGCGCAGCAACGACACCGACCAGGTCGCGCTATGGATGGTCGACACCGCGTACAACGGGGAGTCGTTCTTCGTGCGCCACTGCTACTTCACCGGCGGGCAGGACCCGTACGCCCGGCTGAAGCGCGCGCTGCGGGCGGAGATCGACGAGGAGGCGTGGGCGAGCCTCTACAGCACCGAGTCCAGGCCCTTCCCGCGCCCCGAGACCCGCCGGATCGCGGTCAAGGTGATCAACGACTACGGCGACGAGGTGATGAAGGTCTTCAACGTCTGAGGCTGCCGGGCCGGCTCACGCCCGGCTACCGGGCGGCGGAGCCGCAGATGGTGCGCACCTCGCAGCGCCGGCACCGCTGCCCCGGGTTGGGGCGGTAGTCCCGGGCCCGGACCCGGGTGGCGGCCTCGGCGACCACGGCCTCGGCCCGGCTGACGGCGTCCGCGTCCACCGGCACCGGCTGGCGGTCCCCGGCCTTCAGGTCGTGCACGTACGCCGCCCGCACGTCCAGCCCCTCCCGGCGGGCGGCGTCGGCGTAGACCTGGAGCTGTAGCGCATGGTCGGCGGCCTCGCCGCTGGTGGAGGTCTTGTAGTCGACGATCGCGAGCGCGCTCGGGACGCCGCCCTCGTGGTCGAGGATCACGTCCGCGCGCCCGGTGACCGTGACGCCGTCGAGGTGCAGCTCGAACGGGCGCTCCGTCTCCCACACCCGGTGCAGGTCGTCCTCGTGCCGGTCGGCGTAGGCCAGCACGAGGCGGCGGGCCGCGTCGCGTAGCTGCCGGTGCGCCGCCTTGTTGGCGGTCGGCAGGAAGAAGCTGCGGGCGAGGATGGCGTCGATCTCCGCCGCGTCCGGCACCCGGCCGCAGGCGCGGGTCGCCTCGGCCACGGCCCGCATCACGTGGTGCACCGCCTTGCCGTAGCCCAGCTCCGGGGCGAGCCGTGGCTGGAAGCCGATGAGCTCACGCAGCCGGAACGCGGTCCCGCAGTCCATGAACGCGGCGAGCTGGCTGTAGGTCATCGAGACGCTGCCGGCACCGCCGTCGCTGTCTCGCGTCTCGACCGGAGGCAGGGTGATGTCCTCGGGCCTCACCTCGAGGCGGGCCAGCTCCTCGTGGTACGGGCTGCGCCGTGCTCGCCGGGTGGTCACCCGCTCGTGCCGCGAGACCGACAGCCACTCCCGGGCGCGGGTCAGCGCGACGTAGAACAGGCGCCGCTCGTCGGCGTCGCAGCCTTCGTACCTGGCCGCGTCGAAGCGGTCGCGCGGCACCAGCCAGTCCTGCGCCCTGCCGGTGCGGGACGAGGGGAAGCGGCTGGCCGTCATCGACGGGACGAAGACCACCGGCCACTCCAGGCCCTTGGCACGGTGGACGGTGGTGAGGTCCACCGCGTCGAGCGCGAAGCCGGCCTCACCGTCGAAGCCTTCGTACGCCCCCTGGGCGTAGTTGACGATGTGCCGGGCGAGGTTGCGGTAGTACCAGATCCCGCGGTCCTGCCCGCCCACCTGCTCACCGGGGGCGTCCGGGTCGGGACGGGCGCGCCGCCGCACCGACTCGTAGTCTGCGAGCAGCGAGGAGAACCGCGCCAGCGTGCCGAGCTGGTTGACCGCAATCGGGTCGGCCAGGTCCCACGTACGTATGCCGAGCTCGCCGAGCAGCTCGTAGAGCTCGCCGACGACGTTGGCCGTGCGACTGGTCAGCGGCACCGCGGCCTTCCACTCCCGCAGCAGGCGGGCCACCCGCCGCAGGTCCACCTCGGACAGTGCGAAGACCTGCCGGTACTCGGCGAAGAGGGCGGAGTCGGTGACGGCCTTCGGCTCGCTGAACGTGTCCCGCCACTCGGTGTCCGCCAGCCAGGCCGTGGTGCGTCCGAGGGCGAGCGCCTCGGGCTGCTCGAACAGGCCCGACCGACCGCCGGGCTGGACCGGGATCCCGAACGTGGCGAACTGCTCGGCCAGGCTCCGGTAGGCGGCCCGGCTGCGCACCAGGACGGCGATGTCGCGGTAGCGCACGCCGGCATCCAGGAGGTCGAAGATGAGCTGGGCCACCCAGCCGGACTCCTCGGTCTCCGTCTCCGCGCTCCAGACCACCGCAGCCGGTGCGGCGCCGGCTGCGGGCCGGTGTGGCTGCATCACTTTGTCGATGCGGTTCGGGATGGTGCGGGCGAAGCGGTTGGCGACCTCCACGAGCTGCGGCCGGCTGCGCCGGTTCGTGGTGATCTCGAAGGTGGCGACGGACGGGTAGCGCCGCGGGAAGGTGACGATGCTCGACACGTCAGAGCCACGCCACTGGTAGATCGCCTGCTGGTCGTCCCCGACCACGCACAGCTGCACCTGTGGGCCGGTCAACAGCTGGACCAGCCGCTCCTGGGCCGGGTTGACGTCCTGGTACTCGTCCACGACGAGGTGGCGAAGGCGGGAGTGGACGTCGGAAGCGAGCCCTGGCTGCTCCAGCTCGCGTACCGCACGGACAATCTGCTGGCCATAGGTGAGCAGCCGGTAACGGTCGAGGGTCTCGTAGTAGCGGCGTAGGACCGAGCCGAACGGGTCGGGCAGGTCGTTCGGATCGAGCAGCTCGTTCTCGACGATGTCGACGCCCTTGAGGAATGCGGCGATCGACGCGAAGAGCCGGTTGCCCGGGTCCAGCTGCCGGATCTCCAAGCGGGTGGCCTCCCGCGACAGGAACGCCGCCAGCTGGTTGTCGTCGAGCACGTCGTAGGTCTCGTACCGGGGCACGCGCCGCTGGAGCAGGCGGAAGCAGTACGCGTGGATCGTGCCGACGAACAAGCCGTTGAGACGGTCGAGAAAGGACTTGCCGAGCCGCCCCTCGGTCCGTTGCGCGATCCGGTTCCTGAGCTCTTCCGCGGCTCGTTCGGTGAAGGTGAACGCCACGACCGCCTCGGCGGGCACGCCATCGGCCAGCAGGTCGGCCACCCGTTGCGAGACAACCTCGGTCTTCCCGGACCCGGCCGACGCGATGATCTGCACATGGCTGCCGCGGTGGCGGACGGCGTCGAGCGCGGCTCCGGTAAGCCGTGGGAAGGCCGTGCCGGAAGGTGTAGTCGACACGGGCAGAGACGTTACTGCTTCATGGTGTGACCGTTGGGTGACCCGCACAGGTGGGCCCCGGACCCCCGTCTCAGTCAAGTACGTCGTGGATCTTGTCCGCTGTGGCGGCCCGGCGGATCCACGACTCGAGCTGGGCGAGGTCGGTGCAGGTCACGATGCCGGCACGGATGTCGTCCGGGACGTGGACGCCCCGGGCATCGAGGATCGCCAGCAACGCCTTGGCCTCACCCTTTGCCTCCCCCCGGGCTTCGCCCCGGGCTTCGCCCTGGGCCTCGCCCTGGCTGAAGTAGCGGCGGGCGAAGTCGCTCTGGTACCGGTGTGTCGCGGTGGTCATGAACTCCTCCAACAGGACCCGGGCCGCCGCCGGTAGCGCCGTGAGTACCAGGTCAGTGTATAGGTCAGCATGGTCACGATCGATCACGTCGAGCGCGGCGAGCAGCGCCTCGAACACTGCCGGCGGGTCCTGCCGGGCCCCGTGCGTCAGCACCGACAGGATCGTCAGCTCTGGATGGCGGCGGGCCACACCGGCATCGGTCACCACCGGCACCTGCCGCGGTCCCAACACCACCGGTGTCAGTGTCAGGCCCGGGTCCGTTACCACGATCGGCGTGGCACACCACGCGGCCACCGCCCGGTCCGGGCAGACCACCAGCAGCATCACCGGGCGCTCGAGCCGCGCATGAAGGGTCGCCACGTACGCGGGCCACGTATATCGCTTGCGCGCATCGATGCGCAGCTGCACCTCGACCACCACGGCGAACACCGGAGTGTCGGCGACATCCAATGTGATGACCGCGTCGGCCCGGTACTCCGTGGGCATGACGTCGGTCAGCTCGCCGGCCGACACCCGAGCCTTGTGGAACTCCGGCAGCGCGACTCCCAACGGGCTGGCCAGCAGGTCGGCGACGAGCGCCGGCCGGTCCCGGAACATCTCGATGAGAACCTCATGAAGGTGCGAGGGCATCCAGCAATACTATGACATCGCAAGTCGGCGAGCTGTCACGCCACGGCTCGGATAGCCGGCATGGCGGCGTAGGCGCAGGACAGGACGGTGGTCGGCCGCCGGTATCACCGTTCACCGGTATGGCGTGCGGGGTGGCAGACTGGCCCGGTTGGTCTTGCGAAGGAGGCATCGCGTTGGGGTGTCGTTGTGCTGTGGCGGCTGGGGTGCTGGCGCTGCTGTTGGCCGGCGCCGGGTGCGGGCAGGACGCCGGGGACGGGGCCGCCGGCCCGGCGGTGACGACTGCGGGTGTGGCGTCGCCCACGCCCGGGGTGCCGAGCCCGTCGGTGACGGCGTCGCGGCCGTCCTCGCCAGGTGTACCGGCGCCGACGGCCAGGTTCGAGGTGGCGAACCGTAAGGTCGTCTCCGGGCCGCGCCGGGTGGAGGTCAAGCTCGGCAGCCAGGTGGTCATCGAGGTGCTGGTCGACGCGGCTGACGAGATCCACGTGCACGGCTACGACAACGAGGCCGCGGTGGCGCCCGGCAAGCCGACCCGGCTGGTCCTCACCGCGAACATCCCCGGCGTGTTCGAGGTGGAGCTGCACTCCGGCATCAAGCTCTGCGAACTGCGGGTCAGCTGATGGAGCCACTCGCGCACGGCATCGGCGGCCGGTCCGACCTGCCGGTGCCACTGTGGCTGGCCGTGTACGGCGGTGCCGTCGCCGTGCTGGTCTCCTTCTTCGCCCTCCTGGTCTTCTGGACGCAGCCGAAGCTGCGCGGCGAGCGCGCCGGCTGGCCCGTACCCCTTGGGGTGCAGCGGGTCGTCGACGCCGCGGGCAGCCGGGTGGCGCTGCGGGTGGTGGGTCTGGTGCTGGCGGCGGCGGTCGTGCTCACGGCCTGGGCCGGCCCGGACGACCCGGCCCGTAACCCCGCGCCGACCTGGTTCTACGTCTGGTTCTGGGTAGGGCTGGCGGCGTTGTCGGTGCTGTTCGGCCCGGTGTGGCGGGTGGTCAACCCGCTGCGCACGATCACCGCCGCGGTGCTCGCCGCCGGCCGCGGGCGGCTGGGGCGCCGCGAGCTGCCTGAGGGCATGGGGTACTGGCCGGCGGTGGCGAGCCTGTTCGTGTTCGTCTGGCTCGAGCTGGTCTACGACCGCGCCTCCGAGCCGCGCGTGGTGGCGCTGTTCCTGACCGGCTACGCGCTGGTCCATCTGGCTGCCGGCCTGGTGTACGGCGAGCGCTGGTTCGACCGGGGCGACGGGTTCGAGGTCTACTCCACCCTGTTCGGCCACCTCTCCCCGATCGGGCGGCGCGAGGACGGGCGGGTCGTGCTGCGCAACCCGCTGGACGGGCTGGCCGCGCTCCAGCCGGCGCCGGGCCTGGTCGCCACGGTCAGCGTGGTGCTGGGCTCCACGGCCTTTGACGGGCTGACCCGGGTCCGGTTCTGGAAGGACTTCACCGCCTACCTCGACCGGCCGCTCTACCTGCTGATCGGCACCGCCGGGCTGGTGGTCGCCATCCAGTTCGTGCTGGGCACCTACACCGCGGCGACCATGGTGATGCGGCGCTACCTCCCGGAGGATGTCGAGGCCGGCCTCGACATCCGGTTCGTGCACTCGCTGGTGCCGATCGCGGTCGGCTACACCGTCGCGCACTACTTCTCGTTCGCCATCTTCCAGGGCCAGGCCGGCTACCTGCTCGCGACCGACCCGCTGGGTCGCGGCTGGGACCTGCTCGGTGCGACCGGCCGCAGCATCGACTACACGCTGGTCATGCCGAAGACGATCGCCCTGGTCCAGGTCATCGCCATCGTGGTCGGCCACGTCGTCGGGGTGGTCGCCGCGCACGACCGCGCGGTGGGCACCTTTGCCCGCCGCGACCAGCAGGGTGGGCAGTACCCGCTGCTGGGCGTGATGGTCGGCTACACCATGGGCGGCATCGCGCTGCTGGTCGGCACCTGAGCGTCGGGTTGCGCTGGAGCTGGCCGGCCAGGTAGCCGGCCAGCTCCAGCGGCCTTCTACAGCTTGGCGAGCAGAGCCTGCATCTGGCTCACCTCCGCGGCCTGGTCCGCGGCGATCCGTTCCGCCAGCTGCCTGCCCGGCAGGTGGTGGCCCTGCTGCTGGTACGTCCGCGCCATGTCGATCGCGCCCTGGTGATGGCGGATCATCATGTCGGTCATCATTCCGGCCCCACCGCCGGTTGCGGCCGTAGGACCCGGCCGGGTCGAAGGTTCAGCGAACCTTCGCAGTAAGCGCGGGGCAAGGTTCGTCTACGGCCGGCAGCGTGCAGGTGAGAGGTCCTGAGCGCGCCACCCCGGTGACGCCGGCAGGGGAGATGAGAAACGATGCACGGGTACGGATGGATGTGGCCGATGGGCGGCATGATGGTCGGCTGGCTGCTGCTGACCATCCTGCTCGTCGTCGTTGTGTGTGTGGTGGTCGCCTCCGCCGGGTCGCGCAGCACCCCGGATGAGACCGGCTCGGCGCGGCGGGTTCTCGCCGAGCGCTACGCCCGGGGCGAGATGGACACCGAGGAGTACCACCGCCGAGTGGCCGCGCTGCGCTGAGAGCGCAGGGCCGGGCAGCTTCCGGGAGAGAGCGTTGGCCCCCTCGGGTGACGGGAGGCGAGATGTTTCCTAGCTTCTGCGGCGCGATGGGGTTCGCCGGCTGGTTGTTCATGCTTGTGTTCTGGGCAGGCCTGGTCGCGCTGGTGGTGTGGGGCGTCGCCCGGCTCTTCCCCGACCGCTCTGTCCCGGTGGAGCTGCCACGGCCGCCTTCGCCACCGCCGCGCGCCAGCGTGGCGGCGGGCCGGGCGCCCACATCGAGCCCGGGTGGCGTTGAACCGGCCGGGCCGCGACCTTGACCTACCCACCACACACCTGCGGAGGATCCCATGGGTGGCACACGTATGCGGTACCTGCTGGTCGCCGGTGGCGCGCTCGTCGTCGGGATGCTTGTGGCCGGGACCTCGCTGCAGTCGCTGCTGCCGATTCTTCTGATCCTGGCGTGCCCGTTGATGATGATCGGCATGATGGTCGGCATGCGTGGCCACTCGGGCGGTGGTGGGCACAGCCATCACTGCGGTGGGCACAGCCACGACCGCGCGGCGACGCGCGAGGACGCGACCGCCGGCCGCTGAGCGGGGCGCCGCCCGGCATGGTCAGCGGGCGGGTGGCCGCCCGCCCGGCCGGTCCCGGTCCCCGGCGGTGCTCTGGTCCCCGGCGGTGCCCTGGTCACTGGCGGTGGCGCGGTTCCTGGCGGTGGCGCGGTTCCTGGCGGTGGTCCGGGGACCGGTCGCCGGCAGGGTGACCGTGAAGGTGGCCCCGGTGCCGGCGCCATCGCTCTCGGCGGTGACCCGGCCGCCGTGCTCGGTGACGATGGCGCGTACGATCGCCAGCCCGATGCCGGAGCCACCGTGCTCCCGGTCGCGTGCCGAGTCGGCCCGGTAGAAGCGCTCGAAGACGTGGGGCAGGTGCGTGGCGTCGATGCCTTCGCCGGTGTCGGTCACGGTGAGCCGTACGCCGGCCGGGTCGCGCCCGGCGGCCACCGTGACCTGCCCGCCGGGCGGGGTGTGGCGCAGGGCGTTGTCCAGCAGGTTGCCCAGCACCTGACCCATCCGATCGAGGTCCACGTCAACGTCGCCCGCGTCGCCGGTTGCCCGCTCGTGCAGCGTCACGCCCTTTGCCGCGTACCGCGGGTGGGCCGCCGCCACCGCCGCGTTGACGAGGCCGGCCGCGGCGACGGGCTGGCGGTGCAGGTCGAGCTGGTGCTCCTCGGCCCGGGACACCGCGGCGACGTCCTCGGTGAGCCGGCGCAGGCGGCTGGTCTGGGTACGCAGCACCGCCCAGGTGTCCTCGTCCTCCACGGCCACGCCGTCCTCGGCCGCGTCGACATACGCCTCGATCGTGGCGACCGGGGTGCGCAGCTCGTGCCCCAGGTCGGCCAGCAGCCGGCGGCGGGTCGCCTCGACGTCGGCCAGCCGGGCAGACATCGCGTTGAACGCCTCCGCCACCGTGTCGAACTCCCGGCCGAGGCCGGGGGCGGGCACCCGTACCCCGAAGTTGCCGTCGGCGACGCCGGCGGCGGCGGTGGCGAGCTGCCCGACCGGGCGGGCGACCCGCCGGGCGACGTACGCGCTGACGGCGAGCGCCGCCGCCAGGGCGGCGAGCAGGGCGACGCCGAGCGACACCGCGCTGGCTGAGGCGTAGGCCTCCTCGACGTGGCGGGTGGCCTCGGCGTCGACGTGGCCGGGGACCTGCCGCAGGTGGTCGTGGAAGATCGCCGGCCCGACCGCGGCGGCGACCAGCCCGAGGGTGACCCCGCCGGTCAGCACGACCAGCGCCTGCGCGGCGAAGAGCCGGCCGGCCA
>DASSUC010000415.1:0-6399 GCA_035707405.1 Micromonosporaceae bacterium | reverse complement strand
CCATCGCGGTGGCGATGCCGTACGCCAGGGCGATCACGTTCTTCACCGCGCCGCCCAGCTCGCAGCCGATCACGTCGTCGTTGGTGTACGGCCGGAAGTACGGGGTGGTCACCATCCGCTGCACGAACGTGGCCCGGGACGTCTCGGTGCACGCCACCACGGTCGCGGTGGGGTACTCGCGGGCCACCTCGGCAGCGAGGTTGGGCCCGGACACCACGGCGACCCGCTCGGCCGGCACGCCGGCCGCCTCGCAGATCACCTCGCTCATCCGCTTGGTGGTGCCCAGCTCGATGCCTTTCATCAGGCTGATCAGCGTGGCGTCCGGGCGTAGCGCCGAGGTCCACCGGGCGAGGTTGCCGCGCAGTGTCTGGGACGGGATCGACAGCACCACGAGCTCCGCCTCCGCCAGAGCCTCCTCGGCGCTCGGCGTGGCCGACACCAGGTCCGGCAGGCGCAGGTCGGGCAGGTACTCCGCGTTGGTGCGGCGCTCGGTGATCGCCTTCGCCACCTCGGGCCGCCGGGACCAGATCGTCACCTGGTTACCGGCGTCAGCCAGCACCTTCGCGAACGCCGTACCCCAGGAACCGGCGCCGAGCACGGCGGTGCGCACACCGTCGGTCACGCTCATCGCGCCACCTCGCCACCGGCCGCAGCCTCCCGTTCGTGGCCGGCGGTGCCGGCCCCGGCGGCCCCGGCGGCCCCCGTGGTCTCCGTGGTCTCCGCGCGACCGGCCCGCTCACCGGCCGCCGCGTCCGCGGCTTGCCCGGCGTCCCCGTCGTTGCGGATGCCGGCGGCCCCGTCGCCGGCATGCCCGCCGTGCCGGCCGGCGGGCTCCCACACCACGGACGGCGGCGGGGCGCCACGGATCTCGACCAGCATGTCGGTGATCTGCCGCATGATCTCGTCCGTAATCTCGTAGAGCGTGGCGGTGCTGGGCGCCGCGCCGGCCCACCTGGACAGGTCGATGGGTGGCCCGGCGACGACAGTGACCGGCGTGCGCGGGCGCAGCCGCAGCCGCGCGGTGCGCGGGTCGAAGATGCGCTGCGGGCCCCACATCACGACCGGGACGACCGGGGCGCCGGTGGCCAGCCACAGCCGGGCCGCCCCGGTCTTGCCCCGCATCGGCCACAGCTGCGGCTCCTTGGTGGTGGTGCCCTCCGGATAGATGAGAACGGCGTCACCGGCCCGCACCGCCTCGACCGCGGCCTGCAGGGCACGCACCGCGTCGACGGTGCCGCGGTAGACCGGAATCTGCCGGACCTGGCGCAGGTACCAGCCCAGGACCGGCACCTCGAACAGGCTCGCCTTGCCGAGGAACTGCGGCCAGCGGCCCGCGTCATAGACGAAATGGGCACAGGTCAACGGGTCGGCGTGGGACACGTGGTTGGCAACGATGATCACTCCGCCGGTCGGCGGCACGTGCTCCTGGCCGCGCCAGGTGCGCCGGGTGAACAAGGTGAGCGGCGGTTTGATGACGACCACCGCGAGCCGCCGCCAGAACCCGAGCCTGCGTCCTGCCACGGTCGCCTCCTACCACATCCGCCTGCTGCGAATCATGCCTGGCCGCCGCCGCAACCGGCCAGGCACCCCCGCCGGAGGAGCAGAATGGCCACGTGCCGGACGCACGATGGGCGGTGGTGCTGCCCGTGAAACGCCTGGGCGCAGGCAAGACGAGGCTGCGCGGCGCCCTGCCGGCGGTCTCCCACGAGCACCTGGCGCTGGCGCTGGCGCTGGACACGGTGGCCGCGGCACTCGACTGTCCCGAGGTCGCCATCGCCCGGGTGGTCACCGACGACCCGCTCGTCGCGGCGGCTTCGGCCCGGCTCGGCGCGGACGTCGTGCCGGACCTGCCCGACGCCGGGCTGAACGCGGCCCTGCTCTACGGCCTGGGCCGGCACCCCGCGGCCATCGGGGCCCTTGCGACCGGCCCCGCCGACGCAGCGGCCCTCACCGCCGACCTGCCGGCGCTGCAGGCCGCCGAGCTGGCCGCGGCGCTGCGCTCGGCGCGCGCAGCCAACCATCTGGCCTTCGTGCCGGACGCGGCGGGCACCGGCACCACGCTGCTCGCCGCGCCGGCCGGGGTCCCGATGCGCCCGCAGTTCGGGCCGGGGTCGGCCGCGGCCCACGCCGCGGATGGGGCGCTGGCGCTGGCCGGGGACTGGCCGTCGCTGCGCCGCGACGTCGACACAGCGGCCGACCTGGCCGCCGCCGTCCGGCTCGGGGTCGGCCGGCACACCCGGGCGCTGGTCACCGGGTACGGTGCACGCATGCAGGGCACGGTCGCGACGTACGACCCGGAGAGCCGGTCAGGCACGGTGCTGCTCGACGACGGCACGGAGGTCGCGTTCAGCTCAGCCGCCTTTGACGCGGGTGGCCTGCGGCTGCTGCGGTTCGGCCAGCGGCTGCGACTCGAGCGGGACGCCACCGGCACGGTGACCCGGGTGACCCTGCCCACGCTGCCCTGACCGGCGCGCGCGCCGCCCTGGTGGGAGTGATGATGGCGGGGTGACCGTCACCCCGGCGGGCGGCACCGCCCGCCAGCCCTTCCCGACCGGCACGCTCGCCGCGCCACCGGCGCTGCCGCGCAACCGTTTCCTCAACCGCGAGCTGTCCTGGCTGGACTTCAACGCCCGGGTCCTGGCCCTCGCCGAGGATCCGGCGACCCCACTGCTGGAGCGCGTCAAGTTCCTCGCCATCTTCGCGTCCAACCTGGACGAGTTCTACATGGTGCGTATCGCCGGGCTCAAGCGCCGGATGCAGACCGGCATACCGGTGCGCAGCCCGGACCGGCTGACCCCGCGGGAGCAGCTCGAGCTGGTCGCCGAGCAGACCACCGAGCTGGTGGCCCGGCACGCCCGCTGCTTCGCCGATGACGTGGCCCCGGCGCTGGCCGCCGAGGGCATCCGGCTGGTCCACTGGCCCGAGCTGGCCGACGCCGACCGCGACGACCTGCGCAGGTACTTCCGGGAGCAGGTCTTCCCGGTGCTCACCCCGCTGGCCGTGGACCCGGCACACCCGTTCCCCTACATCTCCTCGCGGTCGCTGAACCTGGCCGTGGTGGTCCGCGACCCGGACGGTGGCCCGGAGCTGTTCGCCCGGGTCAAGGTGCCCAACAACGTGCCCCGCTTCGTCGCCGTGGAGCGGGGCACGCGCAGCGCCCGCTTCCTGCCCGTTGAGGAGCTGATAGCGGCCCACCTGGGCGAGTTCTTCTCCGGGATGCAGACGGTGGAGCACCACCTGTTCCGGGTCACCCGCAACGCCGAGGTCGAGGTCGCCGAGGACCGGGACGAGGACCTGCTCCAAGCGCTGGAGCGCGAGCTGGCCCGCCGCCGCTTCGGCCCACCGGTCCGTCTGGAGCTGGCGGCCGGCGCGTCCGAGCACGTGGTCGAGCTGCTCTCCCGCGAGCTGGAGATGGACCACCGCGACGTGGTACGGGTGCCCGGCCTGCTCGACCTGTCCGCGCTGCGGCAGGTCTACGAGGAGGTGGACCGGCCCGACCTCAAGGACCGCCCGTTCGTCCCGGCCACCCACCCCCGCTTCCTGGAGGTCGACGGCACCCACGTGAAGAGCGGCCCGGACGACGGCCGGCGCAGCGTCTTCGCCACCTTGCGCGACGGGGACGTGCTGGTGCACCACCCGTACGACTCCTTCTCCACCAGCGTGCAGCGCTTCGTGGAGCAGGCCGCGGCCGACCCGCACGTGCTCGCCATCAAGCAGACGCTCTACCGCACCAGCGGAGACTCGCCGATCGTCGACGCCCTGGTCGCCGCGGCCGAGGCCGGCAAGCAGGTGGTGGTGCTGGTCGAGCTGAAGGCCCGCTTCGACGAGCAGGCCAACATCGGCTGGGCCCGGACCCTGGAGAGGGCCGGCTGCCACGTGGTCTACGGCATGGTGGGGCTCAAGACCCACTGCAAGACCGCGCTGGTGGTACGCCAGGAGGGCGGCCAGATCCGCCGCTACTGCCACATCGGCACCGGCAACTACCACCCGAAGACCGCCCGGCTCTACGAGGACCTCGGGCTGCTCACCGCCGACCCGCACGTCGGCGCCGACCTGACCGACCTGTTCAACGTGCTGACCGGGTACTCGCGCCAGACCGCGTACCGGCGGCTGCTGGTGGCGCCGCACGGCGTGCGCAGCGGGATCGTGGAGCGCGTCGACCAGCAGGCCGAGGTGGCGCGCTCGGGCGGCGCCGCGCTCGTGCAGATGAAGGTGAACTCGCTGGTGGACGAGGAGGTGGTGGACGCGCTCTACCGCGCCTCCCAGGCCGGCGTCGATGTCGACCTGGTCATCCGCGGCATCTGCACGCTGCGGCCCGGTGTACCAGGGCTGTCCGAACGGATCCGCGTGCGCTCCATCCTGGGCCGGTTCCTGGAGCACTCCCGGGTGTTCCGCTTCGGCGGGCGGGACCCCGAGTTCTGGGTCGGCTCGGCCGACCTGATGCACCGCAACCTCGACCGCAGGGTGGAGGCCCTGGTACAGGTCACCGACCCGGCCGCGCAGGCCGCGCTGGCCCGGCTGTTCGAGCTGTCGATGGGTGAGGACACCGCGGCGTTCGAGCTCGCCGGTGACGGCACCTGGACCCGGCGGCCCGGCCGCGACCTCCAGCAGGAGCTACTGGCTCGGGCCGCGGGTCGCGGTGGCTGAGACCTACCGTGACGGCCAGGGCGCGGCAGGCGGCCACCACCCGGCCGAGGCTGACCGCGTGGCTGCCGTGACGGCGATCCGCGCGGCCGGTGGCGTGGTCTGCCGCGAGTCCCCGGCCGGGCCGCAGATCTGCCTGGTGCACCGCCCCCGGTACGACGACTGGTCGCTGCCGAAGGGCAAGCTGCTGGACCGGGAGACCCCGCTGGCCGCGGCGGTCCGGGAGGTCGGCGAGGAGACCGGGCTGCGGGCAGCGCCCGTGGTGTCCCTGTCCTGCGTCGGCTACCTGTCCCGCGGGGTGCCCAAGGTCGTGGACTACTGGGCGATGCGGGTCGTCGCCTCGGCCGGCTTCACGCCAGGCCCCGAGGTGGACCAGGTGCGCTGGGCGACGCCGGCCGAGGCGCTGTCCCTGCTGACGTACCCGCACGACGCCGAGGTGGTCGACAGGTACGCCCGGCTGCCACCGCTGGCCGGCGTGGTGGTCCTGGTCCGCCACGCCGCCGCCGGTGAGCGGGGATCGTGGCCGGGGCCGGACGCGGCTCGCCCCCTCGACGCGGAGGGCACGGCCCAGGCCGCCGCGCTGCGCCACACGCTCGGTCTGTTCGCGCCCGAGCGGCTGGTGTCGGCGCCGGCGCGGCGGTGCGTGCAGACGCTGGCGCCGCTGGCCGCCGCGCTCGGCCTGACCGTCGAGGTGGACGCCGCCTTCGCCGAGGACACCTTCGTCGGGGAGGCCCGCACCGGGGACGCCACAGCGGCGGGCACCGCGGCGCCGGCGGCAGACCACACGGCGAACGCCGTGGCCGCGGCGGCCGGTCGGCTGCGGGCCTGCTCCACCGCCCGGTCCACAGTGGTCTGCAGCCAGGGGGCGGTGATCCCACCGGTCCTGGCCGCGCTTTCCGGGGCCGGCACCGCGGACCGCTACCACACTCCGAAGGGCGGCGCCTGGCTGCTCTCGTTCGGCACCCGCGGCCCCCTCATCGCCCCACCGGACCGGATCGCGCCAGCCCCGGAGTAGATCTAGAAGACCTGTGCACGCTATCGCCGCCTAGCTCTTCTAGATCCGCAAGCGGTGTGCGTGCCGCAGCGTCCATATGGGACGGGGCGACGGGACGGGGGCGCCCGCCGTCAGGCGGGCGCCCCCGTGGAGCCTGTGGTTCAGCGGCTGGCGGCCTTGCGGGCCGGTGCCTTCTTGGTAGCGGCCTTGGCCGTGGTGGTCGCGCGCGCGGTGGTCGCCGCGGCGCGGGTGGTCTTGGCGGTCGCCTTCTTGGCCGGAGCCTTGGCGGCGGCGGTGGTCTTTGCGGTCGCCTTCTTGGCGGCACCCGCTGCGGTCTTCTTCGCGGTGGCGGCCTTCGGCACCTTGCCGCTGGCGACCATGTCCTTGAAGCTGGCGCCGGCCCGGAACGCGGGCACCGACGTCTTCTTCACCTTGACGGCCTCGCCGGTACGCGGGTTGCGCGCGGTTCTGGCCCCGCGCACCCGCTTCTCAAAGACCCCGAACCCGGTGATGGCGACTCGCTCGCCCTTGGTCACCTGGGCCTGGATCTCGGCGAGCACGGCGTCGAGCGCAGCGGTCGCGGCCTTCTTGTCTCCCAGGCGTCCCGCGAGCGCCTCAACTAGCTCGGCCTTGTTCACTTCTTCCCTCCCGTACCTGAGATGGACTCACGCGAGCCATTCTGCGCGCACGGTATGCCCTTGGCCGCTCGGGCACAAACATCTGGCGGAAAAGAGCCGTTGTGTCGTAACGGATTCCCGCCC
>DASSUC010000414.1:0-10844 GCA_035707405.1 Micromonosporaceae bacterium | reverse complement strand
GCTGCCCGTGCTGGAGCAGCTGCTGACCGGGGCCACCGACGTCACGGCCAGCCAGCGGCTGGGCATGTCGCCGCGCACGTTCAGCCGCCGCGTGTCGGAGCTGCTGGACTACCTCGGTGTGCTGAGCCGGTTCCAGGCCGGGGTCGCCTCGGTGAACCGGGGCTGGGTGGCGGCCCAGCTCGACCCGTCGGGCCGGGCCGGCCGCTGACGCGGGAAGCTCCAGCGGCGCCGCGGGTGCGTTCCGCGGCACAATCGGGGGATGGGCCGAACCGACCTGCCGGAGCTGGTGGCGGAGGTTCGCCGGCACGTTGCGGCGCACCGCGAGGAGATGCTGGACGAGCTGCGCGAGTACGTCGCCAGGCCGAGCGTGAGCGCGACCGGTGAGGGTTTTCCCGAGGTCACCGACTACGTCGTCGAGCTGGTACGCCGGTGCGGGCTCGACGCGCAGGCGCTGACCACCGCCGGGCGCCCGGCGGTGGTCGGGCACGCCCAGGGGCCGCCTGGCACCCCGCACGTGCTCATCTACGGGCACTACGACGTGCAGCCGCCCGGACCGCTGGAGCACTGGCACAGCCCGCCGTTCGTCCCGCAGGTGCGCGACGGGCGGATCTTCGGGCGGGGCACCGGGGACAACAAGGGCCAGCACCTGGCGCACCTGCTCGCCGTCCGGGCGCTGCACGAGGTCGGCGGCGGCCTGCCCTGCTCGGTCACCATCCTGCTCGACGGCGAGGAGGAGATGGGCAGCCCGTACCTGCCCGACCTGGTCACCGCGCACCGCGAGCGGCTCGCCGCGGACCTGGCGATCTGGAGTGACGGGCCGGTGCACGCCAGCGGCCGGGCCTGCGTGATGCTCGGGATGCGGGGCATCGTCCGGTTCGAGCTGTGGGCCCGCGGCGCCCGCTACTCGCTGCACTCCGGAGCCTGGGGTGGGGTCGCTCCCAACCCGGCGGACGAGCTGGTGCGCGCGCTGGCGAGCCTGCGCGCGCCGGACGGGACGATCGCCGTCGACGGCTTCTACGACGACGTGCGCCCGTTCAGCGACGGGGAGCGCCGCGCCATGGCCGAGCTGCCGATCGACGTACCGGCGACAATGGCCGGGCTGGGCCTTGACGACCCCGGGCTGGACGGGCGGCAGTTCCACGAGCGGCTGGCCCTGCCGGTGCTCAACGTCAACTCGCTGTCGTGCGAGGACGGGGGAGACCACCGAACGGTCATCCCGAGCGTCGCGGTCGCGCGTTGCGACCTGCGGCTCACCTACGCCCAGCGGGCCGGGCGGGTGGTCCAGGCGCTGCGGGACCATCTCGCGCGGCACGCCCCCGGCATCGAGCTGCGGGTGACCAGCGGCGCCATGCAGCCCTCGCGCACCCTGCCCGAGTCGCCGTACCTGGCCGCGGTCCGGCGGGGCGCGGCGGCGGGGCTGGGCGAGGTCCCCCTGGTCGTCCCGGCGATGCGGGGCAGCCTGCCGCTGCACGTCTTCACCGAGCTGCTGGGGCTGCCCTGCTTCGGGGTCCCGCTGGCCAACGTGGACGAGGCCAACCACGCCCCGAACGAGAACCTGGAGCTGACCTGGTTCTACCGGGGAGTCGCCGCCGGCGCGGGGATGCTCGCGGAGGTCGCCGCGCAGGCCGCGACGGCCGCGGGGCGCTGAGGACCCGGTCCGGCCCGGCCGAGCGCGGTGTGCCGCGCCGGGGCGCGGGCCGACGCGCGCCGCCGGTGGGTGACGCGCGTCAGGGAGAACCTGCGGTAGCGTCGGCACGTGCCCGACGACGCCGCCGCGGCCCGGCCCCGTAAGCGCAAGCCCGAGCCGCCTGTGCCGCCCGAGCCCGACGAGGCCGGTCCGCCGTCGGAGCTGATCGTGCGCGAGGACTTCGTGTCCTGGCTCGAGGCCGAGTACCAACGCGCCCGGCGCAGGGCCGAGGAGCGGTAGTCAGCCGACGTTCACCGGGCCAGGCCCCGGCATGCCTGCCGTCGCGCCGCTGAGCGGAGCGTCGCCCCGCACCGCCTCGCCGAGCGGGCCGGTGCGCAGCGTCAGGTCGGCGAGAGCGCCCTCGTGGAACGTGCTGTGCCTGTACGTGTTGCGGTCGAGCGTGCCCGGGTCCGGCGGGTCCACCGCCGCGCCCGTCTGGTCGTCGACCAGGGCGACCCGCACCGCCTGAGGCTCGTACCGCAGCCGGGGCACGGCGAACACCGCGGTCGTCGCGCGAGCGCCGTAGCGGGCGCTGTAGACCAGGATCCGCCAGTCGCCCTCGTCCCAGTGCTCCACCACGTCCGAGCGCAGCAGGTGCGCGACGCTGCGGTAGGCCGCGCTGTGCTGCATCTGGTCCACGCTGGAGTCCAGCGGAAGGCCGGCCAGCCGGCCGGTGCCGGCCAGCGGGTGGGACAGCCGGATGCGCAGCCGCCGCAGCGGCAGCAGCCACCAGGCGTCCAGCTCCGGCGAGAAGGCGATGACCGCGGCCGCCTCCGCAAGGAGGAGCGCGGTACCGGCGACGGGGCGGGTGCCGACCGCGTCGACCCAGCTCGTCGTCGCCGTCACGGCCAGCGCGGCGCCGCCCAGCATCAGGCCGCCCCGGGCGAAGCTGCGCCAGGACACCGGCGTCCGGCGGGTGCTCATGCAGCCGCAGGACGAGTCCGGGACCACCACCCGGGCGTACCCCAGGTAGCCGAGGAAGCCGAGCGCCAGCGCGGTCGCCGCCACCGGCTCCGCCGGTAGCGCCGGCGGCAGCACGAGCGCCGCCCCGAGCCCGAGCTCCACCACGCCGACCAGCCGCAACGCCCACGCGGCCCGGCGCTCGCCGACGAGCCGGGCGAGCGCCGTACCGCGGGCTGGTGGGTGGGACCGGCGGGGCGCCAGCTTCACTGCCGAGGAGTACAGCAGCACGGCGCCGATCAACAGGGGTTGCAGAGCTGCTACCCACAGGACCATGGTCGACCCCTACCCCCTAGCGATCAGTTGGCGGCCGCGTAGACGGTCGCTATGTCGATCTCGTTGCTGCCCGGGTGCCAGGCGCCGAGCACCTGGACGTGCCGTCCGACCCGCAGCAGCGACAGGTCGGCCACGGCGGGGGTGCCGTTGTAGCTGGCGGCGGTCACGCCGGGCACCACGTGGGCGAGGATCGGCTGGCCCCGGTGGTCGAGGTTCAGCGCGGTGCGCCCGATCCCCCTGATGTGGGCGTGCAGGTTGACGATGTTGACCCACACCGCGTCCGCGGCGAGGGTGCCGTCGCCGAGGCGGGCGCCGCGGGCGTAGAGCCCGTCGCCCACCGCGACCCGGTCGAGCGTGGTGGGGCGCAGCTTCCAGATGCTGGTCGCGTCCGTGACCCGGATGCGGTACAGCACGTTGTCGGAGCCGGTGACGGCGAGCACGCCACCGGTGATGCCGGTGATGATCCCTTCGGCGAAGTTCGGGTCCGCAAGGCCCGCCTGCGCGGTCAGGTCGTCGGCGGCGAAGGCGGCCTCGGGGGCCAGCGAGCCGAAGGCGGTGGCGCCGACGACACCGGCGCCGCCGAGCACGGCCGCGGTGAGCAGGCGGCGGCGGTCAATGGGGTGAGTCATCGCGGGCCTCCCGTCAGACCGTGACCATGGCGGGCCGCAGGCCCGTGGACAAGCTGGCGATCACGCTGTACGCGGAGGGCGTGAGGTCGATGATGCGGTTCGTGCCGCACACCGATCCGCAGCACACGCGCTCGCCGCAGAACAGGTCGGTCTGCGGACCGCAGTCCGCGATGCGGGTCGCCACCCGCACGCCGTTGCACCGGTTGGTCGTGTAGTGGAGGAAGCCGCACGTCCTTCGCGTGAGGCTCTCCCCGCAGCGGTCCGGTCGGGTGATGGAGAAGCAGGCGTCCGAGGCGTTCGGCCATGCGTGCTGGCGGCTACCCGAGTTGCAGGTGCCGCACGCGCCGTGCCCGGTGCTTCCGCACGGGCCCCAGGCACTGCCGCAGCAGAACCAGGACACCTCGCCGTATGCGGCCATGGTGCCTCCCTCTGGGGGGTCGACGATGGTTCGAGGACCAGAGATCCATCGATGCTCGTCTCATCTTCCGGTCGGGAAGCTACGAAGTCAAACCTTTCCATAAAGGAATGTTTCAACAATGCGGGGCTCTGCTGGGCGTTGTCGGCTTGTCGCCACGGCGTGCCGGGTCAGTCCGTTGGCGGGTCGGCCGCCTGCTCGGATGTGCGGCGCTCGAGGAAGGAGTCGGGCGAGCGCAGCTGCTCCCGGGCGTCGGACTCGGCGAGCAGGGCCTCGGCCTGGGCCGCCGGGTCCGCCGACCCGGCGGCCAGCTCCTCGGGCAGCGGGTGCCCGGCCCGCCGTTCGGCCCGCGCGTCGGGTGCGGCTGTCTTGTCGGGTGCGGCTGTCTCGTCAGGCATGGCTGTCTCGTCAGGCATGGCCGGGTCCTACCCTCATCCGCATCCGCGGTAACCGGCCCGGTCCACGGTAACCGGCCTGATCCGCGGTAACCGGCCTGATCCGCGGTAACCGGCCTGGGCCGTTGCTTGACGGCGCACACCACGCTGGTGACGTGGGGGAGGGAGCTCGCCGGAGGCGGGCCGCCGGCGGTCCTGACGGCCGGGCAAACAGCGTGCTAGCAGGGCATATGTAGGGTGCCGCGGGGTGCCTTGACGGATCGGTCGGCGACGCTATAATTCACCGGTCAAAGATGTCATCAATTGCGGAACCACGTCCCGCGGACGAGGGTGCACCTGCTGGCGGCGCTGCCACCGGGACGACTCCGACGATCCTGCAAATCCTGAAGCTCTTCAGCGTGCCTGAAGGGCGTCACCTGAGGGGACAGTAGCGATGATCCAAGAGATCCGACAGTCCATGATCGACGTGCTCAACGAGATGAACTGGGACGTTGACGACGCCAGCGGCGACACCGTGCTGGGCAAGGAGGGGCTCGACCTGGACTCGCTCGCGGTGGCCGAGCTCGCTGTGCGCATGGAGGACACGTACAGCGTGAAGCTTCCACAGGACGAGATGGAGCGGTTCGCCCAGATGACCCTCAACGACTTCGCCGAAGAGGTCTACTCCCGCGTGCAGCTGCTCGAGACCGCCAGCGAAGCCAAGTAACCGACGAGCGGGACAGGACTACCCATGCCAGCCACAACCGCGCTCACCCGCCAGGACTGCGTCAAGCTGATGATCGAGGAGTCGGCCGACCTCGCCGACTTCCTGGAGGGGCTGGACGACAGCGACTGGGATGCGGACAGCCTGTGCACCGGTTGGCGGGTCCGCCACGTGGTCAGCCACATGGCGGTCGGCCACACCATGCCGATGGGCAGGTTCCTCGCGGCGGTCCTGGCGGCCCGGGGCGTGGTGCCGCGGGCCTCGTACGGGCTGGCGCTGCGCTTCGGCGACACGCACACGCCCGAGCAGATCCTCGCCGCCTTCCGGGCGGGCACGGCCGGCCCGCCGCAGGGCCCGGCCCGCTTCGTCGCGCCGGTGGAGCTGTTCATCGACCACCTGATCCACCACCAGGACATCCGCCGGCCGCTCGGGCGTCCCCGGGACATCCCGACCCACCGCCTGGTCGCCGCCGTCGAGGCGCTGCCGCGCCTGAACGGGCAGCTCAAGGCGAAGCGGCGGGTGCGCGGGCTGACCCTGGTGGCCAAGGACATCGACCGCCGCGTCGGCGACGGCCCCGAGGTGTACGGACCGGCCGAGGCACTGGTCATGTGCGCCGGTGGCCGCAGCGCGGCGCTGGACGAGCTTGACGGGCCGGGCGTGAGCACGCTCGCGGCGCGGCTGCGCGCCGAGGCCTGACCCGCATCCATACCCATCCGGAGGCTTAAGATGACGACCCCGCGCCCGCCGGCCATCCCCACGCGCTCCCTGATGCGCTTCGGGCTGGCCGGCATGGCGGTCGAGATGTTCCTCATCGGCGTGCCCGCCTCGGTCGCGCCGGAGTGGTTCTACGGCTGGTTCCCGTTCGGCCGCGGCTGGGCCGGCGCGCTCGGCCCCTACAACGAGCACTACGTGCTGGACCTCGGGTACGTCTACCTGGCGCTCGGCGTGGTGACTGCCTGGGCGACCGTCCGGCTCGGTCGGGACCTGTGCCGGGCGGTCCTGATCGCCAGCATCGTGGCGAATGCGCCGCATGTCATATTCCACCTTTTCCACACGCACGCGCTGGCGGCCGGTGACAACATCGCCCAGGACAGCCTGCTCGGCATTACCGTGGTGATCGGTCTGGGCCTGCTTCTTCTGACGTGGACCCGGCCGGAGTCGACCGAGCTGCCGACCGCCGAGGTCCTGCGCCGGCCGGTGCAGGACCAGCCGGTGCAGGCAGCGCCGGATGAGCCGGCCCGGTCCGAGCCGGAGCGGGCAACAGCGGGCGTCGCGGGGGAGAGATAGTGGACTGGAGCGCGCTAGGGGAGGGCCGGACCACCCTGTCGCTGCCGGCGGGTCCCGTCGCATACCGGGAGCAGGGCGAGGGCCGACCGATCCTGCTGCTGCACGGGCTGCTCACCGACGGTCACTTCTGGGACCGGGTCACCCCGCACCTGCGCGGGGCCCGGGTGGTCGTTCCGGACCTGCCGCTGGGCTCGCACCGGCTGCCGATGCACCCGGACGCCGACCTGAGCCCACCGGCCCTGGCGGGGCTGGTGGCCGACCTGATGAACGGGCTGGACCTGCGCGACGTGGTGCTGGTCGGCGCGGACATGGGCGGGGCGGTGGCGCAGCTGGTCGCGGCGCGCCACCGCGACCGGCTGGGCGCGCTCGTGCTGTGCTCGTGCGACGCGTTCGAGCACTTCTTCCCGCCCACCTTCTGGTACCTGCAGGCGCTGGGTCACCTGCCCGGGTCGATCCGGGCGGCCGGGCCGTTCATGGCGATCCCGGGCATGCACCGCCAGCCCACCGCGTACGGGCGCGTGCAGAAGCGGCCGGTGCCGGGTGAGCTGGCCCGCTACTGGCTCACCGCGGCGCAGGGCAACGCAGGCGTGCGCCGGGACCTGCACAAGGTGCTGCGCGGGGTGAGCCGGCGCCACACCAAGGCGGCAGCGGAGGAGCTGCGCAGCTTCGACCGGCCGGTGCGGCTGGTCTGGGCCGACACCCGCAAGGTGTTCCCGGTCACCGACGGCCGGCGGCTCGCCGCGATGATCCCGAACGCCACCCTGACCGTGGTGCCGGACAGCTACGCCCACCTGGCCGTCGACGCTCCGCACGCGGTCGCCACGGCGATCAACGACACTGTCGGTTCCAGGACCTGAGCAGGGCAGACGTGCGCCTTGACGGCTCAGGTCGGCTCACTATAATTCACCGCGACCTGATGTCACCGGAAGAGGAAGACCAGCTCAGGTTCATCTAAGTACATGGTGAAACGCCAGATCGTTCCCGTCTGCGCGCCGGCTCCGACGACGACGTCCGGAGTTGTGTGACCTGGGGTCTCCCACCACTGACAGACGGTGTACGCACGCAGCCGATGCCAGGGCTCGACCGGGGCCCCGGCGGTGTGCTGCGCGCCGACGCTGGCAACAGACGGCAAGGTCATACGAAGGGGACCGCATGCATTCGTACGGCTCGTACATAGCGGGCGAGGACGTGCCGGGCGAGGAGTGGGTACACACCCTGCGCGCCTCGGCGATGTTGAAGGACGTGCTGCCGAACCTGACCCTCAAGCGCGCGCTGGACCAAGGCAAGCGGCACGACGGGCAGGAGCATGACAGCGTCGTCGGCCGCTGCACGATCGCCGATGACGAGGTGTCGCAGCGGGCCCTTCAGGCTGCGCGCAGGGCCGCGCCGGTCTGGGGCGCCGTGCCGCTGGACCAGCGGTTCCGGGTCATCGACCGGTTCCACGAGGAGGTGTGGCGCCGTCGCGACGAGCTCGCCTCCGTCATGGTCGAGGAGGGCCACCCGCGCACGCTGGCCGAGTGGGAGGTCTCCTCGCTGGTGCAGGCGAGCGGGCCGGAGACGACCGCATGGGCCAAGCAGCAGATGCTCTGGGAGTTTCACGAGGGCAACCGGCGGCTGCAGGTCGTCCGCAAGCCCGACGGCGTGGTCGTCCTCGCCCCGCCGCTGAACGCGGCCACGGTCAGCTCGCTGTTCGGCGTGCCGATCATCGCGGCCGGCAACGCCCTGGTGGTCAAGGCCCCGCGCAGCTCCCCCTACGGCACCATGTGGGCCTGGCGGGAGATCGTGGCCCCGATCCTGGACGAGGTGGGTGCGCCGCCCGGCGTACTGAACGTCATCTGCGGCCACCCGAAGAAGATGATCGACCAGTGGCTGGAAAGCCCGCTGGTGGACGACATCTTCTTCTTCGGCAGCAGCGAGGTCGGCATCCCGCTCGGGGTGGAGGCGGTCCGCCGGGGCAAGAAGCCGATCCTCGAGCTGGCCGGCAACGACGGCTGCATCGTCTGGCGCGACGCCGACGTCGACCGGGCCGCCGAGGCGCTGACCGAGGCGTTCTACGGCTCCGGCCAGATCTGCATGGTCCCCAACCACGTCCTGGCCCACCCGGACGTCGCCGACGCCCTGCTGGACCGGCTGGTCAGCCTCGCGGCCGACATCAGGCCGGGCTATCCGGAGGACCCGTCGGTGCTGCTGTCGCCGGTGTTCAAGACCGACACGTACTTCTCCTTCCTGTCCCAGGCGATGGAGCGCGGGGCGAAGATGCTCACCGGCGGGCGTCGGCTCGAGGTGGACGGCGAGCCGTCGGAGACCGGCCTGTTCATCGAGCCCACCGTGCTGCGCGTGGACGGCCTGGCCGGCGCGCGGGAGATCAACGCGGTGGCGAAGGAGACGTTCTTCCCACTGCTTCCGGTCGTGGTCGTCGAGCACGACAGCGACCAGCGGCTGCTCGACACGATGCTCGACTACGTCAACTCCAACCCGTACGGCCTGCGCAACTCGCTCTGGGCGACCGACGAGAACGTGATTGAGCAGTTCGTAGTGCGGGTCACCAACGGCGGGCTGCTGAAGGTCAACGACTCGCACGTCGGCCTGCCCCCGTACCTGGCACCCAACGGCGGCAACGGCCTGACCGGCGGCCCGTTCGGGGAGAGCAACTACCCGATGCTGCGCGCCTCGCACCTGCAGGGCGTCAGCATCGGCCACGACATCCAGCCGCGGCGCGCAGTCACCGAGGCGTACTCGGCAGGTCTGAAGGGGGAGATCCGGTGAGCGCGAGGAGTGAGCGGAGCGAGCCCCGCAGTCGCGAACGAAAGGTGTTGCGGTGAGCTTCCTGGAACTGGAGCGCGAGGCGCTCGAGCGTTTCCTGCCCGGCCTGGACAAGCAGCTGGCCGACATCCCGCTGATGGACCTCGAGCGCCGGGAGAGCCCGGGCATCGAGCTGTTCCGCAAGTCCGGCGGCACCGGGCTGGTCATCCCCACCGTCTACAACGGTCTGGGGGCGACCGCGGTCGAGGCGGCAAGGGTCACCCGGGCCCTGGCGACCCGGTCGCCGTCGCTGGCGATCGCCACCACCATGCACCAGTTCTCGGTGGCGAGCCTGGTGGCGCTGGCCAAGGCGAGCAACAACTTCGAGTGGATGCTGCTGGACGGGGTGGCCGTCGACGGCCGCCTGGTCGCCTCCGGCTTTGCCGAGGGCCGGCCCAACCAGGGCATCCTCGCCCCGACCATGAACGCCCGCCGGGACGGCAACAACTGGCGGGTGGACGGCGTCAAGCGCCCGTGCAGCCTGTCCCGGTCGATGGACCTGATCACGGCCAGCCTCGCCCTACCCGACGAGGACGGCAGCACCCGGCTCGCGGTGGCGATGATCCCGGCCGCGTCACCCGGCATCCGCATCGAGCCGTTCTGGTCCTCCTGGGTGCTGGCCGGCGCGGAGTCCGACGCGGTGATCCTGGAGGACGTCGAGGTGCACAAGGACCTTGTCGTCTTCCTCGACAGCGGGCTCGACGGCGAGCTGGACGACCTCCAGACGATCGGCTTCGTCTGGTTCGAGCTGCTGGTCACCGCGTGCTACCTGGGTGCGGCGGCGGCCCTGGTGGAGCGGGTGCTCCAGCGCGGGCGCGGCCCGGTGGAGGAGCGCGCGGCGCTGGCCACCACGATCGAGGCGGCGTCGCTGATGCTCGACGGCGCGGCCCGCAACCTCGACGAGGGCGACGGCGGCAACAGCGGCTTCGGTCGGTCCCTGGTGGTCCGCTTCGCGGTCGCCGACATGATCGGCGACGTGGCGCGCCGGGCCGTGGAGGCGCTGGGCGGCATCGCGTTCGTCTCCTCGCCGGACGTCGCCTACTTCGCCGCGGCCACCCACGCCATCGGCTTCCACCCACCGTCGCGGCACAGCTCCGCGAAGGCGATGGTCGACTGGTTCGCCGGCCGCCCGCTCATCCTCAGCTGACGACCCCGGGAGCAACTGGTGACCACAACTGTGCCGGACGTGCTGGCCCTGCCGCCCGTGGCGGTGGACGCGGCGGTGGACGCGGCGCACGCCATCGACCTCTGCCGCAGGTACATGTCGCGGGGGCGGGCCAAGCTCGGCGACCTCACCGGCGGGCACGTCGAGGTGTCCTCCGAGGGCGCCTGGGTGTCCCTTGCGGACGGTTCCCGCTACCTCAACGCCGGCGGGTACGGCGTGTTCATCCACGGCGCCCGCCACCCGGCCATCGAAGAGGCCGTGATCCGGCAGATCCGTACCCACCCGCTCGCCACCCGCCTGCTGGTGGAACCGACCGCGCCGCTGGCGGCCGAGGCGCTCGTCTCGGTCGCCCCGGAGGGGCTGGCGAAGGTCCACTTCACCGGCTCGGGCGCGGAGGCCACGGAGACGGCCATCAAGATGGCGCGCACCCACGGCAAGGTCCGCCTGGTCTCCGCCGTGGGCGGCTACCACGGCAAGACCATGGGCGCGCTGTCGGTGACCGCGAAGGACCTCTACCAGCAGCCG
>DASSUC010000413.1:0-43378 GCA_035707405.1 Micromonosporaceae bacterium | reverse complement strand
GCCAGGCGTGAGCAGGATTGTCTCGGTCAACCTGGCGGTGCCCGAGCCCAACCCGGCCAAGGGCGTCGGCGTCACGGGCATCAACAAGCGGCCGGTTGACCACCTGGTCACCGTGCGCGCGCCGGGGCCCAGGACGACCGGGCTGCACAGCGGCCTGGTCGGTGACCAGATCTTCGACATCGAGCACCACGGCGGCGACGACCAGGCCGTGTACGCGTACGCACGGGAGGACTACGACTGGTGGCGGGCGCGGCTGAGCCGTCGGCTGGCCAACGGGATCGACGGGCTGCCCGACGACCTGCGCGAGACTCTCGCGGAGCGGCTTGGCCGGCGGCGGTAGCTCGTGGTCGGGTGGCCGGTGCCGTCAACCTGCCGTGGAGGTAACGCAGTGTACATATTGGATCTTCAAGAGGTTGACCAGACGCAGGTCGCGGTCGTCGGCGGTAAGGGCGCGCACCTTGGCGGGCTGTCGCGGATCGAAGGCATCCGTGTGCCGGCTGGGTTCTGCGTGACGACGGACGCGTTCCGGCAGGTCATGGCGGAAGCGCGGTCGATCGACGGTCAGCTGGATCGGCTGTCGCGCCTGGACCCGGACGACCGGGAGGCCATCCGCGCGCTCAGCGCGGAGATCCGCCAGCGGATCGAAGGGGTCGCCATCCCCGGCGACCTGGCGACTGCGGTCACCGGCGCGCTCGCCCGGCTCGGCGAGCACGCGGCCTACGCGGTGCGGTCCAGCGCGACGGCGGAGGACCTGCCGACGGCCTCCTTCGCCGGCCAGCAGGACACCTACCTGAACGTCGTGGGGCCGGCGGCGGTCCTCCAGCACGTCGGCCGGTGCTGGGCGTCGCTGTTCACCGAGCGGGCCGTGAGCTACCGCCTGCGCAACGGCTTCGACCACCGGAAGGTCCACATGGCCGTGGTCGTGCAGCAGATGGTCTTCCCGGATGCGGCCGGCGTCCTGTTCACGGCCGACCCCGTCACGGGCAACCGGAAGGTCGCCACCGTGGACGCCGGCTTCGGCCTCGGCGAGGCCCTGGTCTCCGGCCTGGTGAACCCGGACGTCTTCAAGGTGCGAGACGGCGAGGTCGTCACCAGGGCGGTCGCCACCAAGAAGCGTGCCGTCCACGCCCTGCCGGCGGGCGGGACGCAGGTGCTGCCGGTCGACCCGCAGCGGCAGGAGCAGCCGGCGTTGACGGATGCGCAGGTCGTACGGCTCGTGCAGCTCGGCCGGCGGATCGAGGCGCACTTCGGCCGTCCGCAGGACATCGAATGGTGCCTGGTCGACGGAGACTTCCAGATCGTCCAGAGCCGGCCGGTCACCACGCTGTTCCCCATCCCCGAGGCCGGCGACACAGAGAACCATGTCTACCTCTCGGTCGGTCACGGGCAGATGATGATCGACCCCATGAAGCCGCTGGGCGTCTCCGTGTGGCAGCTGACGGCCCTGGCGCCGATGCGCGAGGCCGGCGGGCGGCTGTTCGTCGACGTCACCCGGCACCTGGCGTCGCCGGCGAGCCGCGCCGGCCTCCTGGAGCTGGCGGGGAGATCCGATCCGCTGGTCAGGGACGCGCTGGAGACGGTCCTCGACCGCGGCGACCTCGTCCCGACGCTGCCGGACGGGGGTCCCGGCGGGCCGCCGGTCGGCGGCGGGTCCACCCCGATCGAGACCGATCCGGCCATCGTCACCGAGCTGGTCGAGCGCAGCCAGGCGTCCATCGCCGCCCTACGGCGCGACATCGCGACGTTGACCGGACCGGCGCTGTTCGACTTCCTGCTGGAGGCATTCCAGGAGCACAAGCGGGTCCTCGGTGACCCGCTGAGCATGCAGGCGATCATGGCGGGGATGGAGGCCACCTGGTGGCTCAACGACCGGCTGCGGGAATGGCTGGGCGAGAGGAACGCGGCCGACACGCTCACGCTCTCCGCCCCCGGCAACGTCACGTCGCAGATGGGACTGGCGCTGCTCGACGTCGCGGACGTGGTCCGCCCGTACCCGCAGGTGGTGGCGTTCCTGCAGAACGTCGGGGACGAGGGCTTCCTGGACGAGCTGCCCAAGCTCGCGGGTGGCACCGAGGCGCGCGACGCCATCGAGGCCTACCTCGACCGGTACGGCATGCGCTGCGTCGGCGAGATCGACATCACGAGGCCGCGTTGGCGCGAGCGGCCCACCACGCTCGTGCCCGTGATCCTCGACAACATCAGGCTCTTCGAGCCGGGTGCCGCCGAGCGGCGCGTCGAGCAGGGGCGGCAGGAGGCGCGGAGGAAGGAACAGGACGTGCTGTCACGCCTGCGGGCCCTGCCGGACGGGGAGCGCAAAGCCGGCGAGACCAAGCGGATGATCGACCGGGTCCGGACCTTCATCGGTTACCGGGAGTATCCGAAGTACGGCATCGTCAGCCGCTACCTCGTCTACAAGCAGGCCCTGCTGGCGGAGGCCGAGCGCCTCGTGCAGGCCAGCGTGCTTGCTGAGAAGGAGGACATCTTCTACCTCACGTTCGCCGAGCTCCACGGCGTCGTGCGCACCCAACAGGTGGATGACGGGCTCATCCAGCAGCGCAAGGACGCGTTCCGGTGGTACCACGCGCTCACGCCACCGCGGGTGCTCACCTCGGACGGCGAGGCCATCGTCGGGGCGTACCGGCGCGACGGCGTGCCGGCCGGTGCCCTGGTCGGCTTGCCGGTCTCGGCCGGGACCGTCGAGGGCAGGGCCCGCGTCATCCTGGACCTGGCGCAGGCCGATCTCGAAGCGGGCGACATCCTGGTCACGACCTACACCGACCCCAGCTGGTCGCCCCTGTTCGTCGCGGTCACGGGTCTGGTGACGGAGGTGGGCGGCCTGATGACCCATGGCGCGGTGATCGCCCGGGAGTACGGCTTGCCGGCCGTCGTCGGCGTGGTGGACGCCACCCGGCTCATCCGGGACGGGCAGCGGATCCGCGTGCACGGGACCGCCGGGTACGTCGAGATCCTGCCGTGACTGGCCAGCGGACTACACCGTCAGGTTCTTGTCCTCCATCTCCCAGGCATGGTCGAGTGTGTGGTAGGCAGAGTGCCGGATGAGGAACGGCAGCGTCCACGACCGCATGCGCCGCTTGACCTCTCCGGCGTTGTACGCGCGCATCGCCGCGACGTAGGCCTCCCGGTGCTGGCGCAGCCCATCCGGGGTGAGCGCCGCACCCTCCGGGTTGCGCAACCCGACCCGCTTGGCGAAGTCCTCGCTTTCGGTGCGGATCGTGTGGCGGATGATCTGGTCGCGGTCGCGTCCTCCCCCGCGGGGGCCCTTGCGCATCTGCGGCGAGACCCGCGCCGCGACGCTGTCGAAGAACGCCCAGCAGGCCCGCAACAGCGTGATCCCGCGATCGAGCTCCGCCTCGTCCATCGGGTCCTGCTCGGTCGCGCAGGGCGAGAAGGAGATGCCCCAGAAGTCGGTCGAACCGGTGCCGATCCTGTCCTCCACGATCTCGACGGGCCCGGCGGCGCCGAACTCGGGTGCCATCCCGGCGAGACCCGCGACCGGCCGGTAGCGCTCCCGGTAGGACTCGAGCGTCGCCAGGGCGAGCTCGGCGCTCTTTGCGCCCCGACTCCACCCGGGCCAGTCGATGCCGATGGCCACCGACCGCTTCCCCTTGGGACCGCGTTCAATGACGGTGCGGACGGGTGGTCTGATCGGGTACGGGCTGACGGTCGGCTCGGCTTCGGTCACGGCTGCAAGGGTAGAACGGCTTGCGGACGGAACACGTCCGGATTGGACTGTTGACACCCGTGCACTCGGAAGGGGAAGGCTCGTGTTCATCGACACCGTGGCGGAAGATGCCGCCCGAGGCGAGGTCGCTGAGTACTACCGCCAGCAGCGAGCGGCCTGGGGGTTCCTGCCCAACTACGCCGCCTGCTTCGCGACCCGCCCCGATGTCGCCCGGGCCTGGAACGCGTTGAACGCCACGATCCGCGAGGGCATGGACCGGCGACGGTTCGAGATCGCGACGATCGCTGCCGCCCGCACGCTGCGGTCGACGTACTGCACAACCGCGCACTCGAAGTTCCTCCGGGACGTGTGCGGCGACGAAGCCGCCGTCCGGTCGATCGCCGGGCAGCCCGATGGCGGCGCACTCGACCCGCCGGACCGCACCGTTTACCAGTTCGCCGCCAAGCTCGCGCGCGACGCGACCGCGGTCGAGCAGTCCGACATCGACGAGCTGCGCTCCGCCGGGCTGTCCGACGCCGACATCGCCGACATCGTCTTCGCCGTGGCTGCCCGCTCCTTCTTCACCAAGGTGCTCGACGGCCTGGGCGCGCAGCTGGACCCGCAGACCGCGTACGAGTTCACGCCGGACCTGCTGGAGTCCATGCTCGTTGGACGACCGGTCGCCGGAGGATGAGCGGGAGGTTGCTCCGTCCGCTGGGTCAGCGGTGTCGCCGGTACCGCAGCTCTACGATCCCGTTCCGGGAGGCGGTGCTGGAGACCAGGTCGAGCTGGTAGGACCTGGGGACGCCGTCGAACAGCCGGGTGCCCTGGCCCGCGACGTAGGGGAACAAGCTCAGCCAGAGCTCGTCGATCAGGTCGAGCCGCATGAGCGACCGCCAGGTGCTGACGCCGCCCCAGACCACGATGTGACCGTCGCCGCCCCGCCTGAGCTTGTCGATCTCTTCTGTCGTGTCACCAGCGGCGACGGTGGTGTTGGCCCAGTCGGCCGTGGTCAGGGTCCGGGAGAGGACGACCTTGCGCGCGGCGTTCAGGATGGGGGCGAAGGGGTGGTCGGTGGACGTTGTCATGGATGCGGCGATGGCCTCGTAGGCGGTGCGGCCCATGATGTGCGCGTACGCGCTCCGGAGAAAGTCGAGCTGGGCCGGGTCGTCGGGCTCACGGTTCTCGGGCAGGTCGAAGCAGAACCTCCAGAACTCGGTGCCCTCGTCGGCGAGAAGGCCGTCGAGGGAGTAGTTGAACACTGTCGCTATCAGCTTCCGCATGATCGGAGCTCCGTGGTCTCGGGTCGTCTGGGGACCGTGTTGCCAGGAAACGTGCGTGTCCCGGGTCGCGGCGCTCGCGTGGCCGCGGCTGTCGCCGGTATCGCTGGTCGGTCTGGATCGCTTCATCCCCCTTTCCTGGTTGAGTGCGGGTCATGCAGCCGGAGCCTGGCCTTGAGCTGCAGGTAGTCGCCGTACCGTCGGGCGGCCTGGTCGAGGGCGTCGACCTGCGCGGGTGCCAGGGCCCGGTAGGGCCGCAGGTCGAACTGCACGTAGTCGTGGGCGACGGTGCGCCGCACAGCGGCGATGAGCTGTGCGTCGACCAGAGCCATCCCGATCGCGGTCTCCCGGGTGCGCGGCACGTCGCCCGCGGCGTCGAGCACCCAGCGGGAGTCCTGGTAGCCGCGGTATGTCTCGTCGAGGACCTGGAGGAGATGACCGGCGGGCTGCTGCGGTCCGCCGGGGGCATCCCCGGGGGCGTGCCAGAAGGTACGCCCGTCGTGCTGGAACGAGTCGAGCCGGTCGCGTACCTGCTCCAGGCCGGCGCGTACGTCGGTGAGGGCGAGCGTGGCCCAGTAGGCGAGGTCCCGCTCGGTCGCCGGGCCATGCCCGGTGAAGTAGCGCAGGGCGATCTCGGCCAGGGCCTCGGTGCGGTCGAGCCGGCGTGGGGCCGGCACGCGCTCGCTCATGAGCGCGTAGGTGTGCTCGCCGTCAACGGCTCCTCCGCTGCACACCAGCCCGCTCAGCTCGGCATGGGCCAGCAGGATCACCAGCATCTGCCGGCCGCCCGGCGTACCGCGTTCGGGCAGCTCGGCAGCCAGCTGCGCGCGGGTGAGCTGTCCCCGGCTGGCCAGCGCCGCCATGACGGCGGCGACCGCCTGGTCGATGGAGCGCTCGTCGAGGCCGTAGCCGTTGCGAAGCTGCTGGCCGGTGACCCGACGGACGCGGGGACCGGTCAGGTCGAGCAGCCATCCGATGTCCTCGGCCCGGACGAAGTGCCACGTCGGCCGCAGCACGTGCGTACGCAGGACAGCGCCGTCGTCGAGGAGAGCGGCCAGGTCGGCCCGGTCCGGGTGCTGCGTGCGAGAGGCCACTGCCCAGGCCGCCTGGCCGGGGTTCTCCGCCTGTACGGCCAGCAGCGAACCGACCACCTCGCGCGCCGACCCGGCGTGGGGCGAGACCAGATGCTGGCTACGCAACCGCCAGCGGGCGATGTCGAGGTCCTGCACCATGCCGCCACCCTCCCGGATCCGAGCGGGAAAAGCTCGTACGGATGTCAGGCGAGCCGCGCGAGCGCCTCGTCGGTCTCGGCGGCGAGGGTGACGACCAGCTCCGCCGCGGGCAGCGCCCGCGCCAGGCCACCGGCCTGCCCGGCGAGCATCGGCGCCTCCGGTGTGAGGTAGCGGGGCAGCGGGTAGTCCGGCGGCTCCAGGCCGGACGCCTCGAGCCGGTCCACCAGGGCGGTGCGCACCGCACGGGCGTGGCGGCCGGTGAGCACCCGGGTCACCACGGTGTCCCGCCCCAGCGCCTCCCGGTGCGCCGGCTTCGTGCCGGCCTCCGGACAGCGCAGGAACGCGCTGCCGAGCTGGACCGCCTGCGCGCCCAAGGCAAGCGCCGCCGCGATCCCCCGCCCGTCCATGATCCCGCCGGAGGCGATCACCGGCACCGACACGGCATCCACCACCGCGGGCACCAGCGCGAGCGTGCCGACCAGCGACCGGTCCACCGGGTCGAGGAAGGTCGCCCGGTGCCCACCCGCCTCGTACCCCTGGGCCACCACCGCGTCCACGCCGGCGCGTTCCAGCGCCACCGCCTCGGCGACCGTGGTCGCCGTGCCGACCGTCACCGCCTCCACACCCGACAGCGGCGGGATGCCGAACGTGAAGCTGAACACCGGCACCCGCTCGGCCACCACCACCGCAAGCTGTTCGGCGAACCGCGCGGCCGGCAGCGGATCCGGCAGCCTCCCACCGGTCGCCGCGGCCCATGCCGGCACGCCGCGCTCGGACGGCGGCGGCAACGGTGCGAAGAGGTTCACCGCGAACGGTGCGTCGGTCCGCGACCGCACCTCGGCGACTGCCGCCCGTAGCTCCTCCGGCGACAGCATCGCCCCCGCCACCGAGCCCAGCCCACCCGCCGCCGACACCGCAGCCGCCAGATGCGGCGTCGACGGCCCACCCGCCATCGGCGCGGCGACAATCGGCCACCGCAGCCCCAACCTGCGCGCCAACGGCGTGTCCCACCAGGGCACGGGCGTGCACCTCCTGCACCGGGTACCGCTACGCCGGCCGCGGCAGAAGCCAGCGGGCGTCCTGCGCTGCCGTATCGAGCAGGTCGAGGCCGGCCCGGACCCGCTCAGCGTCAGCATGCCCCAGCTTGTCGAGGATGGCGACGGCGCGGCACCACGCGGTACGCGTGGCGGTGTTGCCCGGGCAGGGGCTACTGCCAGCCGTACCGGCCCGGCAGGCCGCCGGCCGCCGGCCGCCGGCCGTAGGGTGAGCGGGTGGTGTCGGAGGAGACGAGCGCCCTCGCGGTTGAGGGCCTTCACTGCGAGGTCGCCGGCTCGGGTCCGCCGGTCGTGCTCACCCACGACGGCCTGCTGCACAGCGAGTCCTGGGACGCGCAGCTCGGCGCGTTCGCCGCCGCCGGCTACCGGGTGGCCCGCTGGGACCGCCGCGGGTACGGGCGCTCGCCCCGGCCGACCGCGCCGTTCTCCAGCGTCGAGGACCTCGCCGCCGTGGTGCGGTCGGTGTCGGACACCCCGGCGACGCTGGTCGGGTGCTCGTACGGGGGCTTCCTCTCGGTGCAGTGCACTCTCGACCATCCCGAGCTCGTCGCCGCGCTGGTGCTGGTCGGCCCGGTCGTCAGCGGCCTGCCGTTCAGCGAGCATTTCGACACCCGAGGGGGGCGCGGCATACCGGCGTTCGACGCGCCGGTCACCGAGCAGATCGCGTACTGGAGCGGGACCGACCCGTGGTTCGTCGCGCCCGCCAACACCGCGGCGCGGCAGCGGCTGCACGAGCTGCTGAGCGCCAACCCGCACAACCTGCGCCTGCCGCTGGAGCTGGAGCGCCGCCCGCAGCTGCCCGCGTTGCCGCGGCTGGGTGAGGTGGCGGTGCCGACGCTGGTCGTCGCCGGCGAGCACGACATCCCGGACGTGCATGCCCACTGCGGCGCCATCCAGGCGGCCGTCTCCGGTGCCAGGCGGGTCGTCCTCCCCGGCAGCGGGCACCTGCCGCAGCTGGAGGTGCCCGAGGCGTTCAACCGGGTAGTCCTGGGCTTCCTGGCCGAGGTGCACGGACGCGTACCGGCCGCGCAGGACGGCCCACGGGCCGGGTAGGCGGGGTCAGCCCGGGCGGGGGGCTGCGCGCCCGGGCTGGACAGCGCCGCGTGGTCGTGACCGCCCTACCGCCGCGGCCGCGCCGCCTCGGATCATCCGGGTGTCATGGGCAGCTCGTGCCCGCGCATTGACGGGCCGCCTGAAGCTGGGCTGAGAGTGGCGCGACGGGTGGGTCGTTGGCCGGGTTGCCGTCCGCGCAGAGGTTGACGAGCTGGTAAGGTCCGCCGCCAGATGATGCTTTTCCTTACAAACGGGATGGTCTCTCGGATCCGGTAACGTCCGTACGTAATTCGCCTTTCCGGGGACTGCGTCCATGGGAGTGGCGCTGCCGGCAGCGGCGGGGCGGGCACGGCTGGGTTGTTTGTTACCGGCTGGGTGGCAGCGTGCTCGCGCAGCCGGTCGACCAGCCCCCGGCGTCGGATGCGGGGAGCGGACACATATATTCACTTATATAAATCACATTGGTGGTGGGGCGGAAGGCGTGCCCGGTGCCCGTGCCGGCCGGTCCGGCTCAGGCGGTCGGGACCGGCAGGTGGGGCGTACGCAGCAGCTGCTCGATCTTCTCCGGGGGCCCGGCGTGGGCGAAGTACCAGCCCTGCCCGGTGTCGCAGCCGAGGGTGCGCAGGGCGTTGGCCTGTGCCTCGGTCTGCACGCCCTCGGCGGTGACCGTCAGGTCGAGGGTGTGGGCGAGCTCGACGAGAGCGGCCACGATCCGCTGGTCCACCCGGTCGGGCACGCCGTCGCGGCCGGCGAGGCCCTCGACGAAGGGGCCGGCCAGCTTGAGGACGCGGATCGGCAGGTGGCGCAGGTAGGCGAGGTTGGAGTAGCCGGTGCCGAAGTCGTCGATGGCGATCCGGGCGCCGAGCCCGGCGAGCTCATGCAGGGTCTGCGCGGGTTCGCCGGTGGTCTCCATCACCGCGCTCTCGGTCAGCTCCAGCTGAAGCCGGGCCACGTCAAGACCGGTCTCGGCGAGGATGCCGGCCGTCTCGGCGACGATGGCGGGCTCGCGGACCTGCCGTACCGACAGGTTGACGCTGACGAACGGCGCGCCGTCGCGGTGCTGCTCGTGCCAGCGCTGCGCCTGCCGGCACGCCTCGCGCAGCACCCAGCGGCCGAGCTCGACGATCATCCCGGTGTCCTCGGCCAGGTCGATGAACTTGCTGGGCATCAGCAGGCCGAGCCTGGGGTGGTGCCAGCGGACCAGCGCCTCGACCCCGACCAGGGCGCCGTCGTGCAGGCGTACCAGCGGTTGGTAGTCCAGGGCGAACTCGCGGCGGGCCAGGGCCTGGGGCAGGGCGGCGGCCAGCGCCTGCCGGGCGACCGCCCGGCTGTTGTACTCGGTGTCGAAGGACGCCCACCTGCCCCGGCCCTCGGCCTTGGCCCGGTACATCGTCACGTCCGCGTCCCGGGCCAGCTCCGCCGGGCTGGTCTCGCCGACGGCGCGCTCGACCACCCCGACGCTGGCCGAGATCCGCAGCTGCTGGCCGTCGACCGCGACCGGGGTCCGCAGCGCGTCGAGGATGTCCTGGGCCACGGCCGCCGCCTCGTCCGGCCCGCTCAGCCGCTCCAGCAGGACCGCGAACTCGTCCCCGCCCAGCCGGGCCACCAGGTGCCCGAGCTGTGACACGCAGTCGTCGAGCCGGCCCGCGACCGCGGACAGCAGCCGGTCGCCGACATCGTGGCCGAGCGTGTCGTTGACGGTCTTGAAGCCGTCGAGGTCGAGGAAGCACATGCCCACCCGCGCCTGCGGGTCGGCGGCCGCGAACAGCCCGTCGAGGCGCTGGAGGAACAGGACCCGGTTGGGCAGCCCGGTCAGCGGGTCGTGGGTCGCCTGGTGGTGCAGCTGCTCCTGGAGGGCCCGCCGTTCGGTGATGTCCTTGATCATCGCCACCGTGTACCGCGGGTGCCGGTCCTCGTCACGGATGAGCGACATGCTGACGTCGGTCCACACGCTGGCCCCGTCGCCGCGCCGGAACCGCTTGTCGAAGCGCATGTGGTCGCGGCGACCGTTGGTCAGCTCCTGGAAGGCGGTCCACAGCTCGGGTGGGTCGTCGGGGTGGGCGAACTGCCGGATGTGCCGGCCGGTCAGCCCCTCCACCGGGCACCCGGCCAGGTCGGCCATGCCCTGGTTGGCATCGATGATCTGCCCGCCCAGGTCGGTGATGGCCATCGCGATGCCGGCCCCGGCGAAGACCGCCCGGAACCGGGCCTCGCTCGCCCACCAGTCGTCCTGGGTCTGCCGCTGCACGACCAGCAGCGCCCGGTACACCCGCTCCTGCTCGCGGAACGTCTGTTCGCGCAGCGCGTTGGCGTAGCCGACGGCGACCGCGGCCTGCACGTCGACCAGCCGCGCCCGGGTGCGGGCCCGGCCCCGGCGGGAGTCGAGGCGCAGGCAGGGCAGCAGCTGCTCGGCGATGACCGCCGTCGTGGCGCGCAGCGTCTGGGCACCGGCGAGGTGCGCCTCCACCAGCGCCGCGCCGACCGCCTCCGCGGTCGTGAGGTCGGCCGGGTCGGCCCGCAGCGCAGTGGTGAGGCGGACCGTCTGGGCCCGCAGGAAGTCCAGCAGCTCGGTACGGGTCATCGTGGTCTGGCCCGTCCCGCCGATGGCCCTCGCCCACTCCCGGGTGAACGCGTCGACCCTGCTCTGCACCCGCCCGTTAGGGGTATGCGACGCGGGCAAGGACTGGACGAGCCGGCTCATCGGGCGTCAGTCTCGGCGGAACACGGCAGCGTACCGGCTGAGCCGCTCGGGATGCTCGCCGATGTCACAGGGCGAGTCCGGCCGCCACAGGGGCAACCACACGATGCCGGGATCGACGACGCTGAACCCCCGGAACAGGTCGGAGATCTGCCGCAGCGGGCGGAACCAGATCGGGGTGTCGCGCTGCCGGTAGAGCTCCTGCATCGGCCGGGTCTGGGCCGGCTGCCCGTCATGGCTGCCGTGGGTCATCACCAGGTAGCTGCCGCTGGCCATGGCGTCGCGGAGCACGCCGAGAATGCCCGCGAGGTCCTCCCGGTCGGAGATGAAGTGGAGCACGCCGACGATCACCACGCCGAGCGGCTTGTCCAGGTCGATGAGCCGTCGCACCCGCGCATTGCCCAGGATCGCGTCCGGCTCGCGCAGGTCGGCCTGCACGACGGTGGTCGAGCCCTTCCCGGCCAGCATCTGCCGGCTGTTCGCCACGGCAACCGGGTCACGGTCGACACAGGCCACCCGGACCATCGGGTTCATGGCGTGGGCGACCTCGTGCACGTTGCCGGTCATGGAGATGCCGCAGCCGATGTCGAGGATCTGCTCTATCCCGTCGTTGACGACGAAGCGCACCGCCCGGTGCAGGAACCCCCGCTCCTCCTGCATCACCTCGGGCAGCTGAGGCATGTGTCGCATAGCCGCGCGCGCCAGCTCCCGGTCGACCTCGAAGTTGTGTGCGCCACCCAGGTAGTAGTCGTACACCCGGGCGGGGTTGGGCCGGCTCAGGTCGAGGTCCTCCAGTGCCCGTTCTGGCCGCGTCACAGCCGCCATCCTAGACCGCGACCGCACCTGCCAGGTGATACCAAGGGCTGGAGTCTGTCGGACCCGCGGACCGGACTTTTGACGTGTCGCGGGGCGGCTCGCCGTCGACCCAGCCGTTCGCTCGCGCGTGGCGCGGGCGACGTTGACGCGGGTCGCTTTGGTCCCCTACCGTGCAGAAAGCCATATATTGAAATACAACTATGGCTATCTCGACCTGCCGGAGGAGGGAACGTGAAACTCACGAGACTGCTGGTGGTCGCCGCTGGGATGGCCGTGGCCGTGCCGTTGGCCGCCGCGCCGGCCGCCGCCGCGCCGATCGGCCCGCTCGCCCCGCTGATGACCGTTGCCGCGGAGCCCGGTGTCCAGGCCATTGCGGGTGCGTACATTGTCCAGGTCAAGCCCGGGGCGGACCCGGCGGCGCTGGCCCGCGGGCTGGGCGTGAGCCCTCGTTACACGTACGACTCGGCGGTCCTCGGGTTCGCCGCGACCCTGTCCGACCGGCAGCTGGCCGCGCTGCGCCGCAGCCCGCAGGTGCTGCTGGTCGAGCAGGACGCGGCCGTGAGCAACGCCCTGGACACCACGCAGCTCAACCCGCCCGCCTGGGGGATCGACCGGATCGACCAGCGCAACCTGCCGCTGTCGGCCAGCTTCACCTACACCGGGACCGGCTCGGGCGTGCACGCGTACATCATCGACACCGGCATCGACCGCGCTCACCCCAACTTCGGTGGCCGGGCGACCTTTGACTTCAACGCGATCGACACGAACAACACCGACTGCAACAGCCACGGCACCCACGTCGCGGGCACCATCGGCTCGGCCAGCTACGGCGTGGCAAAGGCGGTGCGGCTGCACGGGGTGAAGATGCTCAACTGCAGCGGCTCCGGGACCACGTCCGCCACGATCAACGCGGTCAACTGGGTACGCAGCAACGCGGTCCGTCCGGCGGTGGCGAACACGTCGTGGAACTGGACGTACAGCACCACGCTGGAGAGCGCGCTGGTCAACATGATCAACTCGGGCGTCTTCCTCGCCACGTCGGGCGGCAACACCGGCGGCGACTCGTGCGACCGGCTGCCCCGGCGCATCCTCGCCGCCACCGCGGTCGCCGCGACCGACTCCACCGACACCCGGGCCAGCTTCTCGTCGATCGGCGCGTGCATCGACATCTACGCACCCGGCGTGTCGATCCGCTCCACCATCCCCGGTGGCTCGAGCGGTCTCAAGAGCGGCACCTCGATGGCGAGCCCGCACGTCGCCGGCGTGGCCGCGCTCTACAAGTCGCGCTTCGGCGACGCGAGCCAGGCCACGGTGAACGCCTGGCTGGTCAACAACGCCACCGCCGGGGTGGTCCGGGGCAGCCTCTCGGGTACGCCCAACCGCCTGCTCTTCACGAACCTGTGACCCGCCGGTGACCGTCGCGGGGCGCTGCCAGGCACCGGCAGCGCCCCGTCCCGCGCCGGGACGGTACGCCGGACCGCTCGGCGAAGCGCCGACTACCTGAGAGGCTGGCGGCGTGAACGCGCCTCCGCCGTGGGAACCCCCCGCCTTCAGGCGTGGGGGGGGAGCCAAGAGTGTCCTGCCCGTCACCGGGCTGCTGGCGGCCAAGGCCGTCTCGGACGTGGGGTTCGCGCTCGACTTTATCTGCCTCAGCGTCTTCGTCTGGGTGCGTACCGGGTCCGTGCTCGTCACCGGCCTGGTCGGGCTCGCCCTCTACGCCGGCGGGGTCGTCGGCGGCCGGCTCGGCCACCGCTACGGCGCCGGCTGGGACCGGCGCCGGGCCATGGTCGTCGCCGACCTGGCCCGGATGGTCGCCCTGCTGGTCCTCGCCGTGGTGCCGGACGGGGCGCAGCTGGCCTGGCTGTTCCCGGCGGTGCTGGTGGTCGGCGCCGGGCGGGCCGTGTTCGAGGCGACCCTGGCCGCGGCGACCCCGGCGCTGGCCGGCGCCCGGCTACAGCTGGTCAACAGCGCGGTCTCCGGCCTGAAGGGCCTGGCCCTGGTGGCCGGCATGGGGCTGGCCGCGGTGGCGGTGCCGGTGCTCGGCTTCCGCGGGATCTTCCTGCTCGACGCCGCCAGCTACGCGCTGTCCGCCGTGGTCGTGCTGACCCTGCCGGTGCGGCTGCGGGAGCATGGCCCGGCCGCGCCGGCGGGTACGGCGAGGGTCCAGCCGGGCCGGCGACGGGCCGGGCACGGTTGGGCCGTGCTGGTCGGCGCCGGCATCGCCGGGCTGCTGGTGGTACGCGGGCTCGACGCGTTCGGCAGCGCGTCCCACCACGTCGGCCTGCCCGTCCTGGGCGGGACGCTCAACCCGGCGAACCCGGCCCACGTGGCCGGTGCGCTGTGGAGCGCCTGGGCGGTCGGCACCCTCGCCGGCAGCTTCGTCCTGCGGCCGGTGCTGTCGGGCCTGGTCGAACGCCTCCCGGCACTCGTCTTCTACCTGGCCACCACGGTGATGTCGGCCGGCTTCATCGGCGTCTTCTGGCTCGGCGCGTGGCCGCTGATGCTGGTGGCGGCGGCGCTGGCCGGGGTGGGGGACGCGCTCAGCGAGATCACGTTCAAGCAGGCCGTGCAGCGGCTGCCGGACGAGCGACGCGGCAGCGTCTTCGGCCTGGCGCAGGTGGTCATCAACGCCGGCTTCACCGCCGGGCTGCTGGTCACCAGCGTCGCGGTGGCGCCAAGCCAGGTGGCCGGATGGGTGCTGCTGCTGCACGGCATCCCGCTGGCCGCCGCGCTCGGCTCGACGCTGTGGCCGGGCCCGGCCCGGGCCCGGGTGCCCGCGCCGACGACCGTGGGAGGTGACCGTTGATGGCCGGTGCCTACCTGGACTACGCGGGCATCGGGGTGGTCCGCCCGGCGGCCCGCGCCGCGATGCGGGCCGCCGTCGACGACGTCCTGGCGTACGGGGCGGCGCGCTTCGGCGACTTCTTCGCCGCCCGCGACGGTGCCCGGGACACCGCGGCCCGGCTGCTGGAGTGCCACCCGGACGAGGTGGCCCTGGTGCCTAACACCAGTACCGGCCTGCACCTGGTGGCCGACGGGCTGTGCTGGCGGCCGGGCGACGAGGTGGTGCTCTTCGACCGGGACTTCCCCGCCAACGTGCAGCCGTGGCGGCGGCTGGCCGAGCGCGGGGTACGGCTGCGCTGGGTGCCGGCACACGACGGTGGCTACCGGATGGCCGACGTGGCGCAGCAGGTCGGGCCGGCCACCCGGCTGGTCGCGGTGAGCCACGTCAACTTCCTCACCGGCTTCCGGACCGACCTCGACGCGGTGTGCGCCCTCGCCGCCGAGGCGGGCGCCCTGGTCTGCGTCGACGCCGTGCAGGCGCTGGGCGTGGTGCCGCTGTCGGTACGGCGTACCCCGGTCGACTTCCTCGTCGCCGGGGGGCACAAGTGGCTGTGCGGCCCGCCCGGCACCGGCCTGTTCTACTGCCGCCGGGACCGGCTCGACCTGCTGCGTCTGGCGCCGGCCGGGTGGTTCGGCTACGACCGGTCCCAGGACATGCTGGTCAAGGGGGAGGGGCACTTCACCTACGACCTGCCGCTGCGCCCGGCGGCGCGCCGCTTCGAGGGCGGCATGCCGAACTTCCTCGGCATCGTCGGCCTGGCCGCAGCCCTGGCCGAGCTGGCGGAGGTGGGGGTCGCCGCGGTATGGCAGCGGGTGGGGTCGCTGGGTGAGCGGCTACGCGAGGGCCTGCGGGCGCGCGGCTACCCGGTGCTCGGACCGGGTGGGCTCGAGAGCCGCTCGGGGATCGTCACCTTCGCGGCGGCGGACGCCGGACGGCTCTTCGCCGACCTGACCTCGCGTGGCGTGCAGCTCTCCTACCCTGACGGAAAAATCAGGGTATCGCCCCACTTTTGGACTACGGACAGTGAGGTCGACCTGCTGCTGGAGGCGTTGCCACGCCAAGATCGAAGTATTGACAACCGAAAGTAAATGCAGGAAGTTGGCCGTGATAACCCCCACACTTATGGAAGGGAGCATCGGTATGGCCCGCTACGAGACCTGGGAGCACCTGGCCGACGAGGTTGAGCTGACCACTGGGGTCGCCGACTGCTGGACCTGCTTCCTCGACGGCTGAAGCAAGCCCCCATCAACGACGGGCCCCGCGGCTGCGCTTCGACGCTGCCCGGGGCCCGCCTCCTGTTGGACCGCCCGCGCTGGGAGGCGGGATCGATGCATCGTTGGGAACGCAGCCACGGCAAGGTCGGCGTGAACGCCCCGAGCTGGCTGACCTTTGAGGTCCACCGCCCCTACTTCGACGGCGGCTCGTCCCCGCTCACCGCCATCCAGGCCCGGGGCCCGCTGGCCGCGGCCCGGCTGTTCGAGGCGCGGGACCCGACGGCGCCGCGGCAGGGCATGGTGATGCCGGCGAGCTACCGCCAGCTGCTGGTCGAGGAGTCACGGCTGTTCCAGTACCGGGTGAGCCGGCCGGCCGACCTGCCGGCCGAGCTCGCCACGCCGGGCTGGCAGGCCCTGGCGGAGGCGTACCAGCGCCGCGCCGAGCTGGACGGGACCGACCGGGCCGGCCTGGCGCAGTGGCTGGTCGCAGCCTGCCTGCCGGAGGCGGTGCTCGACCTGGCCCCGGCCGACCTGGCGCCGGCCGGGTGCGCCGAGGTCCTGCCCGCGCTGGTGCAGTACGCCCGCGCGACCGCCCTGTTCCAGCGCGACGGGCTGGGCGCGGCGACCCGGGCGGCGTTCGCGCCGCTGGTCGAGGCGCCACAGCCGACAGTGGCGCACCTGCAGGCCTGCGCCGGCTGGGGCTACCTGCTAGCCCGCCACGCCACCGACTGGTCCGCCGCGCCCTTGTACGCCGGCCGGGCCAGGGAGATCTACCACCAGCTGGCCGGCGGGCTGCCCGGGTTTGACCGGGCCATCTGGCACGCGCGGCTGCTGGTCCGCGAGGTGATGCTGGCCGAGCGGGGCGGCGACCTGGACGCCGCCTGGAAGCTGCTGGAGCAGGCCCGGCAGGCCGTGGCCGAGGTGCCGCCGGGCTCGCCGGAGCAGGAGGAGGTCGCGACCGAGATGTCGCGGCGGGTGCTGGACCGGCGGGTCGAGATCGCGGTGAAGCGCGGTGACCGCGACGCCGAGGAGCGGGCCGTGCAGGAGGGGCTCAAGCTCGACCCGTACTGCGTGAAGATCTGGATGCAGTCCGCACAGTCCGCGCAGCGGCGGGGTGACCTGGCCACCGCGCTCACCGCGTACCTCGTCGCGGCCCGGCTCGGCCCGTACGGCACGGCGTTCGCCCTGCTGCACGCGGCGACCTGCGCCGGCCGCCTGGGCGACGAGGAGCTGGCCCGGGTGCTGTGCGAGCGCGCGTTCCGGGCCGCCCCGCGCTCCGAGGGCACCCGCACTGGCCTGGTGCGCGCCTGCGAGGCGACCGGCGACGCGACGCTCGCCGCGCTCGTCGCGCCGGCGGCCGAGGGCTACCGCAACAACTGGCACTACCGCATGTACGGGGCGTACCTCAACCTCGGCCCGTCGCAGTCGCCCTGCCTGTACGCGTCCATCCCCACCATGGCGTACGACTTCGCGGTGGCCGGCGACTACCCGCGGGTGGACGTGCAGCGGGTCATGCCGCCGGCGTTCCGGGTGAACCTGGCGCGGGAGTCCGGGCTGGTGGAGTTCCTCGTGGCGCACCCGGCGCAGCTGCCGGAGCCGCTGCGTACGCCGGCCTGGGAGCAGCTGTGCGGCTGGGTGGCCGGGTTCGCCGGGGCGGACCCGCAGCGGCAGTACCTGACCAGCCTGGTGCTGTTCCGGCTCGGCTTCCGCGAGCTGGTCGTGCGGCTGGTGCCGGACCGGCCGGTGGCCGGCCTGCGCGAGCCGGTGGAGTTCTACCACCACCACTGGCGCGACATCGCGCGGTACGCGGCGTCCGTCGGCAGCCGCGAGCCGCGGCCGCCGACTGACACCTTCGCCATGGTGGACCACCCCGACTGCCCGCTGCACCTCAGGCTGGCCGCGGCCACGTTCGGCGTGGTGTACGCCGCCCGCGAGACGAGGTCGCTGGCTGACGCCCAGCGCTGGCGGGAGCGCGCGCAGGAGTACCTTGACGCGGTGCTCGCAAGCGATGACTTCACCGAGTTCGAGAAGGTGATGCTGGCCAGCCGGTTCTACCGCGGCGTCGGCTTCGTGCCGTTCATGCGCGGCGACGCCGCCGGCACGGTCGAGGACATGGCCCGCGCCGAGGAGCTGGCCCGGGCGGTGCCCACCGGCAGCCCCTGGGAGGAGTACCTGAGGCGGGAGAACCTGCACGCCTGCCTGGAGAGCCGGTCCAAGGAGGCGTTCGGCCTCGGCGACGTCGCGCTCGGGCACGCGCGCACCGAGGAGTTCCTGGCGCTGGACCCGTACGACCCCAAGAGCCACATCGAGCTGGCCGAGAGCCTGGTTAAGCAGGAGCGGTACGCCGAGGCGGGCGAGTCGTACCTGCGCGCCGCCCGGCTGGGCCCGCTGGGCACCGCGATCGGGTACGCCATGGCCGGCGAGTGCTTCGACCGGGCCGGCCGGCCGGCGCTCGCCGAGGACTGCTTCGTGCAGGCGCTGCGGGTCGACCCGCACGCGGTGTCGGCCGCGCGCGGCTGGCGCCGGGTCGCCGGTGACGGCCTGGGCGGGCTGGCCCACGAGTACGCCGACCGGCTGGAGCAGTGGGGCGCCGCGCGGCAGGCCCGGCGATGACGGGCTGGGACGGCGACGCGGGGGCGGCGATGAGTGTGGACGTACGGGTGGTGCCGCAGGTGCCGGCGGACGCCGACGTGGTCGCCGTGCCGGCGTTCGCCGACCGCCTGGACGCGTTGCCGGAGAACGGGTTCCTCGCCGCCGCCGGGTTCACCGGCGAGGTGGGTGAGGTGGTGGCGCTGCCCGGTGCGCCGGGGGAGCCGGCCCGGATCCTGATGGGCCTGGGCCCGTCCGGACCGGTGGAGGTCGAAGCCCTGCGCCGGGCGGCCGCCACCGCGGCCCGCGCCGCCCGCCGCTACCGCCGGGTCGCGCTCACCGTGCCGCAGGCCCGGTGCCCCGCGGACGCCGCGGTGCGGGCGGTGACCGAGGCGTGCCTGCTGGCGCGCTACCGCTTCACCCGCTACAAGTCCACCGCCCGCAAGTCCACTGTGGAGCTGGGCGGCGACGTGCGGCTGGACCTGGTCACGCCGGCCGGTGACGGGGCCGGCTGCCAGCGCGCCGTGGCAGCCGCCCAGCAGGTGGCCGGGGCCGTGCTGCTCGCGCGGGAGCTGGGCAACGAGCCGGGAGGCGTGCTGACCGCACCGGCCTTCGCCGAGCGCGCCGCAGCGCTCGCCACCGAGCGCGGGCTGGCCTGCGAGGTGTGGGACGAGCAGCGCATCGCCGCCGAGCGCCTCGGCGGGTTGCTGGGCGTCAACCGCGGGTCGGCGCAGCCGCCGCGGCTGGTGCGCCTCGCCTACGAGCCGGCCGGAGCCTACGAGCCGGCCGGAGCCCACGAGCCGGCCGGAGCCTACGAGCCGGCCGGAGCCCACGAGCCAACCGGGGCCGGCGAGCCAGCCCCGGCCCGCCAGCCGGTGCGGACGGTCGCCCTGGTGGGCAAGGGGGTCACCTTTGACTCGGGCGGGCTGACCCTCAAGCCGAACCAGATGATGGTGGATATGAAGATCGACATGGCCGGGGCCGCGGCCGTGCTCGCCACCGTCTGTGCCCTGCCCGGCCTGGGCTGCCCGCACCGGGTGGTGGGCTGGCTGCCGTTGACGGACAACATGTCGGGCGGGGACGCCACCCGCCTCGGGGACGTGCTGCGTACCCGCTGCGGGGTGACGGTCGAGGTGCGCAACGCCGACGCCGAGGGGCGGCTCATCCTGGCCGACGCGCTCGCGCTGGCCGCGGAGGAGGCCCCGGACCGGATCGTGGACATCGCCACGCTCACCGACACCGTGCCGATGGCGGTCGGCCGCCGCTACGCCGGCCTCGCCGGCAACGACCCGGACTGGCTCGCGCAGGTGCAGGCGGCGGCCGCACGCGCCGGGGAGCCGGTCTGGCCGCTGCCCCTGGACGGGGTGCCCCGCTCCCAGCTGGACTCGAAGGTCGCCGACCTGGTCAACGCGACCGGTAACCGCTACGGCCAGTCCAGCATCGCGGCGCTGTTCCTCAACGAGTTCGTGCCGGATGCCATCCCGTGGGCGCACCTGGACATCGCGGGCCCCGCCTTCGCCGACGACGATGACGCAGAGTGGTCGGCCGGTGCCACTGGATTCGGCGTACGGACCCTGGTTGAGCTGGTCACGACACCTGGCTTGTTCGTCGCACATGCGGGGATGCGTTCGGCCCCACCCGTTCGGTAACGTGTCGCGGCGTGGCTAAAGGGCGTGCTCGGCACGGCATGTCAAAGGACGGCATCGCTCCAGAGCTCCGGCAGCGGTCCGCGCGCCGTCTGGCCGGGGCGGTCTTCGTCGACCGGTCGGGCCGGCGCCGCCGCCTGGTCACCCTGGTCGGCGCCGGGCTCGGCGTACTTCTGGTGGCGAGCCTGAGCATCCTGCTCGCGGGCCTCTTCTCCAGCGGACCGGTGTCGATCCCGGGCTGGCCGGACGCCGGGGCCCGCCCCGGCGAAGGGGCGACCCCGCTGCCCACCGACGCCGGCCCCAGCCCGGACGGCACGGCCCCCAACCCGGGTACGGCCACCGCGCCGCCGGCCCCGCAGCAGTCCCCGGCAGCCCCGGGCGGCCAGGGCGGCGACCACCGCCGCGACCCGGGCGGACGGCCCAGCAAGTCGCCTGGAAAGCCCGGTTAGCAGCCGGTGTCCCTGCATAAGAACCGGCGCACGCCGCGTGCGCACTGGGTGCTGCTGCTGCTCGCGATGGTCGTCCTGTTCGGCGCGCTGTGCCTGGACGGGTACGTGCACGGGATCGTCGGCGGGTCCGGGCGCCCGTCGGGGAGCACCGGCAAGGCGGCCGGGCTGCCGCCCGTACCACCGCAGGTGAGCGAAGGCGGCCCGGTGCTGCGCCTGGACGGCGACCAACCGCAGACCCGGCGCATGCCCAGCCGTACCATCGCGCTCACCTTCGACGACGGCCCGGACCCGGTGTGGACCCCGCGGGTCCTGGACGTGCTGCGCAAGCACGGGGCCCACGGGACCTTCTTCGTGGTGGGCGCGAAGGTCAACGACCACCCGGAGCTGACCCGCCGGATCCTGGCCGAAGGGCACGAGCTGGGCTCGCACACGTTCACCCACGCCGACCTGGCCGGCGCGCCCGCGTGGCGGCGCGAGCTGGAGCTGACCCTGACCCGCAACGCCATCGCCGGGGCCACCGGGCGCCAGGTCACCCTGTTCCGGCCGCCGTTCTCATCCGAGCCCAACGCCATCACGCCGGCCGACCTCGCCGTGCTGCGCGGCGCCGCGGCAGAGGGCCACGTGGCGGTCCTCGCCGACCACGACACCAAGGACTGGCAGCGCCCCGGCGTCGAGGCGATCGTCCGCGCCGCCAACCCGCTGCCGCCCGGCGAGGGCGCGGTCGTGCTGCTGCACGACGGGGGCGGTGACCGGCGGCAGACGCTGGCCGCGCTGGACCGGCTGCTCAGCGAGCTGGTCGTGCAGGGGTACCAGTTCCCGACGGTCTCGGCCGCGCTCGGCGTGCCCGACTCCACGCTCCCCGCGACGCAGGCCACCCGGCTGCGCGGCGAGGCGCTGCGCAACGCCCAGCGGGGGGCGGCGTGGCTCGGGGACGCGCTGGGCGTGTTCTTCGGCGTCGCGCTCGGCCTGCTGCTGCTGCGGCTGCTCGTCCAGCTGGCAACCGCCGGCCTGCACGTGCGCCGGATCCGGCGGCGGGGCCGGCAGCGCCTTCGTTACCTGGGGCCGGTGTCGATCGTCGTCCCGGCCTACAACGAGGCGGCCAACATCGCCGCCACCGTGCGCTCGCTGGTGCACAACGACTACCCCCAGCTCGAGGTCATCGTCGTCGACGACGGCTCGACCGACGACACCGCCCAGATCGTGTGGGACCTGGACCTGCCCGAGGTACGGGTGATCCGCCAGCCCAACGCGGGCAAGCCGGCCGCCCTCAACACCGGCATCGCGCACGCCGCGCATGACCTGATCGTGCTCGTGGACGGGGACACGGTCTTCGCGCCGGATGCGGTGGGCCGGCTGGTCCAACCGTTCGCCCGGGCGAAGGTCGGTGCGGTCTCCGGCAACACCAAGGTCGCCAACCGGCGCCGGCTGCTGGGCCGGTGGCAGCACCTGGAGTACGTCATCGGGTTCAACCTGGACCGGCGCATGTTCGACGTGGCCGAGTGCATGCCCACGGTGCCCGGTGCCATCGGCGCGTTCCGCCGGGACGTGCTGGTCGAGGTCGGCGGCGTCTCCTCGGCCACGCTGGCCGAGGACACCGACCTGACCATGGCGGTGATCCGGGCCGGCTGGCGGGTGGTCTACGAGGAGTCCGCGCTCGCCTGGACCGAGGCCCCGGCCTCGCTGCGGCAGCTGTGGCACCAGCGGTACCGCTGGTGCTACGGCACCATGCAGGCGATGTGGAAGCACCGGCGCGCGCTGGTGCAGCGGGGCCCGGCCGGCAAGCTGGGCCGGCGTGGCCTGGCCTACCTAGGCGTGTTCCAGGTCGCCCTGCCGCTCGCCGCGCCCGCCGTCGACGTGTTCGCCGTCTACGGGCTGGTCTTCCTGACCTGGTACGAGATCGCCGGGATCTGGGCCGTGCTGCTCGGCGTGCAGATGGCGACCGCCGCCTACGCGCTGCGGCTGGACCAGGAGCGGCTGCGGCCACTGTGGACGTTCCCGTTGCAGCAGGTGGTGTACCGGCAGCTGATGTACCTCGTGGTGCTGCAGTCCGTGGTCACCGCCATGCTGGGCAGCCGGCTCGGCTGGCACCGCATCGCCCGTACCGGCTCGGTGGCGGCCCTGGCCCGCGACGCCGAGGCGTCGGCACAGTTCCGGGCGCGCGCCGCGCGGCTGCGCCCGGTCGCGGACCAGCGCCGGCATCCCGGCCCTCCGCCGCCGCCCCGCCCCCGCTCCGCGCCGGTCCCGCCCGGCGACGGGTACGGCGCCTGGCCCGATCCCCGCCACAACGCCCCGTACGGGCAGCCCGGGCCGCTCCGCGGTCGGATCTAGCGCCCGCGTCACCCGCGCCTGGGCACGGGTGGGTACCATCGGCCGTTGTCCTGCCGCTACCTCAGGGAGAGTTGATGTCGCAGCCCCCGGAGCAGCCCTACCAGCCGCAGCCGGGATATCCACCGCAGGGATATCCGCCGCCGCAGTATGGGCACCCGCAGCAACCGGAGCACCAGCAGCCGCACCAGTGGGCCGGGCAGGCGGGTCCGCCCGGGCCGCCGGTGCCCCCGCCGGCGAAGAAGTCCCGCGCCGGCAGGATCGTCCTCATCGTCGTCGCCGTGCTGGTGGTGCTCTGCGGAGGAGTCTCCGCCATCGCGTACTTCGCGCTGCGGGACGACGTTGGGAGCGTTGTTGACGCGGCCAACACCAGGGTCGAGGCGCCGGCGACGCTGCTCGGTCGTGACAAGATCACCGACCCCGATCTGGTCAAGACCGCGACCGAGATGGTCGAGAGCATGCGAAAGGACATCACCAACGAGACCGGCGCGGTCGGCGCCTTCTACGGCGACCCGGCGAAGCGGGACATGATCATGATCGCCGCCGCGTCCGGTCTGGTCCGGGATCCGCAGGCCGAGCTGGACAGCGCGTTCGCCGAGATCGGGTCCAGCGGGCTGAAGGTGAGCCCCCCGGTGGTGGTGGACCCCGGGCCCCTGGGCGGCCACGCCAAGTGCGCGGACGGCACCGCCGAGGACGTGCCGATGGCCATGTGTGTCTGGGCCGACAACGGCAGCATGGGCGTGGTCGTGTTCTATTTCAAGAAGGTCGACCAGATCAAGGCCGAGTTCGTGAAGGTCCGCGGCGAGGTCGAGAAGCGGGAGTGACCCGGCGCCGGCCGCGGCGTGGTGTCGGAGAGGGCGCCGCGGTCGGGCTGGGCCCGACCGTAGGCTTCGGCGTCGGTTCCGGCTTGGGGCAGCCCTGCCGTGGGCAGGTCGGGCTGGGACCTGGCGGCGGCTGCTGCGAGGAGCGGGTCGGCGACGGCGGAGGAGCGGTGGTGCCGTTGGGGCCCGGCGACGGCGCCTCGTCCGGGAACTTCGGCTCGCCGAACCGGAACTTCTCCTTGTCCAGCTTGAGCGCTGCGGTCGCGGTAGCCATGAACTGCCGCCAGATCGGGCCCGGGTAGCTGGACCCGAAGACCTCGGTGGAGCCGTTCCTGGTCCGCAGCGCCTTGCCGTCGGCGGTGCCCAGCCAGACGGCCGCCGCCAGCGCCCTGGTGTAGCCCACCATCCAGGTGTGCGCGTTCTGGTTGGTGCTGTTGCCCAGCTGCCAGGTGCCGGTCTTGCCGGCCGTGTCCCAGCCGTTGTCCAGCTTGGCCGCCTCCACCTTGGACAGGGTCCAGTTGAGCTGGTTGATCCGCTCCTGGTCGAGGCCGATGTCGGCCTGTGTGAGCTGCTCGGCGTAGACCTCCTCGCCGTCTCGGGTCACCGAGCGTACGAAGTGGGCGTCGGCCCGCTTGCCGCCGGCGGCGAAGGTGGCCATCCCGTTGGCGTGGTCCAGCACCGTGACGCCGTACTGGCCGATGCCGACCTCGGTGGAGAAGTGCTGGGCGACCTCCTTACCCGACTTGCTGCGCAGCTCGATCCGCACCGGGTGCGGCTGGCCCTTGACGTTGGCCCACATCGAGTCGATGCCGGCCTTGGTCGCCATGTCGATGACGTTGGCCGGTCCCAGCTCCTCGGTGAGGCCGAAGAAGGTGACGTTCAGCGAGGCGACGGTCGCCTCCCAGAGGGTGCAGTCGGGCTGGCACTCGGCGCTGCTCACGTTGCGGATCGGCCCGGCGGCTGAGCTCCTGGTCCGCCCGCTGTCCGGGAACTCCTTGGTCGCGGGGGAGTCCCAGCGGGACTTCACCGATATCTTCTGGCGCAGCGCCTCGGCGAGGTCGTAGACCTTGAACGACGACCCTGGCGGGTGCTGCCCGAACCCGGCCGGCTTGCCGGCCTCGTCGTAGTACCAGCCGGCGTAGTCCGCACCGGCGCCGTTGCTGCCGCCGTAGTAGCCGAGCACCCGCCCGGTGCCGGGCTCCACCGCCACCAGGGCCGCCTGCCAGTTCTTGGGCTGCCCGCGTACCACCTCGGGCGCGGTCGGCCGGCGGATGTCGGCGGCGGCCTCCGCGGCCTCCTGGACCCGCTTGTCGATGGTGGTGATGATCCGGAACCCGCCGTTGCGGATGTAGTCCGCCGGCTTGCCCCGGAACGGGTCACGCTGGCGCAGCTCGCTGAGCACGTGGTTGACGACGAGCCCGGTGGGCAGGTCGAGGCCGGACTGCTGGGCGCCGGCGTCGAACTCCTTCACCGTGTCCGGGTAGCGCAGCTGGTCAGCCTGCTCCCGCGTCAGGTAGCCGAGGGTCACCATGCCGTCCCGGACGTAGTGCCAGCGGCCGACCGAGTTCTCGCGGGCGACCGCGTTGCGGGTTGGGTCGTACCCCGGTTGCCCTTCCGGGTCGTCCGGGTGCGGCTCGGGCTGCTTGACCATGGCCGCCAGGACCATCGCCTCGGCGACGGTGACCTGCGACGCGGGCGGCGCGTTGCGGTTGGCGGTCTTGCCGAAGAAGGACTGCGCGGCCGCCTCGATGCCGTAAGCGCCGCGGCCGAAGGGGACCGTGTTCAGGTAGAACTCGAGGATCTGCTCCTTGGAGTACTTGTCGTCGAGCTTCCACGCCATGACCGCCTCGCGCAGCTTGCGGGAGTAGGTCACGCCTTGCAGGTCCGCGGCGATGCGGGCGTACTGCTGCGTGATCGTCGACGCGCCCTGGGTCTGGCCGCCGGTGACGTTGTTCTTGGCCGCGCGCAGGACGCTGCCGAAGTCGACGCCCTCGTTGGTCCAGAAGGTCTGGTCCTCGGCGGCGACGATGGCCTGCTTGACCCCGTCGTTCATCTCGTCGAAGGCGAGGATCGTGCGGTTCTCCGTGCCGAGCTTGGCCATCGGGGTCCTGCCGTCGGCGTAGTAGACGGTGGTCGACTCCGGCAGCTCCAGCTGCGCGGGGGTGGGCACGCTGTCAACGTAGTACGTGCCAAGGGCGAGCCCGGTGCCGGAGAGCAGCAGGGTCACCGTCGCGGTGACCGCGACAAGCCGGGCCCGGCCGGCTGTCTTCCCCTCCTTCACGCCCTGAGCATCCTCTGTCGGGCGCTGTTCCTGGGGACGGGGTACGGGGCGGCGGCCAGTGCCGATCTCATCGGGCCCGAACCGGCCAGCCGGCCCAGGCCTGTCTGAGCCTAGATTGTCCGGAATTGTTCTATTTGGGCCGGGACTATCCGGGCTGGGGCGGCGGCCGGGCCCGACGGTGCCCTCGAACGGGTTCACGCGGCATCGGATTCCCCCCAGGGAGGGGCAGGAAACGCGGTTTAGCCGATTGTGCTCATGCTTCAATGCATGTCTATATCGAGATACGAGCATCTCTCGACTGAAACTGGAGCCCGCCATGCGCCGCACCCTTCGCTGGGCGGTGACCCTGCTCGCCGCGGTCACCGGCAGCACCCTGCTGGCCAGCCCTGCCTGGGCCGAGACCTACTCGGCGCCGCTGCGTACCGCGGTCTACGACCTTCAGGTCGCGACCGAGATCCGCACCGGCTACGACCGTTCCCTCTTCCCGCACTGGATTGACGCGGACGGTGACGGCTGCAACACCCGCTATGAGGTGCTCATCGCCGAGGCCACCACGACGCCCAGCGTCGGGCCGGGCTGCTCCCTCTCCGGCGGGCGCTGGTACTCCTACTACGACAACGTCAGCTGGACCAACCCCTCCGACCTGGACATCGACCATATGGTGGCGCTGGCCGAGGCGTGGGACTCAGGGGCCCGGACCTGGACCACCACCCGGCGCCGCAGCTTCGCCAACGACCTCGGTGACTACCGCCCGCTGGTCGCGGTCACCGACGACGTGAACCAGGCCAAGGGCGACCGGGACCCGGGCAGCTGGATGCCGCCGTACAGCTCGGCCCGGTGCCGCTACATCAACGAGTGGGTGGCGGTGAAGCTGCGCTGGCGGCTGAGCGTGGACACCACCGAGCGCAACGCCCTCATCAGCTGGGCCAACGCCTGCCCCAACGTGACCATCACCGTGGTCCGCGCGTTCTAGCCGGGGAGGCCGCTGCGTCGGGTCAGATGCCGATCCCGTCGAGGCCGGGGTAGGCATCCGAGTCAACGGTCACGATGTAGCCGGCTTGGCCGTACGCGACCGGCAGCGCGGCGCACGCCCGGGCCACTGTCATAGGTCAAGCCGCGTAGCTCGTCTGGCAGCGCGATCACCGGAGTGGAGTAATCCTGGGTCGCCATGTCTCCTACGATACCTGGTGCGCACCCAGTCGACAGCTCGGGTCACCCGCTGCGCTTGGCTGGCTCCGAGAGCCGCTACTACCCGCCCAGCTTCGTACCCGCAGAAACGCCCGGTTGAGGGGAGCCCGGCATAAGCTTGACGTCGCGCCCCACCCGGGCGGCGCAGGACGCCGAACCGAGCCATGTGTGCGGGTTGCCGGCCCAGCACCAGCCCAGCCGCGGGCGCCCCGCGCTGACCCACATCGCGGTCACCCGGCGGTCGCCGCACCGGCTGGCCAGCATCGAGAAGCAGGTCCCGGTCCTGAGGATCTCCGGGTGGTGGGTGACCAGCGCGACCCCTTCGGCGACCGTCAACGGCGACCGGCCCTCCGCGGCGATCAGCTTGCCGGCCTCGTCCGGTGTGACGTTGCGGCTGCCCCGGCCGGCATCGACGTCAACGAGCAGGTAGGCCGACCCGGGTGGGATCTCCACCCCCTCGACCGTGGCGAAGCGCCGTAGGTCGTCGGCGTCCATCTCGGTGAAGCCGTCCTTGCCGCGCAGCTCGACCAGGGACACCGCGCGGTCGGCGGGCACGACGTCGGTCCTGACGACGATGACGAACGGCACCCGTCCCGGCTCGGGCGACGGGCGCAGGTGGGCAAGCTGCTCCTTGAGCGCGGTGAGCCGGTGCCGGAAGGAGGCCACGCCAACCCCCGCCAGCTCCGGGTAGCCCTTCGCCACCAGGTTCTCGACCTGCCGGTCGAGCTCCGCGGCCAGGTCGAGGTCGCGCCGGTCGGTCATGTCACACCTCCATGCCAGGATCGGACCCGGGATCAGGCCGGACCGCCGCGTCAGGCATCCTGCCGACCAAAGGTACGTCGCGTCGGAGCGCACTGGTCCCGTATATGCGCGTCGGCCCTTGCCAGGCCGGGCGCCGGCACCGATCGTCTATGGCGGAGGGGACGGAAGGGGGCACCGATGACCGACCCGCGCCCGCGGCTGCCATGGCAGGCCTCGTCCCCGTGGCCGGTGCCGCCGCCACCCGGGGCGCACCCGCCCGGTGTGGACCCGGCGGAGGCACTTCCGCCGCCTCCGGCCGGCGCCGTCATCGCGGTGTGCAGCGGCAAGGGTGGCGTCGGCAAGTCCACCGTGGCGCTCAACCTGGCCGTCGCGCTCGCCGTCCAGGAGAGCCGGGTGGGGCTGCTCGACGCCGACGTGCACGCCCCGGACATCCCGCTGATGGTGGGGCTCGCCCGCCGTGTCGCAGCGACCCACTGGGTGCTGGCCCGGCGGGGCGGGCTCGGCAGGACCCCGCTGGAGCCGGTCGAGCGGTACGGCGTAAAGCTGATGTCCACGGGCTTCCTCTTCGGCGAGGACCAGTCCATCGCCTGGACCGCGGACCTGGTGCAGGCACTGCTCAACCAGCTGGTCTGGTCGACCACCTGGGGTGAGCTGGACTACCTGGTGGTCGACCTGCCGCCGGGCACGTCAGACATCACCCAGGCGATCGTCCGGCTGCTTCCGGAGGCCGCGGCGGTGCTGGTGGTGACCCCGCAGGACGTGGCACACCTGGACACCCGGCGGGTGCTGACCATGCTGGAGCAGATGAGCATCCCGGTGCTCGGCGCGGTGGAGAACATGAGCTGGCTGACCTGCCCGTGCTGCCGTACCCGGATCGAGGTCTTCGCGCCGGTGGCGCCGCAGCGGTCGATCTGGTCCGCCGGGGTGGCCCGGCTCGCCGCGGTCCCGCTGGAGGCCCCCGACGGCGCGGCGGAGGAGACCGTGCCCGTGGTGGCGGCCCGGCCCGGCTCCCCCCGGGCGGAGGCGTTCCGCGCCGCCGCCGCGGCGGTACGGGAGCTGCTGGGTAAGCGCGATCCCGGAGAGTGAGATGGGGAAGGAGATACGCCGGCTGGACCTCGGCTACTTCGTACGCCCGGCGAGCGAGGTGCCAGACGGCCGGCCGCGGGTCGAGCCGGTGCTGGGCTACCTGGTCCGGCGGGACGAGGGGCTGCTGCTTTTCGACACCGGTCTGGGCGCGGCCAGCCCCGCGGTGGAGGCGCACTACCGGCCGCACCGGCGCCCGCTGGGCGGTGCGCTGGCCGCCGCGGGCGTGAGCCTCGACGAGGTCACCCTGGTGGTCAACTGCCACCTGCACTTCGACCACTGTGGAGGCAACCCGCTGCTGGCCGGGCGGCCGGTGCTCGTGCAGGCGGTGGAGCTTTCGGCGGCGCGCGGTGCGTCGTACACCTTTGCTGAGCTGGTCGACTTTCCCGGCGTGGCGTACCAGGAGCTGGCCGGTGAGGCCGAGGTCTGGCCGGGGGTGTGGGTGGTGCCTACGCCCGGACACACCGACGGGCACCAGTCACTGGTGGTACGGCGACCGGACGGCACGGTCGTGCTCGCCGGCCAGGCACACGACTTCGCGTCCCAGTTCGCGGTCGACGAGCTGGCCCGGTCGGCGGAGGGCGACGGCCTGGCGCCGCCGGTGCCGGCGTACCCGTCGTGGCTGCGGCGGCTCGCGCAGTTCGACCCGCGCCGGGTGCTCTTTGCGCACGACTGCTCGGTGTGGGAGCCGTCCGGCGCCGGCTGGTAGAGGGCGCTCTCAGCGCGCCCCGTGAGGGTCCGTTGCGGTTACTTGTTGCGGTCGAGCATGGGGTCGACCTCGAAGCGGGCCAGGACATACTCGGCGGTGAGCGTGTCGACGCCGGTCCCGCGGGCACCGCTGGGCCGGTAGGTGACTGTCGCCGCTCGCGCCGACGCGGACTCCACCACTCCGGCGCGCCAGGTGCCTCCCCGGTAGACCCATACCGGATCGGCTCGCCGGTAGCTGTTGGTCGGTGCCACGTGGGCCGGGTCGCGCTGGTTCGGGTCGATGGTGGGTGCGGGCATCGTCCTTACCCTCCGGTCTCAGCATGTGGTGCCAGGTCGGTCAGCTGCAGCGGTGCCCTGCGCCGGGTGGCCAGGTGCCGGACGGTCCACTTTGCCGGTTCGGCGCTGTGGCTCAAGGCTAGGTCCTGGGCCGGTCCCCGCCCGTTGCGGTGGGTCTGGCGGTAGTCCTCGATGGTCGCGGGGGCGAGCGATGTGCCACAGCGGGTACGGATACGGCGGTGCTTCGCGTCGTACATCGCCGCATCGGCGTGCCGCACGGCCTCGGAAAGGTGGGCACAGCCGGTCGCCGGGGCGAGTCCGACGGACGCGGTCACAATCATGCATCGGTCCGCGACCCGCATCGGCGTGGCGAGCGCCTCGGCGAGCCGGTCCGCGGCCGGAACGAGCCAGCCGCAGTCTGGGGTCGGGCTGGTGAAGAGCCCGGCGAACTCATCGCCGCCGAGCCGGGCCACCAGGCTGGGACCTGCGCAGCTCTCGAACCGCCGGGCGACGGCGACCAGGACCTCGTCGCCGACGGCATGGCCGAAGCTGTCGTTTATCTGCTTGAAGTCGTCCAGGTCGAGCACGACGACGAAGAGGGGGTGCTGCGCGGGGTCGGTGAACATCGCCGCGCCGATCTGGTAGAAGGCTCGCCGGTTGGGCAGCCCGGTCAGCGGGTCGTGGCTCGCGGCGTGCCGGGCCGCCTGGAGCTCTCCACGGAGCTTGGCGATCTCGGCCTCGGCCTGGCCGGCCCGGCGGCGCCAGCGCCATCCACCGCCGACACCCGCCACGGCGGCGATGCAGGCAGACAGGGTCAAGGGGTCCATTCTGGACTCCCCAGCCAGCGTCCAGCCGAGTGCTCGGCAACTACATGAAGGACTCGGCCTGTGCCCGCTGCAACGATGATGGCCCGTTTTGCGCCCAATCTTCTACTTTCTGCTCACGAAGCGTAAACAACCCGGCACCCCCGCATGCTCATCATCATGCGCGCTGGAAGTTCCACGCGCAAGGGCGGATGCACGTGCAGATTGCCGTGCAGCGCGAGACGCGTTCGGGCCCTATGCTTACCGGTCGATAGGGCGACGGTGGTCAGCAGTGCGTTCAGCCGGCGAACGTCCCGGGGGACAGCCGTGCCCTGTCGCGGAAATTCACCCGAACACAGGAGATGGGATGCAGCAGATACACAACGGCGTACCCGCCGTGCAGCTGCCCGTCGTGGCATGGCGGAAGAGCACACGCAGCAACCCCAGCGGCAACTGCGTCGAGCTGGCCACGTTGCCCGCCGGTGCGGGCGTCGCCGTCCGCAACTCGCGCGACCCGAACGGACCGGCTCTCGTCTACACCCGTGAGGAGATCGCGGCGTTCATCGCCGGGGTGCGGGACGGCGAGTTCGACGACCTGGCGTAGAGCACAGCAGCGGTAGCAGCAGTACATAGCAGCCTGATGGGGCCGGCGCACCTCGACCGCGCCTCAACCACCTACCAGGTCGTGGTCTGGCGGCTGGGTTCTGCAGCGTTTGTTTCCAGCATTGGGTAAGCCGGGGGCTGAGCCCGGACGGGCTCAGCCCCCGGCCCCCTCCCGACCCAGGCCTCTCCAGACGTCCGGCCTGTCGGACCCGCCTCCCGGCCGCTGAGGACATGATGTGGCCCGGCGGGCAGGATGGGACCGTGAGCCGAGTCAAAGGGGGCGGCGTTGCATGACGACTGACCGTGGTTCCGTGGAGTCCCGCTCGCCAGCCTCAGCCCTGGCCGAGGCCGTCGCGGCGGCGGTGAGCGCGCCCTCGGTGCACAACACGCAGCCCTGGCGGTGGCGGCTGCGCCCGGCCGCGCTGGACCTCTACGCCGTGCGCAGCCGGCAGCTGCCGGTAGCCGACCCGCAGGGCCGGCTGCTCATCATGAGCTGCGGCGCGGCGCTGCACCACGTACGGATCGCGCTGGCCGCCGAGGGCTGGCTGGCATCGGTCAGCCGGTTCCCCGACCCCGCAGACCAGGACCACCTGGCCCGGGTCACCGTCACCGACCGCTCCGGTGTCACGGCCGAGGCGATGCGGCTGTTCCAGACGATCGGGATGCGCCGCACAGACCGGCGGCCGCTGGTCGACGAGCCGCTCCCGCCGGCGGCGCTGGACGCGGTGCGCCGGGCCGCGGCTGCGGAGGGGACGGATCTGCACCGGGTCACCGAGGACCAGCAGAGCGACCTGGCCGTGGCCGCCGCGCACGCCAACGAGATCGGCCTGGCAGACCCCGACCAGCGCGCCGAACTCGCGTACTGGGTCGGTGGGCGGCGGGCGGAGGGGACCGGTGTGCCCGACCCGGTGCTGCCGAGCAGCGCGCCGCAGACCGACGTGCCCGAGCGGGACTTCGGCCACGCCGGCACGCTGCGGGTGGGGGCCGGGCATGACCGGGCGGCGACGTACGCGCTGCTGTTCGGCCAGGGCGACGAGCCGGTCGACTGGCTCCGGGCGGGTGAGGCGCTCTCCGCGTGCTGGCTGACCGCCACCGAGCTGGGCGTGTCGGTGCTCCCGCTCAGCTCCGTGGTGGAGGTTCCGGCCACCCGCCAGGCGCTGCGGCGGATCCTGTCCGGCCTGGGCCACCCGTACATTGTGCTGCGGCTGGGGGCGGCGGACCCGGACGACCCCGGGCCACCGCACACGCCGCGGCTACCCCTGGCCGAGATCCTGGACGCGTCCGAGATACGGCCGGGCGGCCAGGGCGCGTCGGGCTGAGCCGCTACCGCACGCTGAACGGGTACGACCGCAGCGCCCGCGCCTCGGAGAGCTCGGTGTCGTCGTACCGGTAGGACAGCTCGTCCACGACGTCCACCACGCCGGCGACGGCATGGGTGAGGTGCACCGCCAGCTGCGCGTCGGTACGCCGCTCCAACTCGCCGTTGAGGGTCGTCACACCCTCCCGGACGGACACGTTCACCTGGCCCGGCTCCAGCCACAGCACCTTACGCAGCACCTCCTGCACGACCTCGGAGCGGATCTCCTCGTCCGGGCGCAGGTGCACCCGCAGCAGGTCGCCCCGGGAGACGATGCCGACCAGCCGACCCGCCTCGTCCACGACCGGCAGCCGCTTGACGTGCTCCTTGGACATGACCCGGGCCGCCTCGATGACCGTGGTCTCCGGTCCCACCGTCACCGCGGGGCTGCTCATCAGCTCGCGAGCGATGTCACTGGTCGCCTTGGCCCGGGCGGTGCGCTGCCGCCGCCCCTCGAACAGGCGCGGCTCGGCCTCCCCACCCACAAACTCGATCTTGCGTAGCAGGTCGGCCTCGGACACCAGCCCGACGACGCGGTTCCCGGCGTCGACCACCGGCACCGCGCTGAACCTGTGCTTGGCCAGGACATCGACCATCTGCCGGTAGGACGCATCCTCGCCGACCGCCACGGGATCGACCGTCATCACCTCACGGACTCGCCACGGTTTCATGGACGCCTCTCCTTCCATTCCTCACGACCGTACGAACGCCGAGGTCACAGGTGCCAGGGCCGGCGGGCCGCGGGCCGCGGGCCACAAGGCCCGTTCCGGCTCCGGCTGGCTGATCTGGGGCTGCTCGGCGCCCTGGCGTCAGCGGTCCGGGAGCTGCCCGACGCCGGCCGGGTCCGCCACGTGCAGGTCGACCAGGCGCAGCCGGGTGTTCTGCAGCCGGTCGACAACGACGGCCATGAACCGGCGGGTCAGGTCCAAGCCGAGGACCGGGTCCTCGGTACAGATGCGCCGCACGCCCGCGCCCTCGAGCTCCACGGTCAGGGTCGGCTCGACCGCCGTCGCCCCGAAGTGCCAGCGGTAGGGCGGGAACATCCAGGACCAGCCCAGGACGCTGCCGGAGCCCAGGGTCTCCACCGGTACCGGGCCCCGGCCGGGGACGACGGCGTGCAGCTCGACCAGTCCGCTGCGGATGAGCCAGAACCGGTCCGCCCGCCCGCCTTCCTCGAAGATGTGCCGGCCCGCGTGCAGCGGCGCGCGGTGGGCCCACATGGAGAGCCGAGCCAGCTGCCGGTCGGTCAGCCCGGCCAGGAACGGGTGCTCGGCGAGCAGGTCCTGTGCAGTGATCATCAGAAGTTCCTCCACCTGCCTGGCCCGGACTCCGGACCATCTGTAGTGCCGGCGCAGCCGGTCGCGGATCAGCCGGCCGACATGCCTACCCGGGCCGGCTCGTGGCTGACCTGCTCGATGTCGAGCACCGCGGCGAGCAGCAGCTGGTGCGCCAGGTCGAACAGGGCCCGCGCGACAGCCACCTCGTCGCCGATCTCCGGCACCTCGCGGTCGACCGGGTTGCGGCGCGCGGTGCCGCTGCCGCACAGCGAAGAAGCCGCTGCCCCGGTGTGCAGGCGGGCCTGCGCGCGGGTACGCCGCTGGTCGTCGTGCTCGTCGATGATGATGTCGATTGTCCAGCGCTTCTCGGCCGTCATCGCCAGCACCTCCATGGTCGCTGCGACTTTCCAGGCCAGTGTCGCGACCGGCCGGCCGGCGCCGCCAGGGCCAGGCGACCCGTCCTGGACAGGCCGGACGCCCGGCGCCGCCGGGCGTCCGCGAGCGGTCGGGCGGGGCTGTTGTGACCGAGGGGACCGTTAGCATCAAGGCATGGTCTCGGTGCCAGCCTCGACGCCGGACGAGGCACGATGGGGTCCGCCGGCTCTGGGCTTGGGCCCGCTGTCCCGGGTGCAGCTGGACGAGCTGCTCCAGGAGCTGCTCGACCGCGTCGGCGAGGTGGTCGCGAGCCGGGAGCGGCTGCGCGCGCTGCTCGACGCGGTGGTCGCCATCGCCACCGACCTCGACCTGCACGCCACGCTGGAGCGGATCGTCGCGGCGGCGTGCCGGCTGGTGGGCGCCCGCTACGGCGCGCTCGGCGTGCTGGACAACGACCGCGGGTTGGCTGCCTTCATCACCTGCGGGATGAGCGAGGAGCAGCGGGCGGCGATCGGGCAGCTGCCCAGGGGCCGGGGCGTGCTGGGCCTGCTGATCGACGACCCTCGCCCGCTGCGGCTCGCCGACATCACCAGGCACCCCAGCTCGTACGGCTTCCCCCCACACCACCCGCCGATGCACAGCTTCCTGGGCACTCCGGTGCGCATCCGGGACCAGGTCTTCGGCAACCTCTACCTGGCCGAGAAGCAGGGCGGAGGGCAGTTCACCGAGGACGACGAGGAGATCGTGGTGGCGCTGGCCGCGGCGGCCGGCGTAGCGGTGGAGAACGCCCGGCTCTACGCCACCTCCAACCGGCGGGAGCGCTGGCTCGCCGCCACCGCGGAGATCACCAACGTCCTGCTGGGACAGGTACGCCAGACCGCGGCGCTCCGGCTGGTGGCCCGGCGTGCCCGCGAGGTGGCCGAGGCCCAGCTCGTGCTGGTGCTGCTGCACGACGAGGAGAACGACGCGCTGACTGTGGAGGTGGTGGACACCGCCGACGGCACGGCAGCCGAGCAGCTGCAGGGCGCCGTACTGCCGATCACCGAGACCGCGTTCGACGACGTGGTCAACGGTGGGGGCGAGCCGGTCCTGCTGGAGAACCTCGGCAAGGCGGCGGCCTGGCCGGTGCCGGTGACGACCGGCGGCGCGCTGGTGGCTCCCCTCACCGCCGACGGCACACTGCACGGCCTGCTGGTGGTGGCCCAGCCGCCCGGCCAGACGTCAGCGGCGGACGAGGACCATTCGCTGCTGACCACGTTCGCCGGCCACGCGGCGCTGGCTCTGGAGCGGGTCCGGGCCCAGGACGAGCGCGAGCAGCTGGTGGTCCTGGAGGACCGCGAACGCATCGCCCGCGACCTGCATGACGTGGTGATCCAGCGGCTCTTCGCCACCGGCCTGCAGCTGCAGACCGCGGCCACCCTGGCCATGCGTCCGGAGGCCGCCAGCCGGGTGAACGCCGCAGTGGACGACCTGGACGCCACCATCCGCGACATCCGGGCGGCGATCTTCGAGCTGCGCACGCCGGTGACGGCGGCGCTACGCACCCAGCTTCGGGACACCGTCGAGTCGGCCCACGCGACGCTGGGGTTCCGGCCGGTGCTCGCCCTGTCCGGCCCGATCGACAGCGCGGTGCCCCACGAGGTACGACCGGACCTGCTCGCCGTGGTGCGGGAGGCGATCTCCAACGTGGCCCGCCACGCCCGGGCCACGGCAGTGCAGATAGGGATTGACGTTGGCAACGGCCGGTTGGCCCTGACCGTGAGCGACGACGGCATCGGCACGCCGCCCGGAGCCGAGCGGGGCGGGCTGGTCAACATGCGCGAGCGCGCGGAACGGCTCGGCGGCACCTTCGCGGTCAGGCCCGGTCGCAGCGCCGGCACGGTGCTGGAGTGGTGCGTGCCGGTGTAGCCCGGCACGGCACTGGGGCTTGACTGCCCTGGCGGGTCGGGACTTCCGGCCCTGCGGCTGCGGCGCGCGAGCGGGCACGGTGGACGTACGTTCCCCGTACGAAGGAGCCGTCATGGCCACCGCACCCGCCGCGCCGCCACACGCGGACGGCCTCGCGCACCCGGCGCAGCCGGGGCACCAGCCCGCGCACGGCACTGGCCCGCTTCGCTCGGCCGCGTCCGGCTTCGCAGCGGGAGCACTGGCCGGGCAGCAGATCGTGGTCGGGTTCGGCAGTACGGGAGGCTGGCAGACGCTGGCCTGGGCGGTTGCCGAAGCGGCGGTCACCGGAGGCCGGCTGTCCGTCTGGCATGTCTGCCCGCCCGACTCCCTGCTCGGCAGGGCCGGACGGGGAGTGCCGATGCGCACCCTCGAGCTTGCCGCGCCCGCCCTCAGCCGGGCGGTGGCCGCGGCCCGGCAGCGGCTCGGTGAGCACCGGGTGGATCTGGTGGTCCAGAGCGGGCGGATCGGTGCGACCCTGCTCCGCGCCGCCGAGGACGCTGACCTGCTCGTGGTCGGGGCACCCGAGCAGCTGGGCTGGGCCGAGCGCCGGTCCACCACACACCAGGTCGTGACCCACGCGAGCGGCCCGGTCATCGTGGTCCGCCCGACGGTGACCCCGGTCAAGGGCCCGTTCAACGGAAATGTGGTGATCGGCGTGGACGGCTCCGAGCCCGCCGCGGCCGCGCTGGAGTACGGGTTCCGGTACGCGGCGGCGCACCGCCGGCCGGTGACCGCGGTCCACGTCGGCGCGCACACCTCCGGCGACCTGTGGCTCGACGACGCGACGAACGAGCCGCACCTGGCCATGGAGCCGGCGGACCTGGCCCTTCTGCACACGGAGCTCGATCTGTGGCACCGCCGGTACCCGCAGGTCCCGGTGCGGCGGGCAGTCTTCGCCGGCACCGCGCTGCAGGGCCTGCTGCGCGCCGCCAGCGGCGCCCGCCTGCTCGTCGTCGGCAACCGCGGCCGGTCCGCCGCGATGCGGCTGGTCCTCGGCTCGGTCAGCCACGGCGCCGTCGACCACGCCCCATGCCCGGTCGCCGTCGTGCCGGCCGGCGCGGGAAAGAGGGTACTGCCGTGACCGAGTGCACCGAGCGGAGCGAGGGCCGCGAGGGCACGGCGAGAGAGGGTACTGCCGTGACCGAGTGCACCGAGGGCCGCGAGGGCAGGGCGGAAGGAGGCACTGCCGTGACGAACGAGCGATACACCGAGGCGACACTGCACGCCGCCGCGGTGGCCGGTGGGCGGGCCCCGTCCATGCACAACACCCAGCCATGGCGGTTCCGCCTGCGGGACGGGGCGGTAGAGGTGCTCGCCGACCCGGCGCGCGCGCTTCCGGTCGCCGACCCGTCCGGATGGGCCCTGCGGCTGGCGTGCGGGGCGGCTGCGTTCAACGCCCGCCTGGCCCTTGCGGCGCTGGGCCGGCCGGCCCAGGTGGTGCTGCGCCCCGACCGGATGGACCCGGACCTGATGGTACGGCTCGAGCCTGCATCTCCCCGCCCGCCGAGCGCCGCGGAGCAGCGCCTCTTCGCCGCCATCCCGCGGCGGCACAGCAACCGGGCACCGTTCTGGCCGGAGGCCGTCCCTGCCGACCTGCGTACCCGGCTCGTCGAGGCGGCTGTGGCCGAGGGCGGCTGGCTGGAGCTGCTGATCGGGCTCGGCCCGGTCGCCGCCCTGGCCGAGATCGCCCAGGCCGCCAACCGCGTGCTCGAGCGCGACGACCGCTACCAGGCCGAGCTTGCGGCGTGGACCCGGCCCGACGAGACCTGGCCGGACGGGGTGCCGGTGAGCTCGGGCGGTCCCAGCCCGGAGCCGCAGGACCTGCTGCCGCAGCGGCGGATGGGCCAGTCCGCGCGGGCACCCGGCCGGGACTTCGAGCCCGAGCCCCTCGTCGGCGTGCTCGGCACCTCCGGAGACCACCCGCGCGACCAGCTCATCGCCGGCCAGGCGCTACAGCGCGTGCTGCTGACCGCCACGGACCTCGGGCTGGCGGTGTCGATGCTGTCCCAGCCGATCGAGGTCGCCGCAGCCCGCGAGCAGCTACGGCTGGCGCTGGCGCGGTACGGCACCCCGCAGCTCATCCTGCGCATCGGCTACGGTCAGCCCGGTTTCCCCACGCCGCGGCTGGACCCGTCCGCTCTGATCGAGCGGAGGGAGCCCGTACCGGGAACCGCGTGACCGGACAGGTATGTTGCCCTCCGTGATCCCTCGGAGTTCCGCGTGACCGTGCTGTCGTGACCGTGACCGAGACGGTCGTCCGGCACCGGTGCCCGCCCGGCCACGCGCCGGAGCCCGTGCTGGGCGCGCCGCCGGCGGACCGCTGGCGGCACCGGAGGCAGCCCTCCGCCGACCGGCGGAGGGCATGGCTGGTGTTGCTCGGCACGGTCGTGTTCCTGGTACTCGCCGGTGGCTACGGCGCCGATGTCACCGAGCGGCTCTCCAACGCCGGGTACACCCCGCGCTCGGCCGAGTCGGTCCAGGCCGAGCAGCTGCTCAACGACCACTTCATGGCCGGCACCCCGAATCTCGTCTTCCTGCTGCGCGGCACCGAGGTGGTGGACGACCCCCGCACCGCCCAGCGCGGGCGGGCGTTCACCGAGCACGTGGCGGGCCTGCCGGGGGTGGCCTTCGTCGACTCGTACTGGAGCACCGGCGACCCGTCCCTGCGCTCCGGCGACCGACTCTCCGCACTGGTGCTGGTCCGCCTGGCCGGGGACGAGGACCGCGCGCAGCGGGCCGCCGCGGACCTGGTGCCCACGCTGACCGGCGGCTGGGGCGGGTTCGAGGTGCGGGTCACCGGCGAGGCCCAGGCCAACGTCGAGCTGCAGCGCCGCAGCGACGAGGACCTGGTCCGCGCCGAGCTGATCGGGGCACCGATCACCCTGCTCATCCTGCTGCTGGTCTTCCGCACGCCGGTCGCCGCGCTGCTGCCGTTCGTGGTCGGGGTGATCTCCGTGGTGGTCACGCTCGCCGTGCTGCGGCTGCTGGTCGAGGTGACCGAGGTGTCGGTCTTCGCGCTCAACCTGGTGACCGTGCTGGGGTTCGGCCTCGCCGTGGACTACAGCCTGTTCGTGGTGACCCGGTTCCGGGAGGAGCTGGCCCGCACCGGCCGCCAGGACGAGGCCATCCGGGCCAGCGTGCGCACGGCCGGGCGTACCGTCGTCTTCTCCGCCGCGACCGTGGCGCTGTGCCTGGCCGCGCTGCTGGTCTTCCCGGTCTACTTCCTCAGCTCCCTGGCGTACGCCGCGATCCCGGTGGTGATGGCGGCGAGCCTGGCCGCGGTCACCGTGCTGCCCGCGATGCTCACGCTGTGGGGCCGCTGGGTCGACGCCGCCGACGTGGTGACCCCGCTGCGCCGCAGGCTCGGGCTGGGCGAGCCGAGGACCGGGGCGCAGTCAGGGCAGCTGTGGGCGGCGCTGGCCAGCTGGATCGTGCGCCGCCCGGTCCTGGTGGCGCTGCCCACCGTGACCTTCCTGGTCCTCCTGGCACTGCCGTTCGGGCACGCCAGGTTCGGCCTCACCGACCACCGGGTGCTGCCGCCCGACGCCAACGCCCACGTCGTCGCCGAGGAGGTCGGCCACGAGTTCGACCTCGGCGAGATCATGGTGCTGAACGTGGTGCTCACCGGCCTGGACACCGCGGCGGGCGGGCCGCAGGTCGACGAGTACGCCCGGCAGCTGTCCACTGTGGCCGGTGTGACCCGGGTCGACGCGGGGACCGGGACCTACGCCGGCGGCGTGCGGACGGCGGACCTGCCGGTGCCCGAGGTGTTCACCCGGCCGGACGCCACCCGGCTACGCGTGGTGACCGAGGCGGAGCCGTTCTCCGGCGAAGGCGAACGCCTGGTACACGCCGTGCGGGAGGTGCCGGCCCCGGGCGACCGGCATGTCGGCGGGCTCGCCGCGGTGTTCACCGACACCCGGGACGCGGTCGCCGCCCGGCTGCCGGTGGCGCTCGGGCTCATCGGGGTCACCACGTTCGCCCTGCTGTTCCTCTTCACCGGCAGCGTGGTCATACCCGTCAAGGCCCTGCTGCTGAACCTGCTCAGCCTCACCGCCACGTTCGGCGCCATGGTCTACGTCTTCCAGGACGGGCACCTGCGGGGGCTGGTCGGCGACTTCGTGACGCCCGGCTACCTGGACGTGACCGTCCCGTTGCTGATGTTCTGCGTGGCGTTCGGCCTGTCCATGGACTACGAGGTGTTCGTGCTCGCCCGCATCCGGGAGGAGTACCTGCGCACCGGCGACAACACCCGGGCGGTCGTGGCCGGGCTGGCTCGCACCGGCGCCCTGGTCAGCGCGGCCGCCCTGCTCATCGGGGTGGTGCTGGGGCTGCTCGCCACCTCCGGGGTCTCCGTGCTCAAGCTGCTGGGCGTCGGCCTGTGCCTGTCGGTGCTGGTCGACGCCGTGGTCATCCGTGGCGTCCTGGTGCCGGCCTTCATGCGCCTGCTCGGGGAGCGCAACTGGTGGGCCCCCCGGTCCCTGCAACGCCTCCACGAGCGGGTGGGCGTGCGCGACGGATAGCCAGCGGCCGGAGGCCGCGCCGCCTGGGCGGGCAGACGGGTTCCCGATACACCGCCGGTGCCCGCGAGCGCATAATTCCCCGACGACAGATCTCACCAGATAAGGAACCTCGAATGACCACGTCGCCACTGGCCCAGCGACTGGCCCCCAGGGTCACGCCGCCGCTGGTGCGCGTGCTGGAGGCAGACCCCGACCTGGCCCGTGGCCTGGCCCGTCCGCAGCAGGAGCACGCAGCCCTCGCGCTGGCCGCACGGCTGTGGACCGGCAACGCCGGCGACGACGCGGCGGACATCGTACGCAGCCGCGAGCCTGAGGCGGTCAGTCTGCTCGTGCTGGGCGGGGTGCTCGCGCACTCGGTCACCGCGTACGGGTCGACCTCGGTGGGCCTGCTCGGCTGCGGCGACGTCTACTGCCCTGGCGAGGGCGGCGGAGTGGACGAGGCGGCGGCCGAGCGCCTGGTGGCGCTCGTCGAGACGCGGGTGGCCGTCTTGGACGCCGGCTTCTTCGCGCAGGCCGCCCGCTGGCCCGCGGTGACCCGCAACCTCATGTTCCGCGTCGGCCAGCGGGCCCACCGGCTCTCGTTACAGCTGGCGATCTCCCACATGGTGGGCCTCGAACGCAAGATCCTGGCACTGCTCTGGCACCTCGCCGACCAGCTCGGCAGCGTGGGAACGGAGGGCGTGGTGGTGCCGCTGCGCCTGACCAACGGGCTGCTCGGCAACCTGGTGGGTGCCAGCGGACCCTCGGTCAGCAGCGCGGTCGCCAACCTCACCCGGCAGCAGGCGGTCAGCCGCTTCCCGGACGGTGCCTGGCTGCTGCACCGCAGCGAGCTGTAGCTCCCCTCACCCTCCCCATCCCTCTCACCCGCCCCCAGCTCCCCCGACTCCCGCGGACCGGCTGACGAGATCTAGAAGAGCTGTGCACGCCATGGCTGCCCAGCTCTTCTAGATCTTTTCCCGGGCGGGGTGGCAGACGGGCTCGCGGCGATCCGGAGCGTCGGCTGCTCTCCCCGGCGGGGAGGGGGTCGCGCGGGGTGCTTATGCTCTGCATCATTGCCGCTAGCAGAGTCCAGACGGGTGCGGCATCCCGCCTGGCTGGCCAGCGTCGACACGCAGGCTCTGATAGCACAGATGGGGCAGAGCATAAGGAACACACAGCACATCCCTGCACGTCTCGGCGCCGCGCCCGCAGGTTGAGACGAACGAGTGGCCGGCATCACCGCCAGCTTGCCGGCCAGCAGGTTGGCCGGCAGTTCAGGCGGGGCTGAGCGTGGTGATGGGGCGAGCCTGGAGGAGCAGCCAGCCGTGCCCGGCGACGTAGGCGCTCTCGATGTCGAGTGGCCCGCGGTCCAGGCTGCGCTCGGCCCGCAGGCACAGCTCCGCCAAGGCGCGTACCTGGGCCGCGCCGACGGGTGCACCGTCCCCATTGGACGCCAGCTCGCAGGCGTTGACCCGCAGGCTGATCCGGTCGAGCTGGTAGCTGTCGGCGTCGACCTCGCCGGCCACCAGACGGTCGCCCAGGCCGGCGGTCAGCTCGACCCGTAGCGTGGCCGGGTCGCCGACCGGGTCACGGGTGAACACGACCGCGGCCGCCACGGCCGGCAGCAGCGGCTGGACCACCACCGCCATCCCCTCCGCGGCGCCGGCATGCTGAGGCGGTGCCAGCGGGTCCGGTCCTGCCGGATCCCCGGCCGTCCCGGCCGCTCCGGCCCCGTCCGCTGCCGCTCCGGTCGCCCGGTAGTCCTGGGCGCGCTGCGACCACAGCGACGCCCAGCAGTCGCGCACCGCCTGGGGCACACCGCCGGCCGGGACGCCGAGGAAGGTCGCGTGCAGGCCGGCGTACGACCGGTGCTGCCCGTCCTCGCCGGGAGCGGAGGAGCGCACCGCGAAGGTGCCGTCGCCGCCCAGCCTGGTGGCCTCGGCGGCGAGCGTGTCCCGGGCCAGCGCGTCGAGCCGGGTGGCCAGCTCCGCGGGCAGGTCGGGGACGGGCGTCCCGGGGCAGGCACCGGAGCGCCGGTAAGCCGACGTGGTCACCACGACACCGCCGGGGCAGGGCAGGCCGGCCGCGCGCAGGGCGTGCAGGCCGGCCGCCTTCCCGCCGGCCAGCCGTACCGATGCGGCGCCTGGCTCGTCGAGGTCGAGCACGAGCGGGTCGTGCCGCGATGCTGCCGCGGGCGGGGCCGTGAGGGTGGCCGAGCCGGTGTGGCCGGCGGGCGGGGCTACCACCGTGCCGGCGCGGGCTGTGCCACGCCGTTGGGTGACCCGGCCTGGTCGGCCTGGCACCGGGCGATGAGCGTGGCGAGGTCGGCCACTGTCGTCAGCCGGCGTACCCGGGGGTCGTCGAAGAGCTCGACGCCGAACTCGTCCTCGGCGGCCACCATCAGCTCCAGCCCGGAGACCGAGTCGATGCCGAGGTCGTCGGCGAGCCGGTCGTGCGGCCACAGCCGGCGGCGCCGGCCCTTGATCTGCGCGTAGATCTGCTCCAGCGCAG
>DASSUC010000412.1:0-14499 GCA_035707405.1 Micromonosporaceae bacterium | reverse complement strand
GTAGTGGTGCAGGAACAGCGTCATGTACGACACCGTCGCCTCGCCGACCCCGATGATCGGGATGGACGGCGACTCCACCAGCGTCACGTCCAGCCACGGCCGCCGGGTCTTCAGCGCCACCGCGGTCAGGTAGCCCGCGGTGCCGCCGCCGATCACCCCGATGCGCCGGATCGCCTGCGGGTCCTGCGGGTCCGGCTCGACGATGTCGCTGCCGGCGCCGGAGAGGTTGCCCAGCAGCGCCAGCGGGTCGGTCGTCCCGTCGGTGCGGCCGGGCACCCAGGACCGGACCGCGGCCGCCTCGTCCTCCGGCAGATTGGCCAACACCAGGTCGAGCTCGTTGTGTTCTCCTGGCCCGAGGCCACTGGCCAACACCTTGTGGTCCATATCCACTCCCGCCATTTCGGGTTGAGCACACGCTTTCTGCCGCTGGTCGGTCTGGTGCGGTGCCGCCCCACTGTCGGGGCCAGTGCTCGAGCAGGGCTCAAAGGTCGCTGGGCAGGGTGCCGCCGGTTGCCCGCAACCGCTGTCCAACCGGTCGGCCCCGGCGCTCGAGAAACGATCGAGGCCCACTCGTAGACCACTCGAGCGCCGCTCGAGCCGGTAAACGACGAGTAGACCGCAGTTGATCTGTTTACATAAGATCACCGCTGCGGTCCGCTCCTCCCTCCGGTAAGCACCTGACCCTTTGTCCATCGAGATCTTTCTCAGAACGACGGACACCGCCACGGGGTGCTTGCCACACCCCGGGCGTCGACCCCACAGGAGTGTTGGGATGGCCACAGATATCCGCAGACCGGTTCGAAAAGGCATTTTCTCCGCTGGGCTGGTGCTGGCCGTCGCGGCCGGCACGGTCGTCTCCACCGCCGGCTCGGCGGCCGTCGCCGGCACCACGGGACAGCGGTACTACGTGGACTGTGCCGCAGGCGACGACGCGAGCTCGGGCAAGAGCACGCTTCGGCCGTGGCGCACGGTCAACCGGGTCAACAGCCAGGTGTTCCTCCCCGGCGACGTGGTCCGCTTCCGCCGCGGGACGACCTGCACCGGGATGCTCGCGCCGAAGGGCTCGGGCGTGCCGGGCACGCCGATCACGCTCAACGCGTACGACTCCGGCGCAAAGCCGGTCATCGACGGCCAGGGCGGGCGCGCCGCCATCATGCTGCACAACGTGCAGCACTGGGAGGTACGCGACCTCGCGGTCACCAACACCGGGCCGGCGACCACCACGGAGCAGCGGACGGGCGTCTACGTGCTCCTCGAGGACTACGGCGTGGGGAAGCACTACGTGGTCAACAACGTCACCGTCCGCGATGTCAACGGCTGTGACTGCCGGTACCCGACCCCCAGCGGCGGGATCATCTTCGAGGCGGCCGGCTCCACCGTGCCGACCGGGTTCGACCGCATCGCGGTACGCCAGAACACGGTCAGCCACGTTGACCGGGTCGGGATCGGCACCTTCTCCAGCTGGCAGCGGCGGGCGGAGCACCCGACCGGCCCCGGTACGGAGTTCGTGCCGATGACCAACGTGGTCGTCGCCCGCAACACGGTCACCGACGCCGGCGGTGACGGCATCGTGATCCTGAACGGCATGGCGGCGCAGGTGCAGTACAACGTCGTCGACGGCTTCAACATGCGGTCGGCCGACTTCAACATCGGCGCCTTCGCGTGGAACTCCAACCACACCGTCTTCCAGTACAACGACGTGTCACACGGCTACGGGGTCGGCATCGCGTACGGGATCGAGGGCGGCAACATCGGCACGGTCTACCAGTACAACTTCAGCCGCAGCAACGCCGGCGGCTTCATGTTCCTCTGCAACTCCGACGGCACGACCTCCCGCGACGGGGTGGTCCGCTACAACGTGAGCCAGGACGACGCGGGCGCCCCACCGTACCTGGGCATGATCACCATGTTCTGCGGCGACATGCCGAACACCCAGATCTACAACAACACCTTCTACGCGCCCACCAGCACGATGCCGGTCGCCAACTTCGGCACCACCCACCTGCATTTCACCAACAACATCTTCGTGGCGCAGCCCGGGGCGTCGATGGTGGACCAGTACGGCAGCTACGACCACAACCTCTTCCACAACGTGGCCGCCCTGCCGCCGGACAACCTCCAGGCACAGACCGGGGACCCGCTGTTCGTGGCGCCGGGTACGGCCACCTCCCACGGCACCGCGGGCGGCTACCGGCTGCGCATCGGCTCACCGGCGCTCGGCACGGGCGCGGTGGTCCCCGACTCCGGCGCCGTCGACTACTTCGGCAACCCGGTCCCGACCGGGTCCTCCAACATCGGGGCGTACCAGGGGCCGGGGGTCTGACAGGCCGCTGTCAGCGCACCTGGGTAAGCTCCGCCGCGGACCCCCACCAGGGTCCGCGGCGGAGCTCATCGGCCGCCACAGCAGCCTTCGAGGTCTTTTTGAGCCGGCCGGACCAGGGTGGCAGCGGGTCACGCCGGCAGAGGTCACCGAGCGCAGGGAGTGCGGATGGCTCACCCGTTCACGCAGCCGAGCGCGGGCGACGCGCTCGCGGACTTCCGCTCGTTCATGGCGCGGTTCCCCACCGGCGTCGCCGTGGTCACCACGATCGACACCGGCGGCATCCCGCGCGGCATGACCTGCTCCTCGGTGTGCAGCGTGACCCTCAAGCCACCCACGCTGCTGGTCTGCCTGCGCAGCGGGAGCCCGACGCTGAACGCGGTCCTCGAGCGGAGCATGTTCGCGGTCAACCTGCTGCACGAGCGGGCCCAGCCGGTGGCCCAGCTGTTCGCCTCCGGCCAGCCCGACCGCTTCGACCGGGTGCACTGGCGCGCCGAGCCCGGCGCCGCCCCGCACCTGGTGGACGACGCGCACGCCGTCGCCGACTGCCGGGTCAGCCACACCGACCTCGTCGGCGACCACATGGTGGTCTTCGGCGAGGTGCAGCAGGTCTGGCAGCAGCCAGGGCCCGAGCCGCTGCTCTACGGGCTGCGTCAGTACGCCGCCTGGCCGGTGGCCTGAGCCTCACGAGAGGAGCCTCCATGCCGTTCGCGGCGATCACCTACGACATCAAGGGCGGCCACGAGGACGACGTGGCGGAGCTGCTCCGCGGGTTCCGCCGGCCCGCGTCGCCGGAGGTCCCGAGCGCGGACGGCGCACCGGCCACCCGCATCCTGGCCACCGCCGTCTTCATCCGGGACAGCCTGATGGTCCGGTTCATCGAGTACGAGGGCGACATCGACGCGGTGGCCCGCTTCATGGCCAGCCAGCCCGGCGTGCAGGAGGTGGAGCGCAAGCTCAAGCCGTACCTGCGCACGCCGCGCAACACCGACACGGTCGAGGGCTTCGTGCAGACCTTCAAGAGCAGCATGCTGCGGTGCGTGACCCAGCTGTCGGTCCCGCGCGCCGCAGCCGCCGCGCGCTGAGTGGCCCTGCCCGGCGTGAGAGGCCGGCCTGGAGCATCCAGGCCGGCCTCTGTTGCAGACTGCCGCCGCCCCGGCTGCGCATCTAGTACGTCTCCACCCGTGCTGCGTGCCCGCTCGCACCGGCCTGCTTCTCGTCCATTGTGATCAGTGGTACGTCGAGGGCCTCGGCCAGGGCGACGAAGCAGGCGTCGTACGCTCCGAGGTTGTGCCGCAGCGACCAGATGCGGCTGGTCAGGGCGCGGGTTGGAATCCTGATCATGGGTAGGTCGGCGAAGAGCATGCGGGCGTGTTCGGCCCGTTCGACACTGATCTTCTTCCCGAGCGCCAGACCCCGCAGAGCATGGTGGAACTCGACGTCGATGATGTCCGGCACGTGCGGCACCACGTCCGCGAGCCGTCGGGTCAGCGGGCCGGTCAGGTCCTCGCTGTCCAGCGTGGCCAGCCCGACGAGTACGGAGGTGTCGACGACGGCGATCAACGGTCGCGTCCGGAGCGGATCGCGGCCTGTACGTCCGCGCGGCTGGCGCCGCCTCCCGCCTGCGCGAGCGCTGACGCCCTGGCCACAACCTGGGCCATGGTGGGGCGGGTGACCAGCTCACGGACCAGGTCCAGCAGGTAGTCGGAGACGGACATGCCTGCCTCCACGGCGCGCACCCGAACCGCCGCGTGTACGTCGTCCGGGACGTTTCTGATCTGTAGCGTGGTACTCATGCCATGGAGAATACATGTCGCACATGTCATGCGCATGCGATCACGGTGCGGTGCGGCGGCCGTGAGCGGGCCGGGCCCGGGGCATCTCCGGGCCCGGCCCGCGACCTTCAGGACTTGCGGCACACCACCAGGGTGTCGTAGTCGCCCAGGGGCCGTTCGGCGATGGAGGTGAAGCCGGCCGCCTCGGCATGGCGGCGCAGCTCGCTCACCGGGTACTCGGAGCCGCCCTCGGTGACCAGCAGCATGTCCAGGCTGATCACCAGGTTCTCCACGTGGCGCGGGTCGTCGTCGAGCATGCGGTCGTAGACCAGCAGCGCCCCGCCCGGGTTGACCGCGCCGAACGCCTTGCCCACCAGGAAGCCGCGCTGCTGCTCATCCCAGTCGTGCAGGACATGACCGAGCACCACGACGTCGGCCGATGGCAGCGGGTCGGTGAAGAAGTTACCGCCGTGGAACTGCACCTTGCCGGCCAGCCCCAGGCCCCCGATGTGCTCGTTGAAGAACGGCTCCATCGCGGGCAGGTCGAACACGTGGCCGGTCACCTCCGGGTGCGCCTTGACCAGGTGCGACGCCAGGTTGCCCCGGCAGCCGCCCACGTCGAGCAGGCTGGCGTGCTCCGACCACGGGAACACGTCGACCAGCTCCGGGGCGAGCTGCTGGGTCAGCGCGTCCATCATGCCGATGAACTGCCGCAGGATGTGCGGCTGCGCCAGCACCTGCTCGAAGCTGCCGCCGGACTGCGGCTCGCCGGTGCGCAGCGCGTCGGAGAGCTTGCCCCAGGCCGGGTAGAGGTTGCGGTTGGACCGCATCATGAACCCGCCGATGTAGCTGGGCCGGCCGCGTACCAGGTAGCGGTCTGCGCCGCTGGCGTTGCCGAACCGCTCGCCCTCCTTGACCAGCACGCCGAGCGCGGCCAGCAGGTGCAGGAAGTCGGACAGGCCGCGACCGTGCAGCTTCAGCCGCTCCCGGATCTCCTCCTGGGTCGCCGGCCCCTCCGCGAGGCTTGTGAACAGGTCCAGCTCCACCGCGGTGAGCAGGGCCTTCGCGTCGCAGAAGGCGTTGCCCAGGCGGAGCAGGCCGGCGGACGTGCTCACGTCCGGTGCGGTGATCGTCATTGAGGTTCCCTTCCCGACAAAGGATGGCCAGACGCCGGTCCCGCCGGTCGGTATGCTCCCGGCCCCGGTTGGAGCCTCACTCAAACCGCTGTCGAGCCAGGCCGGGGCCGCCCGCGGCACTCCTGATCGAGACGCCAGCCGTTCTCGAGCGAGGCTGCGTACCTCTTTCGATGCCGGTCCATCCGTACACCCATCGATGCCGAGAGGAAGTACGGCATGTCGTACGTTGAAGTTCCTGTCATGATCGTCGGGGCGGGGCCGGTCGGCCTGTCCGCCGCGCTCTTCCTTAGCCGCCACGGGGTCAAGTGCCTGGTCGTGGAGAAGCGCAGCAGCACCTCCTCGCTGCCGCGCGCGCCCGGCCTGCAGGCCCGGACCATGGAGCTGTTCCGGGCGGCCGGGGTGAGCAAGGAGATCCGCGACCTGGAGATGGGCGACTCGCACCCGTACTTCGAGGGCGGGATCCTGCGGGTGAACACGTTCGCCGAGATCGACGACGCGGTGGTGCTCGAGGCGCCCTCCCTGGACGGCCCGGAGGTCAGCCCGGAGCGGGTCATGGGCTGCGGGCAGGACCGCTACGAGGTGGTCCTCGCCGAGCTGGCCCGGGCCCGGGGCGCCGAGATCAGGTTCGACACCCGGCTGGTGTCGCTGGAGCAGGACGCCGACGGGGTGAGCGCGGTCGTGCGCACCGCGCAGACCGGCGAGGAGACCACGGTCCGTGCCGCCTACCTGGTGGGCGCCGACGGCGCGTCGAGCACCACGCGTAAGGCGCTCGGCGTGAGCCGGTCCGGGCGGGGCACCGTGTTCAACGCGCTGAGCATCTACTTCCGGGCGCCTGAGCTGGAGGTCCTGCTCAAGGGGCGCAAGTTCATCCTGTGCTACGCGATGGCCGCCCGCGGCACCATGATGGGCCTGTCCCGGCTGCACGGCTGCGACCCGTGGCTGGCCGCGCCGCTCTACTTCCCGGAGCAGGGCGAGAAGCCGGAGGACTTCGACGACGAGCGGTGCATCGAGATCGTCCGTACCGCCTCCGGCAAGGCCGACATGGACGTCGAGATCGTGGCGAAGGTGCCCTGGGAAGGTGCGCAGCTGGTCGCGGAGACGTTCCGGGTCGGCCGGGTGTTCCTCGCCGGCGACGCGGCCCACGTGCACCCGCCGGCCGGCGGCTTCGGTGCGAACACCGGCATCCACGACGCCCACAACCTCGCCTGGAAGCTCGCCGCCGCGCTGGACGGCACGGCCGGCGACGCGCTGCTGGACACCTACGACGCGGAGCGGCGCCGGGTCGGCGAGGCGATGGCGGAGCAGGCCATGGTGCGCAACCGGATCCGCCACGGGTACGCCGACGAGGAGACCCGCAACGCGATGGTGGACGACATCATCATCACGCTCGGCTACCGGTACACGTCGAGCGCGATCCCCGGCGGCGAGCCGGACGCTCCGGTGCTGACCCCGCGGCTGACCCTGACCGGCCAGCCGGGCACCCGCGCCCCGCACGTCGAGCTGCTCCGCGACGGCGTGAACATCTCCACAGTGGACCTCTTCTGGGACGAGTTCGTGCTGCTCACCGGGGACCGGGAAAGTGGCTGGGTGGAGGCTACGGACCGGGTGGCCAAGCAGCTGTCCCTGCCGCTGCGCTCGTACGTGGTGGCCGCAGGTGGCGACCTGGAGCCGGTCGGCAAGGACTGGGCCCGTGCGTACGGCGTCTCGCCGTCCGGAGCGGTGCTGGTGCGGCCGGACGCGTTCGTCGCGTGGCGCTGCGAGGGCCCGGTGGCCGACCAGGACGCCGCGCTCACCGACGCGGTGCTGCGCGCCAGCGGGAGGCTCGCATGACCACTGTGGACAACGGCCGGGCGCCAGCGGCTGTGTCGCTGCGCCGGATGCCGCCGTGGTACCGCACCCTGTTCTGGGTCGACGCCCTGGAGCGGTTCGGCTTCTACGGCATGAGTGCGATCCTCCTGCTGTTCGCGGCGGCCCCGCGCGCCGAGGGCGGGCTGGGTATGTCGACCGCTGACGGCGGCTCGCTGTTCGGCGTGTGGATCTCCCTGATGTTCCTACTGTCCCTGCTCGGCGGGTGGCTCGGCGACCGGGTGTTCGGCCACCGCCGGGCGCTGGTGGCCGGGGCGCTGGTGAGCACCGTCGGGTACGCCTGCCTGGCCACCCCGGCGACCTGGACGGTCGTCGTCGGCCTGTGCGCCACCGCGCTCGGCGGGGCCATCTTCAAGCCCAACCACCAGGCCCTGGTGAACCGGATGTTCGACGACCGGCGCGGCCGGGAGTCCGGGATCTCGCTGATGTACGTCGGCACGCAGCTGAGCGCCCTGCTCGCGCCGCTGGTCGCCGGGTTCGTCGGGGAGCGGGTCAACTGGCAGCTCGGCTTCCTGTGCGCCGCGGTGACGATGCTCGTCACCATGCTCTGGCTCACCTCGACCACCCGCCAGTTCGGCGGGGTCGGCGATCGGCCGATCCGGCCGCTGAGCGCGGACGAGCGCCGCGCGGTCAACCGCCGCACCGTCATCACCGGCCTGGCCGTCGCGCTCGTCGTGGTGGGGCTGGGCGTGCGCGGCAAGCTCACCCCGCTCGTCGCGATCGCGCTGATCGGCCTGCTCAGCATCCTCCTGACCATCGCCGGCTACCGCTGGCTCTACCGCAACCCGCTGCTCAGCGCGACCGACCGGCGTCGGCTGCGGGCGTTCCTGTGGGTCTACCTCGGCGCCACGCTGTTCTGGATGATCAACGCCCAGGCCGGCTCGGTGCTGACCGCCTTCGCCCGCGACGAGACCGACCGGGACGTGGCCGGCTGGCTGGTGCCGGCGGCCTGGATGCAGAGCGTCACACCGCTGTTCATGCTGTTCCTCGCCCCGGTCGCCGCGTCCATGCTGCCCCGCTACGGCCGGCGCCACGCGCTCGCCGGGCGGTTCTCGCTGGGCCTGTTCCTGGCGGGGGCCAGCTTCCTGGTGATGGCGGTGGCCGCGGCGCTCGCGGCTGGGGACGCGAAGGTCTCCCCGGCGTGGCTGGTCACCTGCTACCTCATCACCGCGATCGCCGAGCTGATCATCGCGGCGATCAGCATCTCGGCCTGCGCCGACGTGCTGCCGGCGCAGTTCCTCGGCCGGGTCATGGGCCTGTACTGGCTGTTCGCGGCGGTCGGTGGCGGGTTCGGCAACGGTGCCCTCGCCCAGGTGGCCGCCTCCGTCCCGCTCGACGGCTACTTCACCGCGGTCGGCGGCGTCGCGGTGCTGGCCGGCCTGGCGTTCATCCTGTTCCGGCGGCGGCTGACCGCGGCCCTGGCGAAGGACCCCGGCGAGGCGCCGTCCCCGGTGCCCCAGGAGTCACTGATCACGACCTGAGAAGGGAGATCTGTCGTGGACATGGCAGTGTCCGGCAAGCGGGTCCTGGTGACCGGTGGGACCAAGGGGATCGGGCGGGCCACGGCGCTGGCCTTCGCCCGGGAGGGCGCCCGGGTGGTCGCCTGCCACAGCACCGCGGACGAGGCTGCGGAGAGCCTGGCCCGCGAGCTCAAGGCGCTGGGCGACGGGCACCGGGTGGTACGGGCCGACGTGACCCGGCGCGAGGACGTCGACCGGCTCATCGAGACCTGCCGGGAGGAGCTGGGCCAGATCGACGTGCTGGTCAACAACGTCGGCGTGGACGGGAACGTACCGTTCCCCAAGCTCGCCGACGACGAGTGGCACCGCGTCCTGGAGCACAACGTGACGGCGACCTATCTCGTCACCTCCGCCGCGCTGCCGGTCGTGGCCGACAGCGGGTCCATTGTGAACATCGGCTCGTCGGTCGCCCTGCGGGGCCGGTCCAACGGTGTGCACTACACCGCGTCAAAGGCGGCCCTGCTGGGCTTCACCCGGGCCCTGTGCAAGGAGGTGGGCAGCCGCGGCATCCGGGTCAACGTCATCGCGCCCGGGCTGACCGAGACCGAGCCGGGTGCGGGACTGCCGCCCCAGGCGGTCGAGCGCATCGTCAGCATGACCGCGCTCGGGCGCATCTGCCAGCCGGAGGACGTCGTCGCCGCCGTGCTGTTCCTCGCCGGTGACAACTCGCGCTACATCACCGGCGCAACGTTGCATGTGGACGGAGGGGTCTGATGCCGTACGCCGCAATCATGTACCGGGTCAAGCCGGGACATGACGACGAGATCGCCGAGATCTTCGCCGGCTTCCAGCGGATGGACACCCCGGTGTTCCGGGACGAGGCGGGCGCCGCAGCCGGCCGGCTGCTCGGCACCGCCGTGTTCGTCAAGGACGACGTGGTGGTGCGGATCATCCACTTCGAGGGCGACTTCGCCGCCATCGGCCGGCACGTGGCCGCCCAGCGCGGGGTCCACCTGATCGAGGAGAAGCTCCAGCCCTTCCTCGCCGAGCAGCGCGACACCCGTACCTCGGAGAACTTCCAGGCCTACTTCCGTGACGCCGCGATGCGATGCGTGTCGCAGCTGTCCGTGGAGACCCACCCGGCGGGGAGGTGAGCGCGGTGACGCAGCGGCCGGTCACCGTGGTCGGGCTCGGCGCCATGGGGTCCGGGATGGCCCACGCGCTGCTCGCCGCCGGTTTCCCGGTCACCGTCTTCAACCGTACGGCGGCCAAGGCGGCACCGCTGGTCGCCCGCGGGGCGACCCTCGCCCCGTCGGTCGCGGTCGCGGCCGACGGGGCCGAGGTGGTCCTGCTCAGCCTCGCCGACGAGGCGGCGGTCACCGAGGTCCTCGACACGGTGGTGCCGGTGCTCAAGCCCGGTGCGACGGTGGTGGACACCACGACCGTCTCCCCGCAGTTCGCCCGGGCCACCGGGGAGCGGCTCGCCGGGTGCGGCCTGCACCGGGTCGAGGCGTGCGTGATCGGCAACCCGCGGATGGCCCGCGAGGGCCAGCTGCGCATCCTCACCGCAGGCGACGAGTCCACCGTGGACAGCGTGTCGGACGTGCTGCGGGCCTGCGGGCAGGACGTGCGCCATGTCGGGCCACCGGGCCTGGCCAGCACCGTGAAGCTCGCCTTCAACCTGCTGCTCGGCGTGCAGACGGCGGGCCTGGCCGAGGCGGTGGCCCTGGCCGAGGCGGCCGGGGTCAACCGGGAGCTGCTGCTGGACGCTATCGACAACAGTGGCTGGCGCTCACCGGTGCTCAGCTTCCGCGCGGGCTACATGCGCGAGCGCCGCTACTCCCCGGCCGGCTTCCGGGCCGCGCTCATGCACAAGGACCTGTCCCTGGCGCTGCAGGAGGCGCAGGCCAACGGGGTGACCCTGCCCGTGGTCGAGCGTGCGATGCAGCGCTACTCCGACGTGTTGGCCTCCGGCCGCGGTGATGACGACGCCGCGGTCCTCGCCGAGGTCGCGCAGGCGCCGGTGGCGGCGCGCGGCTGACCTTCGTCAACTGTCCAGTTAGGAACATCACGGGACAAGGAGCACAGCATGGATGTCGGAATCGGCCTACCCACCACGGTCCCGGGCACCGATGGCCGGACGCTGGTCGAGTTCGCCCGGCGTGCGGAGGAGCTCGGCTTCAGCACGCTGGCCGTGATCGACCGGCTGGTCTACGACAGCTACGACAGCGTCGTGACGCTCGCCGCAGCCGCAGCCGTGACCGAGCGGATCCGGCTGGCCACCACGATCCTCCTCGCCGCCTACCGGCCGAGCCCCGTGGTGCTGGCCAAGCAGCTGGCCAGCGTGGACCGGCTCTCCGGCGGCCGGCTCATCGTAGGGCTGGCCGCGGGCGGCCGTGAGGACGACTTCGCGGCGACCGGAGTGGCGTACGGCACGCGCGGCCGGCGGCTGGACACGCTGCTGGAGGAGATGAAGCAGGTGTGGGCCGGCGGCGGCGAGGTGCCCGGCGTCGGGCCGGCGCCGACCAACGGCACCATCCCGATCTGGATCGGCGGGCACTCCGAGGCGGCGCTGCGCCGGGCCGCCAAGCACGCGGTGGGCTGGATCGCGCCGGGCGGCTCGGTGATGGGCTACCCGGACCTGGTGAAGAAGGCCCGCGAGGCGTGGGCCGAGCACGGGCGCACCGACAGCCCGCGGATGGCCGCCATGGCCTACGTGGCGCCGGGCGAGGACCGCAAGCGGGCCGGCGGCGACTACCTGCGGCACTACTACTCCTACGTGGGGCCGAAGGCCGAGTTCCTGGCCGCCAACGTCATCTCCGACGAGGACCGGCTGCGCGAGACGGTCCAGGGGTACGCGTCGGTGGGCTGCGACGAGCTGGTCATCTTCCCGTGCACCAGCGACGTGGACCAGCTCGCCCTGATCGCCAAGGTCGCACTTGCATGATGGAACGGGCCCTCGGCGTCTACGTGCTCGTCGGCAGCGGCGTCGTTGCCGGCGTGCTGTTCGCGGTCGCCCTGAGCGTCCTGCCGGGCCTGTTCGCCATGCCGGCCGACCGCTACGTCTACGCCCACCGCCTGATCGGCCGTAACTGGGACCCGACCATGCCGGTCATCGTGCTGTCGTCCGCACTGGTGGACCTGGCGCTGGTGCCACTGGCCCCGTCACCGGCGACGGCGTGGCTGTTCGCCGGGGCAGCCGTCCTGCTGGTCGGCGTCTCGGTGGTGTCGCACTTCGCCAACGTGCCGATCAACCGCCAGGTGAAGTCGCTGGACCCGGAGCGCCTGCCGCTGGACTGGCGCGACCCGCGGTTCCTCTGGCGACGCTGGCACACGCTGCGCACCGCCCTGGCGCTGCTCGCCCTGCTGCTCAACGCGGTCGCGGTAGTGCTGATCTGACCGTGTACGCCGGCGGTCCGGTCCCCGACACCAACCGGGGGCCGGACCGCCGGCATGCGCCGTGGTCTCAGGGCGACCGCCCGCCTGCGGTACCAGGCGGTGCACGGACGCTTATGCTCTGCACCACCGCCGCTAGCAGAGCCTGGCCGCGCCCGGCCGAGGGTGCCTCAGGCTGAGCCGGCACTCATCAGCTCTGCTCGCGTGAATGGTGCAGAGCATAAGGACCGTGCCGTGCACCCCACAGCATGGTCCGGCCAACGCTCCCGCACCCGCCCGTAGGTATCGACATATGTCGAGTGCTGTTCGAGAAGGTCTCTAGGGGCGGCGCAGAGCCTTTGCGTGTGAGCAACGGGTTCGGCGCCGCCGATGATGCGGTCGTGACCGGGATCGGGGTGGTCGCCCCGACCGGGATCGGTCTTGACGCGCATTGGCAGGCGGTCCTCACCGGCAAGTCCGGCATCGGCCGGATCAGCCGTTTCGACCCGTCGCACTACCCGGTCCAGCTCGCCGGCCAGGTCCCCGGGTTCGTGGCTCGGGAGTACGTCTCCGGCCGCCTGCTGCCGCAGATGGACATCTGGACGCACATGAGCATCGCGGCGACCGACGCGGCGCTGGCCGACGCCGGGGTCGACCCGCGTGACATGGACGAGTACGAGATGGCGGTGGTGACCGCCAGCTCCTCCGGCGGCACCGAGTTCGGCCAGGTCGAGATGACCCGGCTCTACCAGCTCGGCCCGCACCGGGTGGGCGCGTACCAGTCGATCGCCTGGTTCTACGCCGCCACCACCGGACAGGTGTCGATCCGCCACGGGATGCGCGGGCCGTGCGGGGTGATCTGCAACGAGCAGGCCGGCGGCCTGGACACGCTGGGCCACGCGCGGCGGCTCACCCGCACCGGCACCCGTCTGGTGGTCGCCGGCGGGCTGGACGCGTCGCTGTGCCCGTACGGGCTCACCGCGCAGTACGCCAACCGGCTCCTGTCCACATTAGACGACCCGCTCCGGGCGTACCTGCCGTTCGACGTCGAGGCGAGCGGCTACCTGCCCGGTGAGGGCGGGGCGATCCTCATCGTCGAGGACGCCCGCACCGCCGCCGCCCGCGGTGGCGAGCACTACGGCAGCGTCGCCGGGTACGCCTGCGGGCTGGACCCGCCGCCGGGATCCCCGCGCCCCCGCGTCCTGCGCCGCGTCATCGACGCGGCGCTCTCCGACGCCGGGCTGGCGCCGGGCGACATCGACGTCGTCTTCGCCGACGCGTACGGGATCCCGGCGGAGGACCAGGCCGAGGCGCGCGCCATCACCGAGGTGTTCGGCCCGCGTGGCGTGCCGGTCACCGTGCCCAAGACGCTGACCGGCCGGCTCTACGCCGGTGGCGCCTCGCTCGACGCGGCGACGGCTCTGCTGGCAATGCGGCACGGGGTGATACCGGCCACCGCCGGACCGATCCGGCTCGCGCCCGGCTACGACATCGACCTGGTACGCGGTGCGCCACGCGAGCGAGCGCTGCGCCACGCGCTGGTGCTCGCCCGCGGGTACGGCGGTTTCGCCGCGGCACTCGTGCTCCGGCGGAGCTGACCGGGCCACACCAGCAACCCGAGGAGACGGAGGCAACGAATGAGTGGCCAGTTCACAATGGACGATCTCGTCGAGATCATGCAGACCAGCATCGGTCTTGACGACGGCGTCGACCTGGGCGGCGAGCACGCCGACGAGCAGTTCACCGAGATCGGCTACGACTCGCTCGCCCTGCTCGAGCTGGCGGCCCAGATCAAGCACCGGTTCGGCGTGCACATCTCCGACGAGGCGGCGCTGGACGAGATGCGCACCCCGCGCGAGGCGGTCAACTACGTCAACCTCCAGCTCTCGGTAGAGGCGGTGTGACATGTGCGGACACGTGGACAACGAGATCATCATCGACGCCCCGCTGGACCTGGTCTGGGACATGACCAACGACATCGAGTCCTGGCCCCAGCTGTTCAGCGAGTACTCGCAGGCGACGGTCCTGTCCGAGAAGGACGGCACGATCCTGTTCCGGCTCGCCCTGCACCCCGACGAGAACGGCAAGGTCTGGAGCTGGGTCTCGGCGCGTACGCCGGACCGCGACACCTGGACCGTGCGCTCGCAGCGGGTGGAGACCGGCGTGTTCAAGTACATGTGGATCTTCTGGGAGTACGCCGTCGACGACGACGGCGTGCGGATGCGGTGGGTGCAGGACTTCGAGATGAAGCCGGGCCTGCCCATCGACGACGCCGGGATGCAGGAGCGGATGGACCGCAACACCAAGGTCCAGATGCAGCTGATCAAGGAGAAGGTGGAGGCGGCGGCGCGCAGCCACGCCGTCGCCGGCTGAGGACCACGAGAACACACATTCTTGGAGATCCTGTGCTTGAGCTTCTCGTTCCGGTCGTGGTGCTGGCCAGCGGGCTCGCGGCCGGCGTGATGATGTGGACGCAGCTGGGCGGGATGCCGCTGCTGAACACCCTCCCGCCGGACCGGTACGTGTTCACGCACGCCTTCTTCGCCAGCCGCTACGACCCGTTCATG
>DASSUC010000411.1:0-19974 GCA_035707405.1 Micromonosporaceae bacterium | reverse complement strand
ACGGGCCAGGTTCGAGTCGAGCCAGCCCTGCTCCGCGTTCTTCTTGGTGGTCTCCCGCAGGGTGACGATCATCTGGTTGATGTTGTCCTTGAGCTCGGCCACCTCGCCCTGCGCCTCGACCGCGATGCGCTGGGTCAGGTCGCCGCGGGTCACCGCGGTGGACACCTGGGCGATGGTGCGCAGCTGGGTGGTGAGCGTCGAGGCGAGCTGGTTGACGTTCTCGGTCAGGTCCCGCCAGGTGCCGGAGACCCCCCTCACCTGGGCCTGCCCGCCGAGCTTGCCCTGCGACCCCACCTCGCTGGCGACCCGGGTCACCTCGTCGGCGAACGACGAGAGCTGGTCCACCATCGTGTTCACGGTGTTCTTCAGCTCCAGGATCTCCCCGTGCGCGTCCACCGTGATCTTCTGCGACAGGTCACCCCTGGCCACCGCCGTGGTCACCTGGGCGATGTTGCGCACCTGCCCGGTCAGGTTGGAGGCCATGAAGTTGACGTTGTCGGTCAGGTCCCGCCAGGTGCCGGCCACGCCCCGCACCTGCGCCTGGCCGCCCAGCTTGCCCTCGGTGCCCACCTCGCGGGCCACCCGGGTCACCTCGTCCGCGAACGACGAGAGCTGGTCCACCATCGTGTTCACGGTGTTCTTGAGGGCCAGGATCTCGCCCTGCGCGTCCACCGTGATCTTCTGCGACAGGTCACCCTTCGCCACCGCCGTGGTGACCTGGGCGATGTTGCGCACCTGCGCGGTCAGGTTGCCGGCGAGCTGGTTGACGTTCTCGGTCAGGTCCCGCCAGGTGCCGGCCACCCCGCGCACCTGCGCCTGCCCGCCGAGCTTGCCCTCCGAGCCCACCTCGCGGGCCACCCGGGTCACCTCGTCGGCGAACGACGAGAGCTGGTCCACCATCGTGTTGACGACATCCTTGAGCTCCAGGATCTCGCCCTGCGCGGCCACCGTGATCTTCTGCGACAGGTCACCGGAGGCCACCGCGGTCGCCACCTGGGCGATGTTGCGCACCTGCGCGGTCAGGTTGGACGCCATGTAGTTCACCGCGTCGGTCAGGTCCTTCCAGGTGCCGGCCACGTTCGGCACCTCGGCCTGGCCGCCCAGCTTGCCCTCGGTGCCCACCTCACGGGCCACCCGGGTCACCTGCTCGGCAAAGACGCGCAGCGTGTCGGTGAGCGAGTTGATCGTGTGGGACAGCTCGGCGACCTCGCCCTTCGCCGACACGGTGATCTTCTGGGACAGGTCGCCGTGGGCGATCGCCGTGGTCACCTGGGAGATCGACCGCACCTGGTTGGTCAGGTTGGACGCCATGAAGTTGACGTTGTCGGTCAGGTCCCGCCAGGTGCCGGCCACGCCCCGTACGTCCGCCTGGCCGCCCAGCTTGCCCTCGGTGCCCACCTCGCGGGCCACCCGGGTCACCTCGCTGGCGAAGCTGGAGAGCTGGTCGACCATCTTGTTCACGGTCCGGCCGATGGTGAGGAACTCCCCGCGCAGCGGGCGGCCCTCCATCTCCAGGGCCATCTGCTGGGACAGGTCGCCCTCGGCCACCGCCACGATCACCCGGGCGATCTCGGTGGTCGGCCGCCCGAGGTCGTCGATCAGGCTGTTGACCGCGCGCAGGCCCTCCCGCCACGCGCCCTCGAAGCTCTCGTCGTCCAGCCGCTCGGTCATCCGGCCTTCCCGGCCGACCACCCGGCTGATCCGGATGAACTCCCGGTTACGCCGTTCCTGGAGCGCCACCACGTCGTTGAACGCGTCGGCGACCTCGCCGGCCAACCCGGCCCGGCGCGCGAGCCGTACCTTGAGGTCTCCTTGACGGACCCGGCGCAGCGCCTCGGCGAGCTCGCGCAGCGCCTCGTCCCGGGGGTCGGACAGGCCGGCCGATGCGGCCTCGATCTGGTCCAGCGTCATCGAAACCTCGCAGGTGTCGCGGGCCCGCACGCTCGCGGGCGCCGGCCCGCCCGGGACCGGGCGGCGCACCCATCATTGCCTGATGGGCGGGGCAGATGCGAGCCGCACGGTGAGCCTTTAGCCGGCACCTCGCTCGGCGTGTGGCTGGCGCGCAGTTGGAAGGAGGGGGCCTTTCGATGGAGACTGCTCTCGTGCCAACCGACGCCGGCCTGGACAGCGGGGCACCCCCGCACCAGCACATCCGCCGCACCCGGCTGCCGGCGGACCGCCGTACGCCGGCCATGGCACGGTCGATCATCCGGTCGGTGCTGGTCGAGGCCCACCTGACCGAGCTGCTGGACGAGGCGCTGCTGCTCACCACCGAGCTGGCCACCAACGTCGTGGTGCACGCCGGCACCGACCTGGACATCGAGGTCGTGGCGGACGAGACCGGGCTCACCGTGACCGTCTGCGACCACCACCCCGGGATCATCGACACCGAGACCGTCCGCAACCAGATGCCGCCCAGCCAGCTCGCCGAGCGCGGCCGGGGCCTGCTGCTGGTGGACCACTTCGCCAGCGCCTGGGGCACCAGCCACCACCCGAAGGGCAAGGGCGTCTGGTTCCGCCTGGACCGGCCCGGGCTGCCCGGCCGGGCCAGGCCCGGCGCGCCGGACTCGGGCCTGGCCGCGCTGCACGCACTGCTGTCGATCCAACCCACGGCGTACGAGACCAACGTCGGCACGCACTTCGCCGAGGACCTGCTGCGGTGCCTGGCCGAGCGGGTGGGAGCGGTCGGCGGCGTGGTCCGGCTGGACCGGGGGGACGGCTCCGGCGCCTCGGTCATCGCCCGGTTCGGCCTGGCCGTGCAGCCCGGCGCGGACACGGTCACCCTGCCGCTGCCGGTGAGCCGGCCGTGGTCCGGCGAGCTGGTGGTCTGCGCCCCGCCCGGCATCGCGTACCTGCGCCCGCTCGGCCAGGTCGCGGCCGAGCGGCTCGGCCTCACCCTGGAGAACGAGCGGCTGCGCCACACCGACCTGCGCCGCCAGGCCTGGCTGACCTTCCTGGCCGAGGTGAGCGAGCTGCTCGCCCAGTCCCTCGACGTCGAGCTCACCCTCGCCCTGGTGCCGCGGCTGGTGGTGCCCCGCCTCGGCGGGTGGGCCGCGGTGCACTCGGCCGACGCGTGGGGGCAGCTGACCCTGGCCGCCGCCACCCACGCCGACGAGACCGCCCTGCCGGAGCTGCTGGAGCTGCTCGCCGCCGACGGCCCGGACCAGCCGCTGGCCCGGCTCCACGAGGTCCTGCAGGCCGGCACCCACCTTCCGCTGACCCCGCCGGCGGAGGGCTTCGCGCTGCCGCTCATCGCCCGGGGCCAGCGGCTCGGGGTGCTCGCCATCGGCCGCCACGCCGACCACCGCCAGGACCCGGCCGAGCTGGCCGTCATCGCCGACGTGGCGCGCCGGGCCGCGCTGGCGCTGGACAACGCACGCATCCACGCGGAGCGGCGGACCGTGGCCCACACGCTGCAGCAGTCGCTCCTCCCACCGACCCTGCCGGAGATCGACGGGGTCGAGCTCGGTGCCGAGTACGTGCCGACCGGCGACGACATCGAGGTGGGCGGGGACTTCTACGACGTGGCGCCGATGCCGGACGGGCGCTGGCTGCTGGTCATCGGCGACGTCTCCGGCAAGGGCGTGTATGCGGCGACAGTGACCGGCCTGGTGCGCGAGGCGATCCGGGTGCTCGTCCGCGAGGGCCGCCCGCTCAACGCCATCCTGGACACGCTGAACGACACGCTCTTCGAGCGCGGCGGCGGCCGGTACTGCACGCTCGCCCTGGCCGCGATGGAGGTCACCGGCACCGGTCGGGTCTCCATCACCCTGCACCTGGCAGGGCACGACCTGCCGGTGCTGGTGCACGAGGACGGGGGCACCGCGCTCGTCGGCTCCACCGGCACCGCCATCGGCCTGCTGCAACGGGTGACCGCGCCAGCGGCGCAGGTGACCCTGGGCCCGGGCGACGCGCTGGTCTTCTACACCGACGGGGTCACCGAGCGGCGGCGGCGCGGGGAGCTGTTCGGCACCGAGCGGCTGCGGGCGGTCAGCGGGCGGCTCGCCGGCTACTCGGCAGACGTGGTCGCCGCCCGGCTGCGCGCCGCCACGCTGGGCTTCTCGCACGAGCCGCCGCGCGACGACATCGCGATCCTGGTGCTGCGCAACGAGCCCGCGGCGCCCGGCCTGGCCGAGGCCGCCTGAGCCGCTGTTCACCGCTTTGGAGCGGAGGCGGTCAACGCTGGAAGGACCAGCTGATCATCTCGCGGCCGTCGTAGGGCATGACGCCGTAGAACGGCTTCGACGACTCGTCGAAGACCATCGGCAGCCAGTGATGGTCGCTGGCCCACATCGGCCGGCTGGTGAGGTTGTCGACCGGCACCCACTCCAGCGAGCCTTCGCCGTTGCCACCGTGAGGTGTGCCCGCAAAGGTGTCGGCACGGAAGACGAAGCAGAGATAGTCAAGGCGGTTGGGGCCGAAGCCGGTCCACAGCACCGTTCCGCGCAGGGTCAGGTCGGTGACGGTGAGGCCGGACTCCTCACGGACCTCCCGGCGGGCGCCGGTGAGTACGTCCTCACCAGGATCAACGTGACCGCCGATGCTCAGGTACTTCCCGAAATGGATGTCCTCCTGCCGCTTGTTGCGGTGCATCAGCAGGACCTGGGTGCGGTCCGGCGACAAGATGTACACCGCGGTCTGAAGGATCGTCGACACCACCGCGGCAGTGTCGCACCGTCATCCGGGAGGGGGCGCCCGGCGCAGGCTCTCGCCAACGGTAGGTATCCAGCAAGATACTATCTTTTCCGATAGTATCTTGCTGGATACTATCGCTCCGGTTGTTGGAGGGCGGGGATGGTCGCGTTCGTCGGACGAGAGCGGGAGCTGGACACGCTCAGCACGCTGTTGCGGGTGGTGACGTCCGAGGTTGGGTCCTCGCGGCCGGGGCGGTGCCTGCTCATCCGCGGGCGCCGCCGGATTGGCAAGTCGAGCCTGGTGGAGGCGTTCGTGGACCGGGCGGACGTGCCTGCTGTGTTCTTTACCGCGGCCGGCGCGTCGGCCGAGGCCGAGCTGGAGGCGTTGCAGGAGGCGGTCGCTGTGTCCACGTTGCCGGACCGGGGAGTGTTCGCCGACGCGGTGCCCGGGAACTGGAGTGCGGCGCTGCGGCAGCTGGCCGGGATCCTGCCCGTTGACCGGCCCAGCGTTGTGGTGGTCGACGAGGTGCCCTACCTGATGGACCGCGTCGATGCGTTCGAGGGTGTGCTACAGCGCGCCTGGGACCGCGAGCTGAGCCGCCGGCCGGTGCTGCTGGTGTTGGTCGGCTCGGACCTGTCGATGATGGAGGCGTTGGGCTCGTACGGGCGGCCGTTCCACCAGCGCGGGCAAGAAATGGTTCTCGGCCCGCTCAACCCGGCCGAGGTCGGGCAGATGCTGCAGCTGGAGCCCGCCGCGGCGTTCGACGCGGCGCTGGTCACCGGTGGGTTGCCGTTGCTCTGCGCGGCCTGGCGGCCGGGCGACGACCTGTGGACGTTCCTGGAAGCGGAGCTGACCAACCCGGTGTCGGCGGTGCTGGTCTCCGCCGAGCGATCGCTGGCGGCAGAGTTTTCCGGCCCGGCGAACGCGCGCGACGTGCTCTCCGCGATCGGCAGTGGTGAGCGGACATTTACGAATATTGCCCGTGCGGCCGGCGGGATCACCCACGCGAGCCTGACCCGTTCGATCGAGGTGCTGGCTGCCAAGCGGATCGTGGTTGGGGAGCTGCCGATCTGGACCCGCCCGTCCAAGGAGCGCCGCTACCGGGTCGCCGATCCGTACCTGCGGTTCTGGCTGCGGTTCATCGGCCCGTTTCTACACGAGATCGAGCGCCTGCGCGGTGACCTCACCCTGCGGCGGGTCCGTGACGGGTGGACGGCGTGGCGCGGCCGGGCGGTCGAGCCGCTGCTCCGGGAGTCCCTCGCCCGCCTGCTCCCGGACGGGATGCTGCCGGCGGCCCCGGCTGTGGGCGCGTACTGGAACCGGTCAAGCACGATCGAGATCGACGTCGTCGGCGCGGACCGGGAACCCATCGCCAGGGACGTGTACTTTCTCGGCTCCATCAAGTGGCTGGAACGCTCGCCGTTCGACAGCCATGATCTCGCGGTGCTCCAGAAGCACCGGGCCGCGCTCACCGACGATCCGCTTGCGCTGGTCGCGGTCAGCCGGAGCGGGGTCACCGCGACCGGCCTCACCGCGTCCTACGGCCCAGCCGAGCTGCTCACCGCCTGGCAAGCACACTGATACGACTGCCGGCCACCGGCGTACGGCAGCTGCCGGCGACGGACAAGCTTTCCAGTTTGCGACATCTGAACATAGGCCCAGTTATCGGCCGCTGGTCGTTTCCATGGCGATTATGCCACTGAGGCTAATCCGTACCTGAACCATTTGAATGGTTCTCCGGAGTCAACTACATTGGCTGCACTCACACGCTTTTGAAGTCTGTGCCTCGGTGACGGCTCTGACCAGGGATGCCCCTGAGCTGCGGAGTGCTCGACTGGCGGATGACGGCGGACAGTCCGAACGAGACGAGACCTGAGACGGTCTGATCCCCTATCCGTGCGCCTCGATGGTGGCTCGCGTACCTGGCGGAGCCGGGTGGAGTCGGGTGTTTGACACTCATGCGATGGAGTTTCCTTGCGTGGCCGGTGATGCTGCCAGCGTGAGCGTTGCGGATGGTCCCGGCCGGGACAGGGTGTTCATCTCCTACGCCGGGCGGGACCGGGCCTGGGCGGAGTGGGTGACCTGGCAGCTGCGCGCCGCCGGTTACCACACTGAGTTTGACCGCTGGGACTGGGATGCCGGTGACAACGCACAGCTGCGGATGAACGAGGCGTTGGAGCGCGCCGAGCAGGTAGTGGCGTTGCTCTCCGAGGCGTACTTCGAGCGGGAGCGGTGGACCACCGAGGAGTGGACGGCGCTGTTGGCGATGCGTAAGCGGCTGGTGCCGTTGAAGATCGAGCCGGTCACTCCGCCTGCGCTGCTGCGCCCGGTAATCTACCGCGAGTTGTACGGGTTGGATGCTGAGCAGGCCACGCGGGTGCTGCTGGAGGCAGTGGGCGGCGTCCGCGGGCCGGACCGGGAGCCGGTCTTCCCGGGTGAACATGTCGCTCTTGCTGGTGGATCTGTTGGTCCGCGGTTGCCGGGGGTGCTGCCGGAGGTGTGGAACGTCCCAGCGCGGGTGGCGTCGTTTACCGGCCGGGACGGGCTGCTGCTGGCGTTGCGGGAGCGGCTGGAAGCAGGTGGCGGGCCGGTGGTGGTGCAGGCGCTGCACGGCATGGGTGGGGTGGGCAAGACCAGCCTGGCGGTGGAGTACGCGCACCGGTTCGCCAACGGCTATGAGCTGGTGTGGTGGATCGATGCTGAGCAGGTCGGGTTGGTCGGTGAGCAGATGGGCGGGCTGGCGGTCGCGGCGGGCTGGGTTGTGACCGGTACCGAGACCCCGGTGGCGGTAGCTGAGGCGCAGCGGCGGTTGCGTACGGGTACCGGGTGGCTGGTGGTGTTCGACAACGCCGACCGGCCGGTCGATGTGCAGCCGTGGCTGCCGCAAGGCCCGGGACATGTGGTGGTGACCTCCCGTAACCCCGCCTGGCGCATGGTCGCAGCGCCGGTGAAGGTGGATGTGTTTGCCCGGGGGGAGTCTGTGAGGCTGCTACGTCGGCTGGCCCCGACCCTTACCGACACCGACGCCGACGGGTTGGCTGGGGTGCTGGGAGACCTGCCGCTGGCAGTGGCTCAGGCCGGTGGGGTGCTCGCCGAGACCAGCATGCCAGCAGGCGAGTACCGGCGGGCCCTGACAGCCCAGGCCGGGCAGGTACTGACCGACGGCACCCCGCCGGGGTACCGGGTGCCGCTGGCCGCTGCGGTGCGGGTCTCGGTGGACCGGCTGGGCGAGGAGGACCCAGCCGCGGTGCAGATGCTGCGGCTATGCGCGTTCCTGGCCCCCGAACCCGTCCCGGTTGAGGTTTTCACCACGGCCCCGGACGGGGTGCTGCCCGAACCGCTGGCTGCTATCGCTGGTTCGCTGTGGTCGCTGCGGCACGCGGTGGGGCGGCTGGGCCGCTACGGGCTGGCCACCCTCGACGAGAACGGGCTGCGGCTGCACCGGCTGACCCAAGCCATCCTGCGTGACCAGCTCATCCCCGAGCAGCGGGCCGACCAGCGCGGTCGCGCCGAACAGGTCATTGCCGCCGCGCAGCCCGACAACGGACTCAACCCGGTGCACTGGCCGCGATGGGCAGCCCTGCTGCCTCACTTGCTTGCTCTGCACGCGACTGCCGGCACCCACCCCGACCTGTATCGGACCGCTATTGGCGCAGCCGGTTACTTGCTGGTCACCGACCGGCCAGCCGAGGCCGGGGCGCTTTGCCAATGGGTCGCCGCCTCCACATCGGACCCGGCTGAGCGGGGGCAAGCCTTCGTCCTCAGCTCCGCTGCCCTGCTCAATCTGGGGCGTCCGGAGGAGTACCGCGAGGTGGTCCGAGCCGGCTTGGACGCAGTGCGTGGCCTGCGCGAGCCATACCTGCACGGGCACCTCAACGCCCTAGCGGCGCTGGCTGCCTACCGCCACGACGCGCTGGAGAGCGCCGTTGTCCACTTGGTACGCAGCGCCCGGGCGATGCAGCAGGCCGACCCCACCGACCCGGCCACCCCGTGGGGCTGGCACGACCTTGCGATGGTCTACTCCTACATTGGCTTCCACGGCCACGCGGTGAGCGCCATCGAGCGGGCCCGCACCCTTGCGGCCGCCGTCGGCCTGCCGGAGGAGATGCTCGCCGCTCCGGGCATCCGGGTACGCAACGCCACCTCCCTCGACCATCACGGCGACGCCGAAGGGTGCGTCCGGGTGCTGGGGGCGGTCGCCGCCGATCTCGCCCGGCACGAGCACAACGGCCAACTAGGCCTGATCCGCCCCAGCGGCCTGGCCGCGTACGGGTACGCCGTCGCCCGCCTCGCCGCTCTCGGACACCGGCTCGACGTTGACGCGTGTGCCGTGCTCCGCCAGGGCGGCGAAGCCCAGCGCTCCCGGGAGCTGCGAGCGCTCGGACAGGTGTGTTTGGCTATCGGTAACGGGCAGCCGGGCGAGGCTCTGGAGCTGCTTGAGACGGTAGAGGTCACTCCAGACACGCTCGGGCCGGCCGAGGTGCCCCGGCTGCGAGCGCTGGCGAACCTGCGGGCCGGTGACTTCCGGGCAGCGTACGAGGCGGACCGGGAGGCGGTCCGGGTGGCGGCGGCCGGGGCCGACCGGTTGCGCGACACGTTCATCGAGGGTGTCGCAGCTCGCTTGGAGTACGGCGAGCTACGACGCACCGCCGCCTGGTACGCCGACGACACTCACCAAGACTGAGGAAGGTGGCAGGCGCGACGAACATGCGTTACGGCCCGTGTTGTTGATCGATGATGGATGGTGCGGGGTGTGTGACTTTGTAGGCCGCTCAACACGGTTCCCAAGCGTGCGTACCACTGGCGAGACGGCGTCGCCGGGTCGTCCAGATGATAACGGCGCCGGCCAGGATCAGGCCGAGGCCGCCGGCCGCCACCGAGATTGGAAAGCCGCCAGTCACCGGTAGTCCCTGGCTGGCGTTTCCCAGGCGGACCTTGACGTCTTTGTGGTTGTCGCTGGGGACCAGGTCATCGACGAGAGGTCCACCACCAGAGATTCGTACGCCGTACCCGTACCGGGGGTCGGATTCGAAGGCGTCCAGGTTGGGGAAGATGAAGGACTGCCAGAATGTCTCACCAACCCGCAACGTGCTTCCCGACTCACAGGCGAAGAACCCCACGGGGACGTCGATGATCGGAGGGTTTCCCTGCGGAGGACTCTCAGGAACGAACTGGCATCCACCGAGCGACCGGACCCAGACACCTTGTGAAGAACCAACTACATACAGCTGGAACATGACAGCAGCACGGCCCGGCGTGCTGACCGTACGTGGACCGGCGTTGCGCATGCCGACCCGTACGCGTACACCGTCGCCCACCTTGACGGCGATCGGGTCGACGACCGCTTGCACATTCGTCCGGATGAGCCCACTCGTGACGTCGATGCTGGCCGACGGCCCGGTCGTCGGCTCATTGGTCTGCTGCATGATCGGTGTGCTGGTCGCGGCCGGTGAGACCGCGGTGGTCGGTGTTGGATCGGTGGCTGCCAAGGCTCAATGCCACGTAGCCTAAGTTGATCAAGGCTGTGACCTGGCTCTTCGTCGGCGGGGCTGGCGGGCGTGGAGGCGGTGTCTACGAGTGCACCTGGTGCGTTCTTGCAGGTCAGTCGGATGTTGGCTCCCTTGGCGGCCACCAAGATCAAATTAGTCTACGTGGCATTGTGCCAAGGCTGGGGCGGACAACGTAGACAGGGTTACCGCGGCACCCCAGAGCGCCACGATGACGGGCCCAACGAGAAACCGTCGCACGATGGCCTCCGTTCCGGTTGGTCGCCACTGACCAGTAGCGATCCGCATTGACCAGTGGTTGGCTACGACTACGACGCCTGGACGGTACCGCCGGTTGACCGCCACCAACTGTCGGATAACGTCAGTTTCGGCGGCCACCCGGCGGCTGGGCCATGAAGAGACCGTCGTTTCAAAACCGGCCACTCCGACAGCATTGGGGCCAGGTCGGACACCAGATCCACCCGGGTCCCACCTGCCGTTCCTCACGGCGGGCCGAACAGCCACCACCGTTATTCCGATACGCGCAGAGACAGTAAGGTTATGGATGCCACAACCTCCGGTTGCTTTCGCCGACCCCATCGGTGTATCCGATAGCCGTGCGGTGTGGCTGGAAGCGCGGCGGGCTCAGGCCCGACACCAAAGGGCCGGTAAGCCCGGCACCAAAGCCCATGCCATTCCGGCTCGCATCCCACGCACCCTAGGTGGGTGACCACGCCCAACCCTCACGGCCTGCCACCGTACGTCCACGGCCACGCGGAGGCCCCGCCGCAGTATTGGCAGCCACCTCCCACACCACGCCGCCGGAGCTCGTTATGGGTGATCCTCGGCTCAGTTCTCGCCGGTGTCGTCGCGCTGTGCCTGTGTTTCGGCGTTATCGGTTCCCTCGTCGACGACACCGACGAAACTCCAGGACCCGCCGCTGTGGCGGAGGACCCGACCGACATCTCCCCGACTCCGGCGCCCCCCGCAACGACCGCCGCGCCCCGGACCACCACCGCCGCGCCCCAGCCACCGGTGACCAGTGCCGCGCCGAAGCCGAGCGTGACCACCCGCCGGCCGAGCCCAGCCCGCACCACCACACAGCCGCCGCGGACCAGCTGCGACCCGGCGTACCCAACGGTCTGCATCCGCCCGGCACCGCCAGACCTGGACTGCCCAGACATTCCCTACCGGAGGTTCACGGTGCTCGCGCCGGACCCGCACCGGTTCGACGCCGACGACGACGGGATCGGCTGCGAGACCGGGTAGACACAGCCCAGTGGCCTTGCGCCAGCCAGTAGCACGTGGGTAACTCGCGCGGGGCCTACGCGTTCGGCGTACGGGCGTAGTAGTCGCGGAGCATCTCGACCGACCACCTCGCCTGCCTGATCTCGCCGCGCGGTCCCATCTCGGCGAACCACGGTTTGATGTCGAGCACGGGAGTCCCATCCACGGCGTCAAGGTCTTCTACATGCAGGTCGAGTCCGTCTACCTTGAGCAGGCGGCAGCGGGAGACGCCGAGCCAGTTGACCCGCCGCATGTTGCGATGGCCGAAGATGCCCACCTCGGGCCAGTCCGGGTTGTCCCGGGAGCGGCGTGCGCCGAGGTGCAGATCGGCCGGGTCGGTGAGATGGAACCGGAAGACGACCTCGAGATGGGAGAACTCGTCGAGACCCATCGTCGCGTCGGTGGTGAAGCGGTCACCTTCGATCCGGATGATCGAACGGGTTCCACCCCAGTAGTCGTCGGTCGGCTGGATGCGCCCGCCGACGACGTACGCGACCGGCACGACCTCGAACGACTCTCCTGTCACGGTTCCTCTCCCTCGTTGCCGGACCTTCGTTCGAACCAACCCGTGTCGGGCATGCTCAGCCGCGGGGTGGCTCGCGGCGGCTCCGGGCTACTCCCGTAGGTAGCTCGCGGCTCTGGCGTCCAGCTCGGCCACGGCACGGATGCCGCGTTGCCGGAACGGCGACAGGACCGAGCGCATGTCGACCGCGACCTGACGGGTACGCCCCGAGCGCACGCCATCCATCGCGTCCAGCGCGCGTGACCAGGTCGCGCACGCTTCCTCAATGCTTCCTTGACGCGCCTGTACGGCCCCGAGGTATCCCAGGGTTACGGCGTGGGTGCGGGTGAACGTCGCCGCTTTGCGGGTACGCACACTGCGGCGGAACTGGCGCTCCGCGCCGGCGAGGTCTCCGGTGTCACGCAGGGTGCAGGCTGTCTGGTGGGCCAGGCTGGCCTCGCCGAAGAAGAACACCCGGTTCGGCTCCTCGTCGCCGGGCTTCGCAGCGGCTAGGTCATCCTCGGCGTGGACCAGCGCGGCCGCGGCGGCGCGTTTCTGATCGGTTGCAGCCAACGCGCGGGCGTGGACAACCCCGAACAACGCGCGTTCCCGGGGCGTGGCCAGGGCGTACCGCCGGCTCTGCATGGAGGCGGCGGCCAGGTCCAGCGCCTGCCGGGGGTGGCCGAGGTCTACGGCCTGGTGCGCCATGGCCCGTAGTACGTGACCGGCCATCGGGGGGTCGTCGGCCTCGGCGGCGAGCTTCATGGCGGTGGTGAAGAACTGTTGGGCGGTGGCGTGCTCGGCGTTGTCGAAGGCCATCCAGCCCGACAGGTAGGCCAGTTCGCTGGCCGCAGTGAACATCTCGCGGCGCACCTGGTCATCGGGGAAGCGTCCGCGTAGGTAGCCGGCCACGTCCGCGGTGAGGTACTGCACCACGGTCGTACGGGCATGACCGCCGCCACGACGTTGGTCGATCTGGGAGAACATGCTGGTCATGTCGCGGACGGCCGCGATGTCGGCCCGGCCGACTCGGCATACTGCGGCTGTGCTGCGGGCGCGACCTTGGCTGGCCATCTGCGTCCACCACTGCTCACCGGGCAGGGCAAGGGCAGCCATGGAGTAGGCGGCGGCTCCTAGCAGATGCCTGCGCTCCACATCCATGTTGGCCCTCCCGAGATCCGCCAGCACGGTCAGCGTATCGACGTTCCAGTCTGGGACGCCGAGAGACGGCGCCGCCTCGGTCGCCAGCCCGACTTCGTTGAGCGTGACCGGTCGGCCCAGGCAGCGCGACAGCGCCTCACACAGCACGGACGGCGCCCTGCCGGATGGCTTGGAGCCACCGACCCAATGCGAGACATGCGAACGGCCGACCCCGGCAAACTCGTGGGCACCGGCCTCCAGCGCCACGCGGACGAAGGCCCTGGCGACCTGGGCGTGCGACAGGCCAGCTTGGGCGATCACCGCCCCAAGCCGGGTGTTGCTGTTGCGCTTGTGCGCCATCCGGGTACCTGCCCGCTAGATGATCTTTCACCGCGTTCACCGGTTCACAGCGCTTGACAGCCTACCCACCGGCAGTGACACGCGGTTGGCTAAACGTGGCCCGCGACCGAAGCAGAGTCCCGCGCGGCGCTGCGGATACGGGCGGAAAACCGTCCGGGGCATGCCACAGCACAGCCGGGGCAGCGCCGATGTGTGGGCCCGTGTTGGGAACCGGTTCATGAGTGATCACAGTGGACGGTGAGAAGATGGCTGTGAGCCTAGTCGCTTGGGGCGCCTCGCAGGTCCTGCGCATGCATGCCGTCAAGCGGGAGACAACGACGGTACCGGACCCGCACGCACGCTGGCGGGATCTGGTGGTCCGGGACAGCCCGGCCGCCACGTACCGGCCAGGCCGCTGCGGGCGGTGCCGTGATGACGGCACCTGCGACTTGCTCAACGCCGCCCAGGAGTACGCCGCCGCTGTCCCTCCCGCTGCTGCCCGCCGAGAAGATCCCGGACAGCCAGCTCAGCCCTAGCACCTCAGACATATGGACCAGCTCCCTGCTGCCTGAAGGGAACCCGATGGTGCCCACTGACCTAGCCACCAACCCCCGCGACCTGCTCACCCCTGAGCAGCAAGAACTCTACGACGGCGTACTGGCCGACTGCGCCCACAGCGGCCAGACCGCCACGACCGTCCTCGACCGATACGCCGACATGGTCGACGAACAGGCCCGCGACGTCACTGCGGTACGGGCCGCGCTGGGAGCCACGGACATCACCTCCGAGACGACCCGCGTCGGTCTCCGCCGGCTGCCAAGCGAGCCGGGCGGGGGCCATCCGACCTGGTGTACCCGCTCCCACCCGCCGCAGGTACCGCACAGCAGCGACATCACAACCGTCAAGCAGGATCGCGCAGGGCACGCCTGCGCCGTCGTCTACCTGTGGCAGCCACCCGGCAAGCCCCTGATGTTGGCGGCCGAGCTGACCAGCGATGGGGACGACGAACCCCACCTGTACCTGTTCTCGGTCGAGGCAGTACGTCAGCTCGGGCGAGTCGCTTCTCAGCTGGTCCAGCTAACCAACCACCAGACGACGGAAGCCGACCCAGCCCTTCCCGCGACCGCCGGAAATGAAGCCGGATCATGGCTGACGTAGGCCGGGGTTTGCCCGGAGGCTTCTGGCCGGGGTTTGAAACTCTGCCCAGTCTGCGCTTCAGCCCATTGACCCTTCCCGCAAGTAGATACCAGGCGTCGAACTCTGACCATACTTAAAGATATCCTCGCAGCTGGACGCTATCCATTCCGCTTAGCCGCGCCAAGATCCCGTGTAGGCACTGTCTCAGTTGCCGTCTCGTTCGCTTGTGTCCGCAACTATGCAACCGCGTTCGCGGCGATTCACACGCGAGACGGAAAGGACGCCCACGAGCGGAGATGAATGGTAGTACACTCGCTTGGAAAGCGCGCTGGTTGCGTTGTCGTTGCACTATCGTTAAGGTTGGGCCACTAGCCCTACGAAAGCCACCTTGCCCGACCCCCCCTGCAGTAACTGCGAACGCCGGTCTGCGTGAGTTCGAAGCGGATCCTGTTGACGCCGTTAAGATCCACATTGATTTCCAATTGCGTCGTAGTGACATTCTTCCGTCCTTGGGCCTTGCCGTCCAGCACGATGACGAATGGCATCGGCGTCGTGTTCGTTGTGTCGTCGGTCAACGCGACCTTGCCGGTTAGACGTTTGTACTTCCGGCCTAGGACGAACTCGGCGAAGCCCACGTTGACCGAATAACATGCACTCACGAAGGCGACAATCGCCTCATCGTATTCGATACCTTCGATCAATACCGATCCTGCCGTCCACGAGCCGCCCAGTCCATGTCGATGGTCGGGGGTCCGACGCGGGCTAACCGAGTGACGACATGCTCTGAGTCGGTTGGTCGGCCACCGGCACACGCGCCAGACCAAGCTACACCAGCGCCGCGTTACGTCGATGCCCCATGTGGGGTCAGCCGGACCGGCGCCGCCGTCGGTGCCGGCTCGGCCGGTCGGCAGGCGGCCAGTAGCGCCGGGGGCAAGCCCGAGATAGGCACTCATTGGCGCGCAGGACCCCGCGTTGCGCCCGCCAGTACCGGCGGATCTCCAACTCGGTGGGGTCGCGCGTCGGTCAGGCCGGCAGCTTGCAGGTTTCGCCAGCCAGTCGCGACATTGCGCTACGAAATCGTGCCCACGCTCCGGAGCCTCCCTCGACCATAAGCCTGGCCGACAGCCTGTCCAACTGCTCCTGCGTCACGGCGTCAGGAAACTCACGCAACTCGCTGAGGAATTGCCGGGCAAGCACCATGGACGCCTCCCATGCCGCTTTGGCCTCGTTTCGTTCCGTGCGCAGGTCCTTGGGCACCTCGCGCGACCAGAGCTGACGCATGGTCTCCTCGTTCTGAGCCAGTTGTTGCCCTAGAAGCGTCACCATCTGGTCACGCAGCATTCTGCCCTGCCTGTCCACCCGCAGCGCGTTGTCCCCTGTCGCTCGTGTAGCAGAGATGGCGGCGCACGCCGCAAGAACCTGCCTCTGGTACGCCGCCCGTCGCTCCTTGCGTTCCGTGGCGGCAGTGCCCGGCAGCGGTGCGATGAACGCAGCAACGATGAGTACCGCGCCCAAAACTGCAAGCAGTATCCTGATTGGCCGACTCTTCAACGGCGGAATCTTGACTCCGAGCGCCTCAACTTCGCCTAAGGCGGCCGCGAGAAGGAATACGATGCCAAGCGCCAGGTAGATGTTGAGCCCGTCCATGTCGCCTCCGACACGAGTCATTGTCGATAACAGGATGTGTTCCTGGTCACGCTCAAGCAAGACCAGCATCGGGAACTTGACAACTGCTATCTGTAGCGGAGAGCGGCCTCGACCCTTCGCCGCCGAGCGCCGGAGGGGGCGGCCCATGAACCGAGGTGTTGAGGCGACGTTGAACCGCCGGCACAGGGATGCACCGGGGAGGGGCGCAGACCTCTGTCCGCGCTCGCTGGTGCGCGTGACCAGCCGCTGCCTCGGCCCGCGCGAGGACACACCAGGCCGCCGGTATCCGGCGCGGGGCGCGGGTGGGTTGTCAGAACTATCAGCTTGACATCGCGCGGCCGGTGTTGGAGCTGCTCTACCGCAAGCGCCCGCCGCGCCTTCCGAGACCAACTAGCAGTGCGGAGGTAGATCGCCAGGGCGGGCTCGCGCCACGCAATCGAATCACCTTCGCCGTGGTCTCAGCTGTGGTCTCGTTAGCTGGAGTGCGGTGCCGTCCGTGGGTGAACGCCGACAGGAGTCTGGCGCAGGTCACGGATGGTGCCGGACACTGGAGCGCAGACCTCGAAAGCGTGTGAGGTGCGCGAATCCTCCGCGCGGTAGCCGCCTCCACTAACCTCTCCACCGCCTGACGGCGGCGACCCGGCGCAGGGCGGCAGATCTTAGCTCAGCGTCGCTCTCAGAACTCGATCAGGCTAGTCGTCGCACAGGGGCATCGATAACGCGCGGCGCGCATCCGCGAGGTTTACTGGCGGACTCGTCTACTTCCGATAGGCCAGCCTCGACCAGGTTACGGATTGCCTCATTCGGCGTGACCCCGCGTCGCGCGGCCTCGGCCAGCAGCCGCTCGGTCAGCTCGCGGGAGAACCGCACAGACTGCACGACAGTCGCGCTGCGCGGCCGGTCGTCTATCTGGGCACCAGACCAGTCTCGGTCATCCAGAGCCGCTGCCGCTTCGTCAAACGTGCTCATGGCTGCTCTCCTGTCATCCAGGCGATATCCAGAACCTCGCATCGTCCAGGTACCGCGCCCTCAAGCGAGCGGGACGGTCCCCGCAGGCAGGCCGGTGTCCGGGCGGAGCGAGGCGTCCAGGAGCTGGACTGTGTGGACGATGGTGGGGAGGGGGGTGGTGCTGGTCCGGCGGAGCGCGGCAGCTATCTGGAGCACGCAGCCTGGGTTACCAGCCGCCACCACGGAGGCTCCGGTCGCCAGCAGCGCCCCAGCCTTGCGGTCGCCCAGCTCCGCCGCTGTCTGCGGCTGGAACAGGTTGTAGACGCCGGCCGAGCCGCAGCACGTCTCAGCGTCCACAGGCGACACCACCGTCAGCTGCGGGATGCCGGCGAGCAGCGACCGCGGCTGCGCCCGTACGCGCTGCCCGTGCGCCAGGTGGCACGCGTCGTGGTAGGCCACGGTCAGCGGCAGCGGGTGCCGGGGCGCCAGCGGGGGCAGGCCGGCGAGCACCTCGGTGACGTCGCGCGCCTTGCCCGCCAGCTCCTGCGCCGCCCTGCTCCACTGAGGATCGTCGGCGAGCAGCGTGTCGTACTCCTTGAGCATCGAGCCACACCCGGCCACGTCGGTGACGACCGCGTCGACCCCGGCCCGCGCGAACGCCGCCACCGTGCGGCGCGCCTGCCGCCGCGCGAGCGCGTCCCGCCCGGCGTGCCGGGCCAGTGCCCCGCAGCAGCCCTGCCCGCGCGGGACCACCACGTCGCACCCCTCCAGCGCGAGCACCCGCGCGGTCGCCGCCGACACGTGCGAGAAGAAAGCGGACTGCACGCACCCGGTGAGCAGCCCTACCACGGCCCGCGCAGGCCCGGGCCGCCCACCCGGCCGGGCCCGCACCCGGGCCGGCAGCCGCACCGGGCGCTCCAGCGGCGGCGCCAGGGCCGCCATCGCGCCGAGCCCGCCGGGCAGCCGGGCCCCGGCGTCGACCAGCCCCAGCCGCCGCGCGAGCCGCAGCGGCCCGCGCATGGCACGCATCCGGCGGGGGTACGGGAAAAGAGCGAACACCCCCGCGCGCAGCGCCCGCTCGGCGAGCCCCCGGGGTGCGGACTCCTCCACCACGACCCGGGTCTCCTCGATGATCTCGTTGTAGCGCACCCCGGACGGGCAGGCCGGCACGCACGCCAGGCACCCCAGGCAGGCGTCGAAGTGGCCGACCACGCCCGGCGTGAGCGGAGCGCCGTCCAGCAGCTGCCGCAGCAGGTGGATCCGGCCCCGAGGTGAGTCCATCTCCTCGCCCCAGAGCTGGTACGTCGGGCACGCCGGCAGGCAGAAGCCACAGTGGACACACGTGTCGGTCAGCGCCCGCAGCTGCGCGGGGTCCAGCCGCCCGGGCAACGGACCGGCCATCAGATGCCTCCCACAAACCGGCCCGGCGACAGCCGCCGCTCCGGGTCGAACTGCTCCTTGACCCGCCGCATCAGCTCCAGCCCGGGCACCGGACCCCACAGGTCAACCTCGCTGGCGAGGGACGGTGGAGCTGCGAGCACCACGCAGGACCCGCCACGGGCGGCCAGCACGCTGCGCACCGGGTCCAGGATGGCCGAAAGGCGGTCGGGCCCGGTCGCGCCGGGCAGGGCGGCGAACACCACGCCGGTCCCGGCCGACCCGCGCACCGGCACCCCGGCGCCGGCCGCGTCCCACAGCGCGGACAGCGCGGTGTGCAGGTCGTCGACCGGGGCGACCAGCTTCAGCGCGACATCGCCAGCGGCGAACGGGTAGCGACCCCACCATGGCGGCGGCTCCGGCACCACCCACGCGCCCGGGCCGAGCAGCTCCTGGGTCGCCGCCGCGCGCTTGGCCACCCCGCCGGCCGTGCCCTCCAGCAACGCCACGACGGTCCCGGACAGGCCGTCCGGCCCGGCACCGTCGCCGGGCAGGTCCACCTCGACGGCGACCGGCTCGACCGTTGCCGCCAGCACCCCGCCGACCAGCTCCCGCAGCTCCCCCGGCGAGCGCACCGCCCGGCCCACCCAGGCCCGGGCCCGGGGCAGCGGGTGCAGCCGGAACGTGGCCGAGGTGAGCACAGCGAGCGTGCCGTACGAGCCGCAGAGCAGCTTGCCCACGTCGTACCCTGCGACGTTCTTCACCACCCGGCCGCCGGAGTGCGCCACGACGCCGTCGGCGCGCACCAGCTCGGCGCCGATCAGCAGGTCGCGCCCTGCGCCGTGGCGCAGCCGCAGCGGGCCGGCCTCGCCGGTGGCGAGTGCCCCACCCACGGTCGCGTCGCCCGAGCCCACCTCCAGCGAGAGCCGCTGCCCGGCCGGCGCGAGCGCGGCGGCGAGCGCCCGCAGCGGCGTGCCGGCGCCGACCGTGGCGACCAGGTCACCCGGCGAGTGCTCGGCCACCCCGGACAGCCGTCCGGTCTCCAGCACGATGTCCACACTCGACAGAGGGGCGCCCCAGCCGGCCTTGGTGCCCGCCCCGCGCGGGACCACCACGAGCCCGGCCTCCGCGGCGACCCGCAGCACCGCGGCGACCTGCGCGGTGTCGCCCGGTGCGGCGACCCAGCGCGCCGGCACCCCACCGACCGCATCGCCGGGGCCGGCCGCGCGGGCATGCCCGTCCCCGCACGCCGCCGCGAGCTGACCCAGGACGTCTACCATGCCGTGATGCCCGCCGCGCTGGCCGCCCGCTCGGCGGCGTCACCGGCGGCCCGCGGCCCGGGGACCTCGCCGCACAGCCGGGGGGTGGGGAACACCTTGCCCGGGTTGGCCAGCCCGCCCGGGTCGAACGCGCACCGCACCAGCTGCATCGTGTCCAGGTCCTCGGCGCTGAACATGCGGGGCATCTTCGCCGCCT